>JBDHFY010000397.1:0-4577 GCA_039590195.1 Gemmatimonadota bacterium | reverse complement strand
CTGCCGGAGGCACCCGAAGGCGCTCAATGGGCAGATGAGCCGCGCGTGACGACTCGGGTTCGCCACGAGGCCGACGGCAGCGGCTTCATCGAGCCTGGCTACAACCACATCTTCCTGATCCCGGCAGACGGCGGCACACCGCACCAGGTTACGTCGGGAGACTTTCATCATCGGGGACCCGTGTGGATGCCGGACGGACGTTCGATCCTCGTTTCGACGAATCGCCGTCCGGATTGGGAGTACGAACGCAGGGAGAGCGAGATCTACTCTGTTTCCGTGGTCGATGGCCGAACGGAACTGCTCACCAACCGTCGCGGCCCCGATTCGAGTCCCGCTGTTGCTCCGGACGGGGCTACCGTGGCGTACGTTGGCTTCGATGACCGTATCCAGACGTATCAGACCAGCGACCTCTACTTCATGACGCCGGACGGATCTCAACCCCGGACGGTCTTGAACGAGTTAGACCGATCGGTGAGCGATCCCGTCTGGGCAGCCGACGGTAGCGGTGTGTATTTCGCCTACGATGATGAAGGCGTTTCCAAAGTGGGCTTTGTCACGTCGAGCGGGCAATTGCGAGCGGTGGCGGACAGCTTGGGAGGAACGTCGGTCGGCCGTCCGTACGGAGGCGGCAACTTCTCTGTGGCACGGAATGGCGATGTTGCTTTCACGTATAGCACATCGACAGATCCGGGCGAAGTGGGTCTGGTGGAGTCGGACGGAACCAGGCGGATCCTCACCGCGCTCAACGAAGATCTCAAAGCCCAACGCAAGCTCGCCGCGGCCGAGATGTTCTGGACGGAATCATCGCACGACGGCCGGCGTATTCAATCGTGGATCGTACACCCCCCCAACTTCGATCCGACCCGTCGATATCCCCTATTGTTGGAGATCCACGGAGGACCGATCTCCAACTACGGAGACCGTTTCTCGGCTGAGGTGCAGCTCTACGCCACCGCGCTGAGGTGCAGCTCTACGCCACCGCAGGCTACGTCGTGGTGTACTCGAACCCTCGTGGCAGCACGAGCTACGGCGAGGAGTTCGGCAACTTGTTGTATCACGATTATCCGGGCAACGACTATGACGACTTGATGTCCGTGGTCGATGCGGTGATCGAGCGGGGCTATGTGGACGAAGACCGGCTCTACGTCACCGGCGGTAGTGCGGGCGGCATCATGACGGCTTGGATCGTGGGAAAGACGAACCGCTTCCGCGCCGCCGTCGTGGCTAAGCCGGTCGTAAATTGGATCAGCAAGACGCTCGTGGCTGACAACTACGACGGCTACATGCACTATCGCTATGAAGGCACACCCTGGGAGAATCCGGACGGTTATTGGGAATACTCGCCGTTATCCCTGGTGGGAAACATCGAGACGCCAACGATGGTCATGGTGGGTACCGCGGACTTGCGCACACCGCTCTCAGAATCCAAGCAGCTCTACCATGCCCTGAAATTGCGGAGAATCGAAACCGCTTTGGTCGAGATCCCGGGGGCGTATCACAACATCTCCAACCGCCCCAGCCAACTGATCGCCAAGGTGCTCAACACCATAGCATGGTTCAAGCGATATGACCGAGAACCTCGGCCGGTGAGCGAGCCGGATTGACAGGTCGAGAAGAGCGAACGTGCCAGACACGATTCCTACTCCGCCTGCAGCGCCACGAGTGGATCCACCCTTGCAGCTCGCAGGGCTGGAACCACGCACGCCAATGTTCCCACAATCACGAAGCAAACGCTCACACCCACGAAGGTGGCTGCGTCGGTAGGGCTCACGCCGAACAGCTGTTGCTCGAGGAGGCGTGTAGCACCGGCGGCACTTATTACGCCTAGCCCCAACCCGCCGAACACCAAGACCAGCCCTCGACGAAGCACCAGCTGAAGTACGTTCCCACTCGTGGCACCGAGAGCCACCCGAATGCCGATCTCGCGAATTCGCCTTGCCACGTGGTAGGCGAGTACGCCGTAGAGGCCAATCACTGCCAGCAAGACGGCCACGGCAGCGAAGAATGTAAGTGTCACGTTCAGAGTCCGAGCGGCCGACACGGAACTCGAGACGATCTCCTCCATGGTCGCTAGGTTGGCGAGAGGGATGTCCGCATCGCGCGCTCGGAGGGCGCTGCGAACTGCACCGACCACCAACATGGGATCTCCTCCCGTCCGGATGGCTAGGCTCATCGCCGGGCTCGGCATCTGCTTGTAGGGGAAATACATCTGGAAGCCAGGCGCTCTGGCCATGCTGTTCATGCGGATATCGCCTACGACGCCCACAATTTGCAGGATCGTCGGTTCAAACGCTTGGCTGCTGGTGCGGAACACGTTCACGCCGACTTCCCGACCAATCGGATCTTGATCCGGGAAGAGCCCCCTGGCCATTGCCTCGTTGATGACCAGCCTGCGTGCGGCAGTTTGATCGTCCGTCTTCTCAATGTCGCGGCCGGAGAGAAGGGGAATCCCCATGGTGGCGAAGTAACCCGGCATCACCGTTCGGGCGAACGCCGAACGCCGATCGCTTCGGCTCTGCGGGGGGTTCGCCGGGTTCCACACTCCCCAGTTTGTCCACGGGGAGCGAATTGGCAGCTTGTTGATGACAGATGCGGATTGGACGTCGGGGATTACCCGAATGTCGTCCAGTAACCCGGAATAGAACTGAAACAGGTCCGCCGGATCCGGGTACTCGGCGGCCGGTAGCTGGAGACCGGCCCCCAGTAGGTTTTCGGTCTCGAATCCCATGTCCACTCCGCGCAGGCGGGCGAAGCTCCGAAGCAGGACTCCGGACCCGATCAACAACACCACGGAGAGGGCGATCTGCAGGACGACCAGGGTGCTCCGCAATCGTGTCGCTCCACGGTGCGCCGACGCTCTCATTCCGCCCTTGAGCCCTTCGGCTGGATTGTTTTGAGTCGCGGAGAGGGCCGGGAGGGCACCGAACAGAAGTGCCGTCCCGACAGAGAGCGCCAAGGCGAACGGGAGCATCGATGCGGAAACCGGGACATTACGAATTCCCAATGCGTCCAAAGGAACAAAGGCGAGAATCAATCCCGACAGCCACGTAGCGAGAACAGTTCCCAACACCCCAGCCCCAGCCGCCAGCACGAGACTCTCGACAAAGAGCTGACGTGCCAGGCGTCCTCTCGATGCCCCGAGGGCGGCGCGGATGGATAACTCCGTGCTCCGGGTGGAGCCGCGCGCGAGGAGCAGGCCGGCGACATTTCCGCACGCGATCAGGAGTACGAGCCCGATTGCCCCCATGAGCAGCAGCAGGCTCGGGCGGACTCCGGCTGCCAGAGCCTCCTGAAGGTTATTAAGAAGGAATGCTTTGGTCTCGTGTGTTGCCGGGTAGGCCTCGGCGAGTCGTGCCGAGATGACATCCATCTGGCTCTGAGCGTGCTCGATCGAAACACCCGGCTTCAGGCGTCCAATTGTGAGCCAACTGTGGTTGTTCCTGCTGTCGGCGATCTCTCGTAAGGGGCGCCAGAGGTCGACATCAACAAGTAAGTGGAAGCCGGCCGGTAGCACCCCCACTATGGTGTGTGGGGTCCCATCCACGAGCAGGGTCGACCCGACGGCATCAGGAGATCCACCGAACCTTTGCTGCCAGTAGCCGTGACTGATAATCGCTACATCGGCTGCCCGAGGCTCCGCCTCGCCCGCAGTGAAGTGCCTGCCCGCCTGAGGGGCAATACCCAGGGTCGAGAAGAAACTCACTGAAACTGTAATCCCAGAGACTCGTTCGGGCTCCGCGCCTCCCGTGATCGTGTAGCCGTTGGCGGCGCCGAAGATCGCCGAGAGGGATTCCAGGGCGTCACTTTGATCCCGGTAGTCTTGGTAGTCTGGCACGGACACCCATGGGTTGATTCTACCGCTGAACGTGGTCCTGCCCATGACCAGACGATCTGCATTCGGAAACGGGAGTGTTTGGAGTAAGGCTGCGTTTGTCACGCCGAACATCGCCACGTTTGCACCGATGCCGACCCCCAAGATCACAACAACGAACGCCGTGTACGCCGGCGCCTTCGCCAGCGTACGCAACGCGTATCGCAGGTCCTGGAGAAAGGATTGCATTGGGAGCCCTCTTCGGGGTGGGGTAGGTAGCTGTGGCACCCCCGCGGCGGGGTTTAACGGCCGCCGGATCAGCGTGTGCTTCAACCGGTCCCGCAGCGATAGGGCGTGACAAAAAACGACGAGCATCACGGCGCGAAGTCTGAATGAGATACCGAGACGTCGACCGGCGCTCAGGTAGTCGTCGAGCAGGTCGTGATAGCTCGGGTCGAAATGGCGCCGTTGTGCGCGAGGTATCAAACGGCGCAGCGTCGAGAACAACCTCTCGGTCTGCTCTGGTGCCCCAGCATCGCCCGCATCGTGCAAGTCTCGGCTCACAACTCACACCTCCTGAGGTGCATCGAGTCCACCGAACTTGAGTTTTTCGCGATAGAAGGCGCAGGTGGCCTTGTAGGCGCGCGCACCGGCCGCGGTCAGTTCGTAGCGGCGCTCCTTCACCGTTTGACCCTTGACCGGCTTCGCGACATAGCGGCCTTTCACGAGTCCCATCTCCTCCAGTCGTCCCATGAGCTGGTAGAAC
>JBDHFY010000396.1:0-3629 GCA_039590195.1 Gemmatimonadota bacterium | reverse complement strand
GTGAAGCCGGGGCACAGGGCCAGCACGTCCACTCCATCGCGCCGCAGCTCGGCCGCGAGCCCCTCCGCGAAGAGGAGGTTCTGCGCCTTCGTCGCGGCATAGTTGCTCCAACCAGGCATGCCGGCAAACGCAACGGTCGAGGCGAGGAAGATGACGCCGCCCCGCCCGCGCCGCTGCATCGTCCGGCCGAAGTGGTGCGTCAGCGCGAGGGGGGCCCGGCAGTTCAGGTTGAGACTCCTCATCTCGGCATCCAGGTCGTTGTTCAGGAACTTGCCAGCCACTCCCGCCCCGGCGTTATTGACGAGCAGGTGGACATCGAGCCCCTCGGTCGCGCGCGCGATCGCCGGCAGAAAATCGTCGCGCGAGAGATCGGCGGCCACGACGCGCGTCTGGATGGCATATTTCGTTTGCAGTTGCTCGGCGAGAGCGTGCAGCCGGTCCGTCCGCCGGGCCACCAGCACCAGATTGAGTTGCCGCTCGGCAAGCTGCCTCGCGAACGCGGCCCCCATCCCCGAGGACGCCCCCGTGACCATCGCCCAGGGTCCGTATTTCGATTGGAATTGCGTCATGGTTTGATCAGCCCCAGAAGTCGCGCGCGAGCGCCCAGGATCGTATCCCGAATGAAAATGCCCTACAAGCGTGTGGATCGGATCCGTTAAGTAATTAAGAATCAGTCAGTTAAGACGCCGTCGGGGGGCCGTCCCGCCGCTCGAGTAGGACGAGCGAGACGCCGTTCGGGAAGGTCCAGCGCTCCACCGGCTCGTAGAGGGCGCGAAAATCCGGGTCTTGAGCCAGTTCGGGGAGGTGGAGGTACCGGTCGTCCGAGGCGATGAAGTCGGGACGGTAGGCCCGTATCACCTCCCGGCTCCATTCCGCCGACTGCTCCTGAAAGGCGAACCAGGGGGAGCCGGGATTCTCGCGCAGCAAACGCTCCCGATCCCGCCGCCGCATCTCGTACACCACCCTCGAGTTGATTCCCGAGCTGTCGATAACGCGGGTGTCCAAGAGCTCGTAGGCGATCACCCCGACCTCGCCGACATAAACCGTCAGTGATGTGGGGTCCCTCCTGACGGCCGCAGCCCGCTCCCTGATCTCACGGGCCATGTCGGCCATGGCGTCCTCCTTGGCGTGGACCGATTGGAGGTTGCGCCCGATCCAGACCCAGGATCCGGTCTGCGTGATGAGGAGGAGGACGATCGCGGCGGGGAGCAGCCAGGCAACGGCCGCTGCCAGACGGGGCTGCCCGCGGGCGGCGAAAGCGCGGAGGTTCTCGAGCCCCAGCGCGGCGGCGAACGCCACGGCGGGCAGCAAGGGGATCCGATACCAGAAGAAGGGGCCGATCTGCAGGAGGGAGAGGCTGACGATGGAGACCGCCGGCCAGATCACCAACGGAAGCGCCGCCCGCCGGAATCGGGCCGCAGCCATGATGCCGATCAGTCCGAGAGCGAAAAGCAGGAGCATTCCCGCCGAGCCATCGCCGGCCCCGGTCAGCCAGCCGAAATTCCTTCGAAACGCCTCGGGCCAGGGAAGCGGGTGGATCAACCGCTTCGCCGCCAGGGATTGCGGGAGGAAAGTTCCGAAGGCCTGGCTCGCATACAGAAGCCAGGGGACCAGGCCGGCGAGTCCCGCGACCGCGAATCGCAGGGCGCGCGCACGATTGCGATCGACGAAAATCTGCTTCACAAAGATCAGGACCGGAAGAACGGCCGCGTCGGGGCGCGTGAGAACGAGAAGTGTTGCGGCCAGGCCGCTCGTGACCGGCCGTCCTCGAAGATCCAGAAGGACGGTGAGGCAAAGGAGCATCCCGGCCAGGGTCGTCTCCATCCCGGTCTTGCTGTTCAGCCACCAATCCGGCATCAGGGCGAGCAGGAGTCCGCCGAGGAGCCCGGCCATCGGCCGGGACGCAGCGATGCCGATCCTCCAGAGCAGGATGGGGGTCGCCGCCGCCGCGGTCACGCCGATCGCGAAGGCCGCGACGGTCGGTGCGATCCCCAGTGTGCGGAGCATGGCCAGGACAAGGGTATAGAGAGGGGCCGTCGCGCCGAGCAGCGGCTCCGAGTTGAAGACGAACCCGTAGCCCCGCGCGATGTTCTCGGCGTAACGGAACGTGATGTAGGCGTCGTCGATGAGGGCCGGGCCGCGGAGGATCCCGAATCCGAGCGGGGCGGCCGCGAGGAGGAGAATCCATGCGGGGTGATCGAGGCGGGATCTGGCCCCTGTCTCGGTCAAACGCGGTCCCTCCGGCGGGCATCCTAGCACACCGGTCGGAGGGATCTTGAGCTCACTGTTTGATCACAAGACGATCACAGTGGGGTCATGGACAATTGGCGAGTGTCCGTCCGAAGTAAATGGCGAAGATGGTGAGATCGTCCGGCCCGACGAAGTCGTCGCCATCGAGATCGGCTTCGGGGGCGAAGTTCGCATCCGTGCTCACAGTGCTCCAGGCCCTGGCGAGGATGTTCAGGTCGGTGCCGTCTACGTTGCAATCCCGATTCATATCGGCAGTCTTGACGACCGTGAGGGCCCTATCAAGAGTCCCGAGACCGTTGTCGGGGTTGGTCACCGTTATGGTCACTGGCCCGAGTGGCGTTCCGGATGCGACGGTGATGGTCGCGGTCAGGCTGCTAGTACCTGTGAGCGACGTCGAGCCCGCAGAGATGCCCGCGCCGAGATCCAGAACCGCTCCGTCCTGGAAATTGCTCCCTTCCACACGAATCTCATGCACTCCTGGTTGAAGAACGTAGATTGAGTTGTAGGTCACCTCTATGGCGGAGGAGATAATTGGCGACACGACCGCACTGACGGAAGTAGTCACCGCCGCACCTGTCGACGCGACTGTCTCGTTGCTGTCGATGCCGTAGGTCGCGTTGGTGATGAGCGTGCCGTTCGGGAGCGGGCTGTTGACCCGCACCGCCATCTGCACCGACCCGGAAGCGCCGGCGCCGAGAATACTGATGTTCCAGGTGACGACGCCTCCGGACTGTGTTCCGCCGGCCGTGGCGCTTACAAACGTCGTGTTCGCCGGCACCACGTCGGTGATTAAGACGCCGGTGGCACCCTCATTGCCGGTGTTGGCGTAGGTGAGAGTATAGGTCAGGGTGCTGCCGGCCGTGACGGGATTAGGAGACGCGGTCTTGGAGATGGACAGCACGGGAGAGGAGGTTACCGTCGTGTTCACCGGTGTCCCATTGACCGACGCGGTCTGGTTACTGTCAATACCGTAGGTCGCGTTGGTGATGGTGGTGCCGTCCGGAAGCGGGCTGTTGACCCGCACCACCATCTGCACCGACCCGGAAGCGCCGGCCCCGAGGGTGCCGATGTTCCAGGTCACGACACCTCCGGCCTCCGTGCCGCCGGACGTCGCCGACACAAACGTCGTGTTCGCCGGCAGTGTGTCGGTGATGAAGACGCTGGTGGCGTCGTCGTTGCCGCTGTTGGCGTAGGTGAGGGTATAGGTCAAAGAGCCGCCAGCGGAGACAGGGTCGGGAGACGCGGTCTTGGAGATGGACAGTACAGGCGAGGACCCTACCGTCGTGCTCACCGATGTGCCGTTGGCCGGAGCGGTCTCGTTGCTGTCAATTCCGTAGGTCACGTTGGTGATGAGCGTGCCGTTCGGGAGCGGGCTGTCG
>JBDHFY010000395.1:0-3632 GCA_039590195.1 Gemmatimonadota bacterium | reverse complement strand
GGGGAGGTGAAGTGGGCGTAACAGTCCGTTGCCAGACCAAAGTGTCCCAGGTTCTCCGGGGAGTAACGTGCCTGTGTCATCGAGCGGAGAAGCACTCTGTTGACGAGCTGCTCCTCGGGTCTTCCCGCGATCGCCTCTATCATCTGCTGGTATGCGCGGGGAGTGGGGCTGCCTCCGTCCACGGGGAGCCGCAGCCCAAAACCCTCCAGAAAGGTTGCCAGCTCGCGGGTGGCGTCGGCGGTGGGTGGCTCGTGGACACGGTAGACCATCGGCAATCCCCGTGCCGTGACGTGCTGAGCAACGGCCTCATTCGCCGCGAGCATGAACTCCTCGATGATCCGGTGGGCAATCGTACGATCAGCACGCACGATGTTCTCCGGGTGCCCGCCCGGGCCGAGCACAATCTCCGCTTCGGGAAGGTCCAGGTCGATGGCGCCGCGCGCCCGACGCCTCTCGATTAGCATGCGGCACAGGTCCTCCATCCGTGTCAGGGGCTCGACGAGCTGAGCGTAACGCCTCCGGGTCTCCCGATCGCGGTCGACGAGCATCTGTGTGACTTCGGTGTACGTGAGCCGTGCAGCATTGCGAATCACCGCATCTGCAAAGCTGACACGCCGCTGCTTTCCCCGCTGAGTGAAGTCGAGACGGACGATCTTTGCCAGCCTGTCGGCACCAGGCTTCAGGCTGCAAATCCCATTCGAGAGCACCTCGGGTAACATGGGGATCACCCGGTCGGGAAAGTAGACACTCGTGCCACGGCTGGCTGCCTCCCGATCGAGAGCACTCGCAGCGTGCACGTAGGCTGAGACGTTGGCCACGGCGACGGTGAGGCGGGTGCCACCGCCCCTGATTGGCTCTATCCCCACGGCGTCATCGAAATCGCGAGCGTTTTCCCCGTCGATGGTCACTATCAGCACGTCTCTCAGGTCGAGGCGCCCTGAGAACGCGTGAGCGGGGACGTCGGCAGGTATCCGTGCGGCTTCGGCGTGAACCGCTGGGGGAAACTCGGTGGGCAGGCCGTGGCCGAAGACGACGGCGTCCGTCTCGACCTTCGGGTCGCCGGCAGCTCCGAAGATTGCAACAACCGATCCCTCCAGGTCGGACCGCGACGTTGGATAACGGGTGATGTCGGCAGCCACGAGATCGCCGTCCCGCGCACCGCCTCCAGCATTCGCGGTGATCTTCATCGGGTAGGAGATACGAGTGTCGTACGGTACCAGAGAGCTCGTTCGAGTGCCTTTACGGTAGACACCGACCAGACGTTTCTGTCCACGTTCCAGGACTTCGACGACCTCTCCCTCTCGACGCCCGCCGCGGCCGTGGGACACGATGCAGACGCGGGCTCTGTCCCCGTGCATGGCAGGCCTGATCGCGCGCCGTGAGATGAAGATATCCTGGGTTCGGGTGTCTTCCGGAAGGAGAAAGCCATACCCCTCGTGATGACCCTGAATCCGGCCGGTCACGAGGTTCCGCGCAGTCTTTGCCGTCGATCGTTTCTCGGTCTTGGTGGATACGCCCCAGCTCTTGGGCCGTGCTCGAACCCGGGGACGTGAGCGCTTGTCGCTCCGGCGTGTCACCGAAGCGGGCAGGCGACGGGCGGCAGTCCTTCCGCGGCCCTTTCGCGCTCTCATGGCTTGTGTGGGATGGGTTACCCGCCGGGACCCGAAGGCGGCGGTCAGCCAGCGCTCGCCCGCTTCTACTCCACGAAGACCGCGGCGGCGACCACCGAGGTCCAAAGACCGTCCTTGTCGCCTACCGCCGACTGGGTGACGTTGCGCGTGACGACGATCTCGTTGCTCAGTCGCCAGATGTCCTTGCGCTCGTCGTAGCTCTTGTTGGGGTCGAAATCGAGGCCGAGAATGGTGGCCAGCATTTGGGCTGCCAGGTCCTCTGCGTAGTCGCCCGCCGACCGCTCTGTCTGGCCGAAGCTGTGATGCTCGGCAAGGTAGCCGTACTGCGAGCGTTCCTTGGGAATGGCGACGCCGATACCGGCAGCTACCAGCCGATGAGGCTCGTTGGTTGCGTTCTCGCTCATCACGACGTGAACCACCTGGCCGGCGTCCAGGATCTTCAGGCCAACCTGAGGTCTGATGAGCTTACAGTGTGGCGGGAATATGCTGGAGACGCGGACGAGATTCAACTGTGCAATTCCGGCGCATCTGAGCGCCATCTCGAAGCTCGAGAGCTTCTCCCGGTGCTTCCCCACTCCTTTGGTGAGGAACATTCTCTGTGGTACTTTCTGCAGGCTCATCCGAGTCGTTGCTTCCCCGCTGAGGCTCCGTCTCGCCGGCGACCGATACGTCGTCGGCTGTGAGCCCGATCACGTCCTGGCGCTGGGTACACATGTTACGGGCTTCTTATTAGCAGCCCCAGCGGCCTATTAACACGAGGGTGCCAGGGTTACAAGGAAAAGGTCGGTCTGTACTCACCGAACACGGTCCGCATCGCGTCGGCGATCTCGCCGAGCGTGGCGTAGACGCGGACGGCGTCGACAATGGCGGGCATCAGGTTGCTTCCACCCCGGGCGGCTTCGGTGATCTTCTCCAGCCGCGCGCTGACCACCTGCCGGTCACGGCGGGCCTTCAGTGCCGCCAGCTTGGCTTTCTGCCGCTCCTCGAGCGCCGGATCGAGGCGGAGGGTTTCCGGCGGAGCTTCCTCCTCCGTGGTGAATTCGTTCACACCGACGACTATATGCTCCTTGCGCTCCACCGCCTGCTGGTACCTGTAGGCGGCCGTGTGGATCTCGCGCTGCATGTAGTTCTGCTCCACTGCCCGGACGGCTCCCCCCATCTGCTCTATGGTCTCGAGATACCGGCGTGCGCCGGCCTCGATCTCGTCAGTCAGCTGTTCTACGAAGTACGACCCCCCGAGTGCGTCGATCGTATCGGTGACCCCCGTTTCGTGGGCGATGACCTGCTGGGTGCGCAGGGCGAGTCGCACCGAGTCCTCCGTAGGCAGTGCCAAGGCCTCGTCCTTCGAGTTCGTGTGCAGCGATTGGGTCCCACCGAGCACAGCTGCCAACGCCTGCAGGGCAACGCGCACGACGTTGTTCTCGGGTTGCTGGGCGGTGAGCGTCGAGCCTGCCGTCTGGGAGTGAAACCGCAACATCATCGACCGTTCCTTCTTGGCCTTGAAGCGGCTGCGCATGATGTCCGCCCACAGGCGGCGGGCGGCACGGTACTTGGCGATCTCCTCAAAGAAGTTGTTGTGTACGTTGAAGAAGAAGGACAGCCGCGCTGCGAACGCGTCGACGTCGAGACCGGCCTTGAGAGCTGCCTCCACGTATGCGATTCCGTTGGCCAGTGTGAAGGCGACTTCCTGAACCGCCGTCGAGCCGGCCTCCCGGATGTGGTAGCCGCTGATCGAAATCGTGTTCCAGTTGGGCACCTCGGCGGTGCAGAAGGCGAACAGATCCGTGATGATGCGAAGCGAGGGCTCGGGAGGGTAGATGTACGTGCCACGCGCCACGTACTCCTTGAGGATGTCGTTTTGGATCGTGCCACCCACCTTGTTCCACGGGACTCCCTGCTTTTCGGCTACGACCAGGTAGAACGAAAGGAGGGTCGCGGCGGTGGCGTTGATCGTCATCGAGGTCGTAACCCGATCGAGTGGGATTCCGGCAAGGAGGGTCT
>JBDHFY010000394.1:0-3670 GCA_039590195.1 Gemmatimonadota bacterium | reverse complement strand
CAGCAGCAGCTCGAGCAGGCGGGCGAGTTCGGTGGCGCGGGAAAACAAGCCTGCGTGCCCGGCTACGCCGCCGTGAGCATGAAACGCGTTGCCGTCGTTAACCTCTCCCACCAGCGTATACCGTCGCCAACCGTTCCAGGAAGTTGGATCGCCGGAGAAGGTGTATCCAAATGACGTATCGTGCACCATGCGGAATTCGAAGGGGTTCCCGTGGGAGGTGGCGGCAAACGGCCCCCGTGGGCAGTCGGTACAGCCCGCCGTCCTGAACCCTGTCTGCTCGAGACCCAGTGGCTCGTACAGCTCCTCGGCGACGAACCGGTCGAGCGGCACGCCGGTCACCCGCTCGACGAGGTAGCCGAGCAGCATGAACCCCAGATCGGAGTAGTGCCGCGCCTCTCCGACTCCCCACTCCAGCGGCATCTCACGGATGGTCCTGTAGCTCTCTTCGCTGCTTGTGGCCGAGTAGTAAATAGGTTGCCACTGCTGAAGCCCCGCTGAGTGGGTCAGCAGATGCCGCACGGTGATGGAGTCCTTGCTACTCCCGCGGAACTCGGGGAGATAGACGTGCACGGGAGCGTCCAGCGCTACTTGACCGCGGTCGACCAGCAGCATTAGCGCCATCGTCGTGGCCATGACCTTGGTGACCGATGCCAGGTCGAAGACAGTCGACGGTGTCATGGGCCGAGGTTTGCTGACGGCCTGCGGCGCCGCGCTGTAGGGATCGGTGGCGCCTTCCTGCTGGCCGGTCCCCACCTGCAACTCCATTGTTTGAGCGAACCCGTGCGCCCGCTGCAGCAGCAACTCACCGTTACGCGCAACGAGGATCACGGCACCAGGTACAACTCCCATTTCCACGGCGCGGGCCACCAGACTGTCTGCCGACTCCAATCCCGGATCGGGATACACCGGGCGCGGCGCTCCTACTCTGCCACCGCACGCCGCCAACAGCACTAGACATGCGTGCCGGGCTCGCCGCGTGAGGTTTGCGGAGCGAGGCCGGTCGTTCCGCGAAGGCGCGCATTCGTTACTATCGGTTGCCATCCGTATCCAACATGCTGTGTGATTTGCGGTCAGACAACCGAGCCGCGGATGATTGCCGCGGATGATTTGACTGGTGCACCGCGGATGATTTGACTCGGGTGCCGCGGACGATTGACTATTTGCGCCGCGGACGATCGACTGCTTGTGCCGCGGATGATTGACTGATGACGGGTAAGCTAGCGTGAGCGTCAGCGAACGCGGATCGTGCATGCGTCCGCGCTTGCGCTCAACCCCGTCGTTCGATCTAGTTCCCCACCTTCCCCTTCAACTCCTCGAAGAAGTTCTGCACCAATATCAGCTCTCCAGCCACTTCCGACTCGGCTTCCATGACCAGCACCCGCTGCTCCCCCGGCGCTACGGTGAACACACGGCGTTGGCCGATCGGCGCCCGGTGCTTCGAGATGGCCGTAGGCCTACCGAGCGAGAACGATACCTCCGTGTCCACCGGCGCCACATGAACGGTCGTAGAATCGCCCTCCGCGTTCACCGTGGCGTAAAACAACTCCGTTCCGTCTGACGACCAATGCGGCTCGATGCCCCCCGCTGCCACTAGCCAACGAGCGTCGTCGGTGTTCGGGAATGGAACGACGAGCACGCCTTCCCCGGGGGACCCGTATGCCAACCATCGACCGTCCGGCGACACCGCCGGGTCAAAATCCCAGAACCTCGAGGTGATCAGCGGGACGGGCTCGGCGTCCGGACCGGGCTGGAGCCCGAAGATGTCCGACCCGGTCGGCCCTTCCGACAGTGTGGTGAGCAGTAGCCATTGACCATCGGGAGACCAGCGCGCACGGACGATGCTCTGTTCGCCGTCGAACTCCAGCCGCGGCTCACCGCCACCATCGGCGCGCATCGAGAACACGTCGAAGTGATCCGGGGCGCTCGACTGACGGTTGGACGTGAAAAAGACGCGCCGTCCATCGGGCGACCAGTGCGGCATTTCGTTTCGGCCCTCACCGAAGGTGAGTTGTGTGGTGAGCCCCCCCTCGAGCTGCACGACAAAGATGTCCCCGTCATGGCTCAACGTCACGCGGCTTCCATCGGGCGAGATGTCCGGATTCGACGCACCGCGCCACTCGCGCAGGCGCCCGGTGGTTACCCCCTGACGATCGATCAAGACCGGGACCGGGAGGCTGCCACCGCCCGAGCGGTACAGCATCGTTCCGGTCTCGGCGATCGTATACACCGGCACCTTCCCCAAGATCGCGCGTCGAACGTTCTCCAATACGGGCACCCCAAGCGAGCCAAGCTCCAAGGCGTCGGAGTCAAAGGCCGCCGCCATGAGGTATCCTTCCGCCGTACCGAACACCACGTGCCCCGTGTGCGCGTAGAACGGGTTCTGACCCAACGCCAAACGCTTTCGCTCACCGTCGTCCAGGTCGACCGCCCAAACCTCTGCACCGGAGCCATCGAGGTTGTAGTGCACGGAGAAGAGTCCGGTTCGACCGTTCGGCAGCAGTCTGAAGGCCAAGTGCATCACTTCGCCATCGCGCAGTTCCGTCACCGGCTCGACTGGTCCCCCTCCTGCAGGCACTCGGCTGATGGCTCCAACGGCGGCCGTCGAGCTGTCCGTGAAGTAAATCATGCCGTCTCCGCCCCAGGTACTTACTGCCCACTGCGATTCCACTAGCGTGCGGGCCGGTCCGCCATCGATGGGAGCCGCAAGCAGGGGGCCCGGGAAGTCGCTGCTGAAGGCGACCTCGCGCCCGTCGGGTGAGATCGCAACTGCTCCAACCGCTCCCTCGGTTCCCTGGATGGGGGTCGGTTCCAGGTTCCGCCACCGGCGAACCCAGAGCTGGGGTTCGCCGCTGGAGTTGGGCGCCGAGAATACATGGAATTCTCCGTTCGGCGCCAGCGCCCCGATGTCGTCATCGATGTCATAGCTGAGCGGCAGTCGACGCACCGGTTGAGCGGAGTCCGCTGTTGTGCGCGTGGCGGACCAGCCAAGAGCGACCGCGAAGCCGGCCACGAACGCGATGGCGAGCCCGACGAGTGTGATCGCGTTGCGCCGCGACCCTCCCTCACCAACGCCAACGGTCACCGCGGTTGGCAGCCTGTAGGCAGGGTTCGTCAGCGCGTCGGCAAAGGCCTTTGCGCTCTCAAACCGATCCGCCGCCAACTTCTCCAGTGCCTTGGCGACGGCCGCCGTCACGTTGGGGGGCACCGACTTCCGGATCTTGGTCACCGGATCGGCAGGTTCCGTGACGATCTTCATGATGATCGCCTGCGCCGACCCGCCCGAGTGCGGTGGCTCGCCGGTCAACATCTCATACAGCACACTGCCGAGTGAGTACACGTCGGACCGCGGCGTGATCTCCTTCTCCGCCGTCGCCTGCTCGGGACTCATGTAGTGCGGCGTGCCGAGGCTCAGGCCCGTCTCCGTCATGCGGCCGCCCGCCGCAGCGCTGACCGCCAGGGCGATCCCAAAGTCCGCCACCATGGGCCGGCCCTTGTGGAGCAGAATGTTCTCGGGCTTGATGTCGCGGTGGATCACGCCTTCGTGGTGCGCGGCGTCCAACGCCTCCGCCACTTCCGCTGCAATCTTCACGGCTTCGTCGATCCCGAGCTGCGTCTCGCGGTCGAGTTTGTCTCGCAACGTCTCGCCTTCGATGAACGGCATGACGTAGTA
>JBDHFY010000393.1:0-3908 GCA_039590195.1 Gemmatimonadota bacterium | reverse complement strand
TGTGGCGTCCAACTTCCGTCGCGGCGTGGGGCAGTACGACGTCCTGGGCCCGTCTTTCTTTCCAAAGCTCATCCTCTTCGGTCTCGCCGTCGTCAGTCTCTGCGACCTTGTGCTCTCCGCGCGCCAGAGAGTGCACGCTGCCGCCGGGGGGGTCGTTGCAGAGTCGCGGGACGGGAAGGTAGTGGATCACGGCCTGCGAGAGAGGAGATCGTTTTGTTGGGATCGTTTTGTTGGACCGATCTCCTCTTGGCGGCAGGGATAACGATCGGCTATGTCTTGCTCTTGCCGCATCTCGGTTTCTTGGTGGGTACCTTGCTCTTCCAGTTCGCGCTGCTGTTCGGGGTGTTCCGTGAGCGGCGGGCGTCCGTGGTGCTTGGCGGCCCCTTCGCTCTCACGTTGCTGTTCTTACTGATCTTCGGGATCGGCATGGACATAGCACTTCCCCACGGGAGAGGGATTTTCTTGGGCCTTAGCCGTTTCCTTTACTAGAGCCTCTGCAAGAGGATGGAGCTCACCCAGGGTCTGGAGCTGCTGCTTACTCCGAGCGTCTTTGCCTTCGTCTTTCTCGGTACAGCGACAGGCCTCTTCCTTGGTGCTCTTCCTGGGCTCGACATTACGACGGGTGTCGCCCTCCTGCTTCCGGTCACCTACGCGCTCTCACCGGTCCAGGCGCTGATCTTTTTCGCGTCGATGTACGCCGGCGGTGTCTTTGCCGGCTCTATCACCGGCATCCTTTTCAGGATCCCTGGCTCATCCGAAGCGGTGATGACGACCTTAGAGGGGCATCACTTCACAGCGCGAGGTGAGGCGGGCATTGCCCTCGGGATCTCCATCTACTCGTCGGCCATCGGCGGACTCATCGCCTCGGTGGCGCTGTTGAGCATCACCCCATTTCTCGCCGCCGTCGCCCTCGGGTTTGGACCCGCCGAGTACTTTGCCGTGGGAGTGCTGGGGTTGAGCTGCATGTCGGCCGTCGCGAGCCGAAACCAGCTGAGGGGGACGGCGGCCGTGTTGATCGGCCTGCTGCTGGCGACCGTGGGGATGGATCAGATCACGGGTGTACCGCGATTCGACTTCGGCATTCAGTCCCTTCTCGGAGGTATTCCGTTCGTTCCGGCGATGATCGGGCTCTTTGCGGCGTCGGAGGTCTATCGCCGCATTGCGCGGAGAGATCACGCTCTGGTTGTGCCGGTGAGTGATCGGGCCTCACTTCCTCTGAGACTGATCCGGATTCGTGAACTTCTCGCGCTGCGCTGGACGATTCTACGCTCGGCGCTGCTCGGCCTATTCGTGGGCATTTTGCCCGGAGCGGGAGCGACGACGGCGGCCATCGTTGGCTACGGCGCGGAAGTCCGATTTTCCAACAAGCCCGAGGAGTTCGGTAAGGGAAAGGTGGAGGGGATCGCGGCTCCAGAGGCGGCGAACAACGCGGCCGCCGTGGGTGCCATGATTCCGTTGCTGTCGTTGGGTATCCCGGGGAGTGCCACCACCGCGGTCCTAATCGGCGCGTTCCTCATCCACAACCTGCAACCGGGCCCGTTCCTCTTCGCCGATCACGGCGACGTTGTGTATGCGCTCTTCGGTGGGATTGCGGCTACGAACATCGTGATGCTGTTGTTCGGCCTGCTCTTCATCAGGTTTTTCGCCCGGCTGGTGGACGTTCCCTATCCGCTGTTGGCCACGTCGATTCTCACTCTGAGTGTGGTTGGGACGCTCGCCTTCGGCGGACTCGGCGTCGTCGTCGTGATGCTGTTCTTTGCCGCGTTGGGATTGACGCTCGAGGCCAATCAATATCCCCTGGCAGGGGTTGTGCTCGGTCTGGTACTCGGGCCAATCGTTGAGACATCGTTGCGGCGAGCGCTGCTGATGACCGGGTTCGACTTTTGGGCCGTGGTCTCCCGGCCGGTGACGGCCGGCCTTCTGCTGGTTGCCCTCGGATTCCTACTTGCACCAGCTGGGCGGCGCCTGTGGCGGCGATTTTCGGGTGGGGCAGGGATCCCTACCTCAGGGTAGCGAGGTGGAACCCGTTGTCTCATTCTTCCGCACGAGCCCCGCCCATCCCGGCCCCATAGTGATAGCCACAGAGATCACAGAGATCACAGAGCGTTGTGACAGTTCGTGGTTGATCGATGCGTTTCGCCGACTGCGGAGGAAACCGCTATAGAGTTCTCTGTGTCCTCTGTGGCAAAACCCCTGCTCCACTTCATCACTTCTCTCACCCTCACTCTTCCATCGCCCCGATCGCCTCCATGAGCTTGCCGAGAGCCGCGTTAAGGGCCATTTGGCCGGCGCGTCCGCCCCGAGTGTGTCCCATGCGGACCACCACAAGATCGTGTGTGGGCACGATGATGACGTGCTGCCCGCCGGCGCCAGACATGTAATAGGCGGTCTCCGGAACGTTCCATCTGCCGCTGCCGTTGACCCAGAAGAGCCCGCCGTAAACCGGTCCGTCCCAGGCCGGCGCGGCCGTGCTCACAAAGTCCACCCAGCCCTCCGGGAGGATCCGCTCGCCCTGCCACACGCCGTCGTGCAGGTAGAGGAGGCCCAGACGCGCCCAGTTCCGTGCCGTGCCATAATCGTATCCCGTCAAAAGAAAATTGCCGTAGGGATCGGGCTCGAGCACCTGTTTGCGGATGCCGATGCGATCGAAGAGGGCTTTCTGGGGCCAGGCGAGATAGTTCTCTCCCATCCGCTCCACGGTCTGCCGGATGATGTACCCCACGGTGAGGGGATCGCAGTTGCGGTAGCGGCCCACGGTGTTGCGTGGGAACTCCACTGGTCGCGTGATGGAGAAACTGAAAGCGTCGATCCCACCGGCATAGATGTACAAGTGATCGGCGATGCCGCGACCCCACTCGTACGACGGCTGGCTCGCGTGGGTGAACCGCAGCCCTGAGCTCATGCGCAACAGATCTGAGATTCGTATCTGTGACCGCGGGTCCTCGGGGTCGGCGTGCCACAACGCGACCGGAGCGGCATCGTCCAGCTGGAAGTGTCCCTGCTGCGCCAGAACACCGGCCAGCGTAGCAGTGAGGCTTTTGCCCATCGACCAGCTCTCGAGCTGTGTGTCCTTGCCTGCTCCTTGGCCGTATTGCTCCGCGATGATCCGGTCCCTATAGACGACGACAAACGCCGCCGTCAGTCCTTCGCTCTCGAAGGCAGCGGCGGTTGCCTCTGCGAGCTTTGCTGCATCGATGCCTGCCGGCGGTGGCGCGTCCGAGATCAGATCGCCCGTTGGCCACGGCTGGGTCATTGGATCGGGTAGCGCACTCTCGAGCTTCACCGGCTCGAAGAACACATGATCGAACCCCGGAGGAAGGATCACACACCCCTGATCGCCGTAGTACTTCGCCCGGCCGGTAAAGCCATGGAGCGTGACGTTCACCGTTCCGGCGCTAGTGTCGAGGTCGATAGCTGCATCCGACGTTCCACTCGCACGCTCCAGCAGGAGCTGCCAGTCGGCATCGGAAATGAAGTCCACGCTGTGGAGCAGCGCCTCATCCAGATCCCGATGAGAAACGAACGCGGCAGAGCACAGGATCTTAGCCATCCCCATCACGCCAAATTCGCTCGGCGAACGCGGCTCCTGGGCGCGTGCCGGGTGGAACAGGGCAAGGGCGGCAACTGCAACCGCGATCGGGACACGCGCGTGAGACAGTCCTTTCATGAGACCTCCTTGTCGTGTGCGAAAGCGACCCGGGTGAGCTCGCTTCGGCGGCAACAACAGAACATCAGTAATGTCCCAGGAGCCCTCGCCCCCTCGCCGCGCGCTCGAAGAGCTTGAAGACCAGGAACCCCGTCCCGAAATAGAACGCTCCGCTCCCGGCGAGCAGTGCCAGGTCACCTGGCTGCATCTGCCAAATCCTCGTTCCGTCAAGCATCGCATCGCGGATGAGGTGAGTGCCCCA
>JBDHFY010000392.1:0-3701 GCA_039590195.1 Gemmatimonadota bacterium | reverse complement strand
CTTCGTTAGGTGTACTAGCTACGAAAGGGAGATCGTCCGATGCGCAACAAGAATACCGCTCTCGGCACCGCGCTGGTCGCCGGCATTGTCGTTGCGTCCACCGCCGGACGCCTTGCACAGGAACAGCAGCAGGACCTGGGTGCCCCCATCGGGCTCATCGAGCCGTTCAACAGCTACGTCACCGTCTACGACGAGAACAACGTCGAGCCGATGCGCCCCGACATCTTTGGGACCCACGGCGTCATCGCGACCGGCAACTACGCGGCCACGCTCATCGGGATCGAGGAGTTTAAGAAGGGCGGCAACGCCTTCGACGTCGGGGTAGCCGCGGCGATGGCCGTCAAGGCGACCACTTTCGATATCGCCGGCTGGTCGGGTGTCGCCCCGTTAATCCTGTATAGCGCCAAGGAGGACCGCGTTATCACCCGCATCGGAGCGGGGACTGCGCCTGCTGCTGCCACGTTGGAGAACTACATCGCGCATGGAAAGGATCCGGCGCACTCGGTGATCGTCCCGGCCGACGTCGACGTATGGCTCGCCGCCCTCGATCGGTACGGGACCAAGAGCTTCGAAGAGGTCGCCCAATACACGCTCGACATCGCCGAGAATGGCTTCCACCTGCACCACCGACTCAAGTACTCGATGGACCGCGGACAAGAGCGCGTCAAGCGCTGGCCCTACAACGCCGAGTACTGGCTGCAGAACGGCGAGGGCAGGCAGCGCCTCGGAAGTCTCATCGTCAACAGAGACCTCGGCAGGCTCATCCGCTACATGATCGAGGCCGAGCAGCGTACGCTGGCCGGCGGCGGAACGCGCTCCGAAGGCATCCAGGCGGCTCGCGACGCTTTTTACAAGGGTGAACCGGCCCGCGCCGTCGACAGGTTTTTCGCCGAGCACGTCGACGGCCAGATGACCTATGAGGACATGGCCGGCTACGAGGGCGCGTGGGACGAGCCGCTGCACACGACCTATCGCGGCTACGACGTCTATACCGCCGACGCCTGGTCGCAGGGCCCACGGCTGATCTTGATGCTCAATATGCTCGAGAACTACGATCTGCAGGAGTTGGGCTACAACACCCCGGCGTACATCCACCTGATCTCGCAGGTCATCAACCTGGCAATGTCCGACAGTCACAAGTACCTGGGAGATCCGGATTTCGTGGAGATTCCCAAGGAGCTTTACTCGAAGGAGTACGCGAAAGAGAGGATCACGCTCATCGACAGGGAGAGCGCGTTTCAGGACATGCCTCCCTGGGGCGACCCGGAGAACATGAGGGCCGTGCACTCAAACTCCCCAACCGTCTTCGCCAGCACGAGCCGGGCGGGCGGCGTCGACCCCATGCTTGAGCGAAACACGTTCGATACGAGCTGCCTGAACGTCATGGACACCGAAGGGAACGTGTTCTCGATGACCGAGAGCGACGGGCACATGTCGACGCCTATGATCCCGGGCTGGGGTTTCGGCCTCGGCAACCGCGGAGGGCAGTTCAACCTCGACCCGAGCCTCGCCAACGTCGTGGCTCCCGGCAAGCGGCCGCGCAACACCAACACGCCGTTCATCATCATGAAGGATGGCAAGCCCTTTCTGGGCTTGTCACTGGCCGGCGGAGACCTGCAGGCGCAGGCGCTGATGCAGATCTTCTTCAACATTGTCGAGTGGGGGATGACTCCCCAGCAAGCGATGGACCACCCGCGCCTCGGAAGCTACAACTTCCCGGGAACCGGTAATGAGATCAACACGGGCCCGGGTCGCCTGAACCTCGAGGGGCGCATCCCTGCCGCAACGTTTGCAGCGCTCGAGCGTCTCGGCCACACGGTCGGCGACTGGGGCTTGTGGAGCTACGCTTCGGGCGACGGCACGATCACGTATCGGGACCCCGAGACGGGGTTCATCATGGCCGCCGCCGATCCGCGTCGTGAGATGTTCGCACTCGGGTATTGACCCGCTGCCTTGATTGTAGGGCCGGACCGGCAGGAGAATGAGACAATGCGGTCCGTTGAGGGCGGAGAACCGAGAAGAGAAACGACGGAACCGCTGCACGACTGCGAGCCGCTTCGGGAGTTGATGAGGCCGAAGGGGTAGTGATCAGACGCTCGACAGGCGGTGGCCGCTCGGAGCCGACGACAGGTGCTGCTGCACGTGGTAGATTCCCCCCATGCTGAAAGCCCGCCAAAAACTCGGCAAATACCGCGTCGACGGCCGCGTCGCCGCGGGCGGTTTTGCCGTGGTGTACAAGGGCTACGACACCATCGAGGGCATTCCCGTCGCCCTCAAGGTGCCACACAAGCGGTTCATGACGAAGGAGACCCTCGAGGATTTCCGCAAAGAGGTTCGCCTCACGGCCAATCTGGATCACCCAAACGTCCTGCCCATCAAGAACGCCAGCTTCATCGACAAGCTGTTCGTCATCGTCTACCCCCTGGGCGAGGGAACGCTCGGCGCCCGCCTGCGCCGGCGGCTCTCCACCCGCACGGCCCTCGCCCTGGCCCAGCAGATGCTCGAGGCGACGGCGTATGCCCACAGCCAGCGCATCGTCCACTGCGACATCAAGCCCGAGAACTTCATCCTGTTCCCCGGCGACCGCGTCCGCCTCACCGATTTCGGCATCGCCAAGGTGGCGTTCAACACGAAGGTGGCGCACGCGTCCGGTACCGGAACGCTCGGGTACCTCGCCCCCGAACAAGCCCTGGGAAAACCGTCGTTCCGCTCCGATGTGTTCGCGCTCGGCCTCGTGCTCTACCGCATGTTTTCGGGCCACCTCCCCGAGTGGCCGTACACCTGGCCCCCACCCGGCATCGACCGGATCCGGCAAGTTTTTCATCCCGACTTCGTCGACTTCTTGAGAAAAGCGCTCAACATCGACGAACGTCAGCGCTTCCGCGATGCCAACCAAATGCAGGCAGCGTTTCAACGGATCAAGCCCCGCGCGGTGCGGCGGGCAGCGAGACGCCGGCGCACGCGGGCGAGCGTCACCACGTCCAATTGGAAGAGCATTCGCCTGCGCGAGTTCAAGCGCCGCTACGGCAAGGCGCTCGAGATCCGCTCGGAATGTGAGCGGTGTGGCGGACCATTCGCCGCTGCGATGCCGCACTGCCCCTGGTGCGGCTCCCGCAGGCGTGTGTACCGCGGCCCTACGCCCTTCCCTGTCAGGTGCCGGCGCTGCGGCCGCGGGATGAAACGTGACTGGCGATTCTGCGCGTGGTGCTACGGCCCGGGCAACAAGGACGTCGCCACACGCGAATACAGCGACGTCCGTTACGCCGCCCGCTGTCAAAACAAAACCTGCAAGCGCAGGCAGCTGATGCCGTTCATGCGGTACTGCCCCTGGTGCCGCGCGAAAGTGACGCGGGCGTGGAAGATCCCCGACACAAAGGACAAATGCCCGGGATGCGGCTGGGGAGTCGCTGCCGAGTTTTGGAGCCATTGCCCCTGGTGCGGGCGGAAACTTGGGGAGTAGGGAGGAGGGAGTAGAGAGCAGGGAGCAGGGAGCGGGATGGTCAATACCGCTCCCCGCTCCCCGCTCCCCGTTCCCGTAGCAGCCTATTATCTTAGGCCTCTACACGGTTTGGGAGAGGTGGCCGAGTGGCTTAAGGCACCGGTTTGCTAAACCGTTATAGGGCTAACCCCCTATCGAGGGTTCGAATCCCTCCCTCTCCGTACATCTAACACGATCGCGCGGTGTCCCTGCGCTGAAGCGC
>JBDHFY010000391.1:0-3718 GCA_039590195.1 Gemmatimonadota bacterium | reverse complement strand
GAATATCTGTAGATATTCCGAGCGAGTGCAACACAGCCAGCGGCGATGGATCGGCGCTGAGAATGGTGGGGTACTCCTGGAACGGGACACTAGGGCGGGAGGGCCATCACGAGCCAAGGGAGAACCGAAGAATGACCTACCGAATGATCCAGTGGTACACCGGGGAAATCGCTCAGGAGCAGATTCGCTTGATTCACCGGCATCCTGAACTGGAACTGGTCGGCGCCGTGGTCTTCCACGAAGAGAAGAGCGGCTTGGACGTCGGCGAGATTGCCGGCATCGGACCCATCGGTGTCCAGGCGACCGCGGACGCCAACGTGGCGCTGGCGCTGGATGCCGACTGCGTGCTGTACAACGCGCCGTTCGCAAACTACGCGGAGATTCCCTCCATCCTGTCATCGGGGAAGAACGTCGTGACCGTAGTCGGCGGGACCTACCCGAAGGCGACTCCGCACTACGACGCTTTGCAGAGATCATGCCTCGAGGGCCAGTCGTCCCTGCTCGGCTCCGGTATCCACCCAGGATTGCACGGAGACTACCTGCCCCTACTCGCGACGAGCGCCACTCACACGATCCGCCACGTGCGAATCCGTGAGTGGGGCAATATGAGCGGCTACGTCCCGACAACACTGCGATTCATGGGCTTCGGTGAGAGTATCGAGGATCTCCGCCAGCGCGAAGACTATGCGGAGTACATGACGACGGCATACAGGGAGATGGTCCAGCTGGTGGCCGATGGCGCCGGCCTCGACTTTGATGAAGTCCGATCCGAATGCGACTTCGCGCCGGCGACTTGCGACTGTGAGAACGGCCTCGTCAGGCGGGGCACCGCAGCCGGGATCCGGGTTGCGGCGCACGCAATGTCCAATGGCAGGCCCATCGTCACCGAGGACATCCTCTGGTACGTCGACTCCGATCTTGATAGCGAATGGATTCCGGAGGCCGAACATGACGACTACGTGCTGGAGATCGATGGAGAGCCGAACCTGAAACTCCGGGTGGGCTTCTCTCAGGACGGCGGGACAATCCTGGACGCTGCGAAGACGTCGACCGCTGCGCGGATGGTCAACTCCATTCCGGTGGTGTGCTCGGCGGATCCCGGCGTCCTCACGGCCCTCGATGTTCCGGTCCCGCGCGGCTGGAGGCCATTCCGAGGCTGAAGCGAGGCCAAGTCATCCATCTTCTCGCTCGCCCCTCCCCGGAGGACAGGCCCATACAGCCTGCGAGCAGCCCGGCGACGAAGAGCCCTCGACTTCGTCGGTCCATGGTACTCTTGCGTGCTTGTCCCCTGGTTGCAGGCCGGGACAGCGGCCGCTTCTCCAGTTCACCGGGGAGAATCCCGATGCCTGAATCGCGCACGGTCCGATCCTATTGTCGAACATGCCTTGCTGCTTGCGGGGTCCTACTCGAGCTGCGGGACGATCGCGTCGTCAAGGTGAAGGGCGACCCCGACCACCCACTTTCACGTGGCTACACCTGTCCCAAGGGACGGGCCATGGGCGAGCTTCACCATCACCCCCAGCGCCTGGGCGAACCCATGCTCCGTCGCGCCAACGGCCTCGAGCCGACGCAGTGGACGGAGTTGCTGGATGACCTGACCGGGAAGCTTGCCGCGCTGCGCGATCGCCATGGCAACAGCGCCGTTGGCATCTACATCGGAACCGGTGGCGGTTCCGATTCGCTGGGGATGTTGGCCGGCTATGCATTGGGAATGGCGCTGGGCACGCGCTCGCGATATTCGGCGATGACGATCGATACCCCCTGCCTTCCGCTGGTGTCCGGACTGATGACCGGTGCCCCGATCCCCAATCCCGTACTCGACCTCGAGGACACCCGCATGGCGCTGATCGTGGCGTCGAACCCTATGGTCAGTCACGGTCACAAGACGACCTGGCCCAATCCGACCAGCATGTTGCGCAAGCTCACCGGCGAAGGGCGCGAGCTGTGGGTCGCCGATCCGCGGCGGACGGCGACCGCGCGCATGGCCACCCGACATCTGGCGCTTCATCCGGCCAGTGACCATGCGCTGCTGGCTTTCCTGGTGCGGGAGCTGCTCGGCCCCGGCGGCGGTGCCGATCGCGACCATCTTGCGGCACACGCACTGGACGTCGAGCGGCTGGAACACGCCGTCGCTCCCTGGGACCTCGAGCGGACCTGCGCGGCGACGGGCCTCGGCGAGACAGATCTCCAGGACCTGCTCGCCTCGATTCGCCGGCACGGTCGGCTGGCGGTCTTGACCGGGACCGGGACATCCATGCAGCGACACGCGAATGTCGTCGAGTGGCTGGCTTGGGCACTGCAGATCGTGACGAATTCCTTCGATCGCAAGGGCGGGCTGTGGTTCCACCCGGGTGCCAGCAGACGCCTGGAACTCATGGACTCGTACGACGAGCCGGTGTTTCGCGATGTGCCCGGCCCGGCGAGTCGCCCGGAGCTCTCCGGGCATCTGACTGAAACGATCGGTGAAATGCCCTGCTCGGCAATGGTCGATGAGATCGAGGCCGGGAATCTGCGGGGCCTGCTGGTGCTAGGCGGCAATCCGCTCACCTCATTTCCGAGCGCATCGCGGATCGGCCCGGCGTTTCGGCGTCTGGACGTACTGGCCGTTGCGGAAATCGTTCCGACACCCATGACAGAGATGGCGACTCATGTGCTTTCCAGTACCGGTCCGCTCGAGCGATTCGACTTCCCGGGGTGGTTGGACAGCGCGCAGGTCGAAGTGATCAGTCAGCTCACAGCACCGGTGTTCGAGCCGGGAGAGGGTCGCCGCCCGTTGTGGTGGATTCTCGCCAAGATCGGTGAGGCCCTGGGGGTCAAGGTTCTTCCCGGCGATGTTGCGGCAGACGAGGCCAGTGGAGAAGCTCTGATTCGAGACCACATGCGCGGCGGCCGACTCGACTTCGATGCGCTCATGAAGGAGCCGGTCTCAGCAGTCGTGATCGACGGCGTCCGCGACAGTGTCCGGGGTTGGGTACAGGACAAGCTCCCACAGGGCCGGTGGCGACTTGCGCCCGCTCCGCTGGTTGCGCAACTCCAGGCCATTTCCGACGAGTCCGCTGCGTCACCCGAGCCGTTGCGACTCATCTCGGGGCGGCAGCTGCGCAAGATGAACTCGGCGCTGAGAGAGACGGCCGGGCCGGGCGAGCGTCTTGACGCTGCGATGATCCATCTGCACGCCCGGGATGCCGCCGATGCAGGAATCGACGACGGAGCGCCGATGCGGGTGACGAGTGCAGCCGGCAGCTTGGAAGGCCGGGCGAAGATCGACCCCGCGCTCCGTCAGGGCGCGGTTTGGGTTCCCCATGGCTGGTCAAAACCCAACGTGAGCGAGCTGACCAGTGACCGGCTGGGCGTTGACCGGCTCACAGGGATGGTCGAACAAACCGGTTTCGCGGTGCGGGTTCAACCGGTGCCTCGATAGCGTTCTTACCGGTGCGGCGAACCCACCCGGGCGAACGACACACGCCCCCGGGTGAATACCTTTGAATCAGAATTGGGGACTTTGATGAAAATAATGCGAACGTACGGCTTGGGGACCGCGTTCTTTGCCGCAATGTTTATAGTGGGTGGTTGTGAAGGGAGGCACGAACTAACACCGCAGGCAACGGTTGCTGTGCCGCAAAAGCTGCCCGCCGAGCCGATTACTGGCAAACACTATGCGAAAACGGTTTGGGCCACGGTGCACCGAGATTCCAGGAATTCTGACTACGTGCCCTTG
>JBDHFY010000390.1:0-3730 GCA_039590195.1 Gemmatimonadota bacterium | reverse complement strand
CCTTGTGAAGGCGCGCCACGGAGAGCCGAGCGCGCGTTCCTCAACGCGCGAACCCCTCGGCGGAACTGGCCCGCACAGGCCGTCAACCCAATTGATTCGCAAGCTCTGAGAAGGGAGAAGGCCCCGCCACCCATCCCACTGTGCAGGCAACCATCTCGAACGTCGGGAAAATCTGGGTGATGATCGGTAGATCCGCGAAGAAGCATTCGATTCACCTGACGCAGGTGACGGCCACGAGCGAGCGGCCCGGGTCGAAGGGCACGTATATCGTGCGCCTCTCTCCGGCGAATCGACGCAAGCTCAAGGTCAAGAACGGGGCGTATCTCGACGTGAGCTACGGCGACGCATCGGTGCCGGCATGTCTGAGCGTCGACGATGAGTTGGATGACAACACCATTCGGACCGATCAAACCATCCGGACGGCCATCCATCTCGACAAAATCCTGCAGGGCAGTGGGAAGGCGACGCTTGTCCACGATCCAACGGGCAGTGGCGATCTCACACATCCCATCGTGGTTCAGCCGTCGTCGTTTCGTGGTCCCAGCCTGTTGAACCGGCTTCTCAAGCAGCAGTACCTCATGTGTGTCGTGCACCACGCCCTGCCCGAGGACATGGAGAAGCCCATTGCCCGTCTCACCACCGACTCGATGGCGGTGATCGGTGTGGAGTCCGGGAGTAAGATCCTGCTCGTTGGCAGCAACGGGAAGACGAGGCCGATGCGTTGTCTCGCCATCGGCGACGGCCAGCGGCTTCCCGTTCAATCGATGCATACGGTGTTCACCGTGCCCGAGTATCAGCGACGGAGGAGAGGGAAGAAGAGGATCTCCTACGGCATCGTGCGACGGCGGGAGGGGGAGGAGCCGCTCGGCCTGCCCTGGATCACGCTGGACAAACAGACGCGCTTGCTGTTGGAGGTGGCACCGTGGCAGCCCATGTTGATCGGTCGCTATCCACTTCAGGTCCTCGCCGCCGAGCTCGGTCAGGTGGTCTCTGCGGTTGCGCTGAGCGCATTGGGGGGCGCCATCGTCGTGCCCGACTGGCTCAAACAAGATTACCCGTTGCTGCCGTGGACCATCGTCGCGGTGGGGTTCGTGACGGTGGTGGGGTTGATTTGGTGGAAGATCAGGAGTCGGTTATAAGGTGACGAATGTGAGGGCGATGCATGCATCGCCTCCACATCGTCACCCCACGTATCTCCTCAAGAACCTCGCCTGAATGATCTGGATCTCAATGCGATCCACGCGGGCCATGTAGCGGTTCACCTGGTTGTGGGGATTCCAGCTCGTGGGGCGTGGCAGGGATGCCGCGAGGAGGGCGGCTTCGTGTCTCGTGAGCTGAGAGGCGGGTTTGTTGAAGTAATACCGTGAAGCGGCTTCGGCGCCGTAGATGCCGGTCCCGAACTCTGCCACGTTCAGGTAAATGTCGAGGATGCGGTGTTTTTCGAGGTGCTTCTCGAGCTGCCAGGTGAGGATAGCCTCTGTGAGCTTGCGGATCGGATTGCGGGAGGGTGTGAGCCAGAGGTTCTTGGCGAGTTGTTGGGTGATAGTGGACGCACCCCGCAGGGCCTCACCTCGTTCCACCGCGTCCTCGATGGCGGCTCTGATCTCCGTCGTGGAGAAGCCGTTGTGGGTGAAGAACTCGATGTCCTCGGCCACCAACACACCGCGCTTCAGGAGTGGCGAGATCTCGTCGTAGGGCACCCAGCGCCAGTCCACTTCGGCGGTCCCGCCCGCGCCGGCCACGCTTTCGTTGTACGCCTCGATGAACGCCGTGCTCGTGGGGTTCTCGTTCGCCAGCACCCCGACGTCGGGCCAGGTGATCCACTGGTAGAGGAGCCAGCCGAGCCCCGCCGCAACGACGGCCAAGAACAGCGTCCACGCGGCCCGCGCCTGCGAAAAGCGCCGGCTCGCTTGCCTCTCACGTCTCACTTCTCACTTCTCACTTCAAGGCCTCTTGCAGCCGGGCCGCAGGTAGGCCAATCGATACTTGGCATCTGCAGCAGTCTCGTGTTCGCGAGTCGGGTTGTGTGATTTCCACGGTCAGAATGTAACGTCTCCGAAGGGCCTGCATCAGGGCAGCCACTGATTGCGCTGAAGGGCGCTGATATGCGCGGATGGCGGTACGATGGAGTGGTCACAGATATGCGCAGATCTAGCGCAGATACTCATTGAGCGAATGCGATGTTTTGGTACGATCTGCGTTTTTTTGTTTTGAGTTGTAGGTCACGCACACATACCATGGGGTAGAGGCAGTGTTCAGGACATGCCAGTGCTCGAGGGCTCAACTCGCTTGTCACCTCAGGCAGAAGGTAGGCCGGGCCTACTGGCCCAGGTGCGCCGCGCGATTCGGGTGCGGCACTATTCGCGCCGGACCGAGGAGGCGTACGTCAGGTGGATCAGGCGCTACGTCAGGTTCCACCGCATGCGACATCCGGCGGAGCTGGGCGTACACGAGATCTCGCAGTTTCTCACGAGTCTCGCGACCGAGGCTCGTGTGAGCGCGTCGACGCAGAACCAGGCGGCGAGTGCGGTGTTGTTCTTGTATCGGGAGGTGCTGGGCCGGAGTGTCCACAGTTTGCGGGGTGTGGTTCGGGCGGCGCTGCCGAGGCGACTGCCGGTCGTGCTCACGCGGGGGGAGGTTGCGGCGGTGCTCGGCCAGCTCTCCGGTGTGCCGCGAATCGTGGTCGTATTGCTGTATGGCGGCGGGCTTCGGCTTCAGGAGGCACTGAGTCTGCGGGTGAAGGACGTGGATTTCGATCGGCGGCAGATCGTGGTGCGTCGAGGGAAGGGGGCGCGGGATCGTGTCACGGTGTTACCGCAATTCGTGCGGGCCGAGTTGCGGTCGCACTTGGAGCGGGTGCGGGAGCTGTATGACAGGGATCTAGCCCGGAAGGCATTCGTGGTGCCGCTCCCGTATGCCCTGGAGCGGAAGTATAGGGGTGCGGGGCGAGAGTGGCGGTGGCAGTGGGTGTTTCCGGCCGCGCGGTTGCAGCGGGATCCCGGGAGCGGTCGTCGTCAGCGGCAGCATCTTCATCCCTCGGCCGTTCAGCGGTCGGTCAAGCTTGCGGTGGAGGCGGCCGGGATCGGTAAGCGAGCCACATGTCACACCTTTCGGCATTCCTTTGCGACGCACTTGCTGGAGGACGGGTGTCATATTCGCCGGGTGCAGGAGTTGTTGGGGCACCGGGATTTGCGGACGACCATGATGTACACGCACGTCTTGGATGGCCGCAGCCTGGGTGTCCGGAGTCCGGCGGATCTACTGTGAGTGCGCCCAGGGTGCACGGGGCCTTATGCGATACTTTCACTCCCCTTTCCGTCGTGCGCAGATACGGCGCCCCGGGGCTGGTGAGCCCGACGCGCGGGAGGAGGGCCGAGGTCGCCGGCCCGTTAAACGGCCGACATAGCAATCGGCGCCGTCGTCTTGATTGCTGTCGTCTTGATCAGGGAAGGGTCATGGAGTCGTGAGGCGGGTAACATTTTGCCGCGGCTCGGCATCTAGCAACTGGCGGTTGGTCGCCCCACTTGTGGCCAGGCAGATCCATTAGGCTGCATGGCATTAGGCTGCGTGCAGATCAGAGACAGCCTCAGACCGTTGTTCTAGCCGAGGCTGGAGGGTGGCCGTATTTTGGGGAGGTTGGGACCGCTTTGCTGACGGTGGGGCAGCGCATTACGCTGCGGTCGAGAGGAGAGATGGGAGATGGATAGAGCAAGACAATCAATAGTTAGGC
>JBDHFY010000389.1:0-5160 GCA_039590195.1 Gemmatimonadota bacterium | reverse complement strand
CGGGAGGCGGCGCCGTGGCGCTGTTCACGATCGGCCATAGCAACCACCCGATCGAGCGCTTCCTGGCTCTCCTGGCCGAGCATGGGATCGAGGTGCTGGTGGACGTCCGGTCGTATCCCGGCAGCCGGTTCAATCCGCAGTTCAATCGGAAACGCATGCTGGAGTCGCTCGCAGAGGTGGGCATCGAGTATCGGTGGATGGGTCGCCACCTCGGCGGCCGCGGTGACGTGAGTGTCGAGTTGCCTGAGTTCGTGCGCGACATGGACGCCATGATCGCCCTCGCAGACGAGCGGAACGTCGCCATCACCTGCTCGGAGGCAAAACCGCAGGACTGCCACAGGACTTCGAAGCTCATGGCCTGGGTGCACCGCGAGCGTCCCGGCGTGGGGGCACAGCACATCGTGCCGCTTCCCGAGCAGGGCTCCCAGGTTGTGAACACCGCCGAGTTCGAGCAGGGGCTGGCGCCGAAGCTCTTCTGGTGGGAGCTGGATGAGCGCGGGATGTACGGGCGGCCGACCGCGTCAGGGACCTAGAATGACCCCTCCTCCTCCCGCGGTCGGTCGTCGTCGACCGCTGAGGTTGACTGCCGATGAGCGACCAAGAACTGGAACTCACAGATGAAGAGATTGCCAGACTGTATGGCGCGCTGCGGTCGCAGTTGAACAACCTGTCTGTGCAGAACATCAGAAACGCCGCGGCGGCCGCCGGCATAGACGTGATGGTCTTCGACCGGGCTCACCAGGGTGAGCCCGACAGCGAGTTCGTCGTTCGGGGCTTCCCCAACCGCGAGCTGGCGCGGGAGTACGCCACCCGCAGGGTGCGGGATTCCATCGAGGAACTCCGCAAGTCCGGCCAGTCCGAGGAGGAACTCCGCGAGATCTGGAATCTCTACGGAGAGAGTGCGCGCGTCCTGGGGGACGACGGGTACCAGGATGAGATCGGCGCTTGGGTCCGCGAGATCGCGACGGGTGAGCAGCGCGACTGGCAGGCGACCCTCGTCAAGAGTGGGCTACCGACGTGACCTCTCGGCTACGTTGAATCCGTGAGGGAAAATTGGCTGGCGTTTCGCGACGTCCGATAGAGAGGGAACTGAAAAATCCAGCGGAGAGGGTGGCAAAACCGGTGGATTTTCCCTCGTCGTGGCGGAGGCTCTCGGCGTTGCGGTGAATGCTCCGGGGCGCTCAGTACACAGACTCACGCCCTCCAATCCTTCATAACCTATGGATTTCATTGAATTTCAACAGGATGCACGCAGATCTGAGTATTGGGCCACCGGGAAGTCATGGAGGTTGCGGGAAGGGGTTGAATCAGGGTTCTTGAGACGCAGCAGTTCTGCCACTTTCTTGCGCCTGTGCGCTGGTGGGTTGCGCCAAGGACTCCGAGTAGGAGGCAAGGTGGCTGACGCCTACCCCCTCTTCGCCCCCTGCCGCATGAAGGATCTTCGCAACTTCCTGCCTGTTGAATAGGGCTGCCACGTCGAGGGGTGTGTAGCCGTAGACATCACCAGCGTTGAGATCTAGTCCCGAATCGAGCAACACCTTGACGACTCGCACATGGCCCATCTTGCTGGCTTCGATGAGCGCAGTGGTCTCGAAGAGCCCGAACTTCGAATCGGGATTGATTCCAGATTTGACCAGGAACTTGACCATCTTCACTGATCCCATCTCGGCCGCACGAGCCAACCCACCTTCCGGCACGGCCTCCTCAGAGTCGAACTCCGACTTCTTGGCCAGAGCCTTGGCTGCACCCTCAACGTCTCCTTGCTCGATCGCCCAAGAAAACGCAAGGCTCGGGGGCAACCCAATAGGCTTCGCGCCAGCTCGGACCAGCGACTCTTTGGCCTTCCAATTCCGCAGCCAGAGAGCCTCCTCTAGCGGTGAGCGGTACTTCGATCTGAGGTTGGGGTCTGCGCCGGATGCAAGAAGCACGGCCAGAACGTCGTCGGATTCGAACATGATCGCTTCGGTTAGCGGCGTGTTGCCTGTACCGAACTGCTGGTTCGGATGTGCTCCAGCACTCAGAATGGCCTGAACGAGCGCCGTATCATTGTTGGCGATTGCAGTAGAGAATGGGCCTTCCCAGCCTCCGCCGTTCTTCGCAGGGTCGGCTCCGCGCCGGACCAACAGCAAGGCTACCTTCGACATTCCCCCAGTAGAGGCCCACTGGAGCGCTGACATCCCCCTTGCATCGAGCGCGTTGGGGTCCGCTCCCTCTTCGAGTAGGCGCTCGATCTCCAGCAACACGTTTGCCTGGGCCTCCGCGAAGGGCTTCTCAATCTGAAAGCCGAGCCGAATAGCGCGGATTATCGGGGGAGACGCGGTGATCTGTTGGTTGAGTCTTTCCCGCCGCTCTGCGGTTTCGCGAAAAGAGGACGTACTCATCGGACCAGATGCAGAGGGAGATTCGTCGCCAGATTCGTCCTCTGAGGTAGCGGGCGGGCGGGCGAGACGCTCTGCATCACCTGACCCGATACCAACGGCGAGGTACTGACATCCCTGAATTCCAGCTCTGGTGGGCTTGACAGACAGGATTACATACTTTTCGGGCTCGTCGATGGTGGCCTCACCGCACCGCCACCAGATAGAGCTAACGGAATGGGGAAGCGCTTCGACTTCCTTCTCTGTCATGATGTCCAGGAGCGAGAGCTTGTGCAGCACCTTCCCGCCGTGACCGTAGACCACGATGGTGTGCTCACCGATTCCCGCGCTGTAGTGGTCATCGAGGGTAACCACGAATGCCCCGGAGTCCGAGACCACGGCATCGACGGGGGTTACCCGGTTGACGAGTTTCGCCACCCAGGCGGTGCGGTAGCTTCGACCGTCGAGGCGACGCTCCAGAATCCCGTAGGGGCCGAATTCGGCTATCCCGAAGTCCCGCTTCGGAATGATGGTGAAGCGGGCAGATCCCTTCGCTGAGGTCACCTCTGCGCGTTCGGGGAAGCGCCATCTATCGGCGTTCACCGGGATCGCGAGAGACATCGCAGATAGCAGGGCCAGAGTTGTAGTCCGACGAATTCTCCCGGCCAATCCAGCACTCCCCTTCGGCACTTTGGCCGGCTCACTGCCCACAGTGAGACAACAGTGCGCGTCGCCTCGTTTCCGAAGGTATGCTGTCGCGGCTCCTCAGGACCACTCCAAGCACAAACACACGCCCCAAAATCCACGTAACCCATTGATTTCATTGAGTTTCAATAGGACGTACGAGATCGGGGGGGGGACCTGCGGCTCACAGACTCGGGCGGTACTCCCTCGGAGACTGCCCCATGACCCTCTTGCACTGCCGAGAGAGGGCGCTGGCGGGGCGGGGGGGTGTTTGAGCGACGTCTCGACCGCGTCCAGATCATCGACCTGATTCCTGTAGTCCCAGAACTCGCCGGGCTCGCAACGGGCGGGGAGGTGGCGCCGCGGAATCGAACGGGACGAGAGGTCAATTAGATCGTGAGCAGGTCGGCGCAAGCGCTTGCGCGAGGCGTCGGAGCGATCCTTCGACGGGCATCAACCCAAGAAGTAGTCGAGCGGCTTCTTGTAGAGCCGGGCGAACGCCTTCAGCTCGATCACGTCGACTCGCCGGTCTCCCGACTCCGACTTCGAGACGAATGACCTGGGTGAGACCCGCCTCATTCCGGGCGGACCGAAGTCGCCCCAGGAAGCGCCGGTAGGCGGGCGTGCGAGTGGATTCCATCGGCACGCCGCACAGGGTGAGAATTCCTCCCTAATATTCGATTTTCGAATATCCGATAAATCCGTCTGGGGCTGGGTCCGGCTCGGATCCCAGTGCCTGATCGCTGCGGGAGGGGGAGTAGGTCATGCGTTTGATCGTCAGCTGTGTGTTCACCATCGGCACCGTGATGCTATCCGGGTGCGCAGGGATGCTCGGCGAGCCGTTCCGCGTCCCCGCAAACGACAGGATCGTCGGCGAGGGCGGGACGAAGCTCCTGAGGCCCCAGACGCTCTACTGCGAGGATGTGTGGGACATCGAGGAGGCCCACCGACTCGCCGTTGCCGGAGACATGGGCGCCGTCAATGCAATGCCCCGGTCCCACCCCTGCGAGGTGACGCCGAAAGGCACTTGGGTACGGGTCTCTGTGCTCGATTCGCTCCAAGCGGAAGACGGTAACTTCACCAAGGTACGGGTTCGGAACGCTGGTCGATCGGGCGACGCCTGGGTATGGCCCGGGACCTTGGCGCCGCTGCCCCAGGCCCCGCCGCGTCCGGCGACGTCGTTCGAAAACGAGACGCTGGGTCGGCGTTGGCAGGTGGTGGACCGGGCGGATACGAGTGTCCGGCGCGCCGTGCGATACCGCTACAAGGTGCGTGTTGATGGCCCCCTCACCGAGGGCCAGATCAGGACAATCAGCCGTCAGGTGATCCACAGTGCCCCGCCGCACAACGGGATGGACATCTTCTTCTACTTGCCCGATTCGGGCATCGACCGAGTCTACACGGCCGGAAAGGCGGAATGGTGGCCTAATGGCCGCGTTGGAGACGCCGTCAACGGAAGCACCGGCGACTACTCCAGGCACCGGCTCACCGTTGAGGTCGGCGGCGCCATCCGCGTCAACCTGCCCAAGGCAACGGCCTCGGTGGGAGTCCCGGTCGAGACTCGGCGCAGGATCTTCTACGAGCTGGTGCAGCTCGAAGATCAGGGCATCGCGCCGCGCAAGACCCGCCAGATTGTCGCGCGCAAATTTCAATTGAAAGAGACGGCGGTTCGGGAGATTGCGAACGAGGGCCTCGTACGAGGGTGGCCGATGCCCTGACCCGGCCCTGGTTCCCGGCGGCGCCCAACGGCGCTGGCGGATCTCGGATTTCACGAGGCCGGATAGGGGGGGCGCTCAAGTGCTTGCGCGTCAAAACCGCGCGCACGCGCTCGCAACACGTAGGAAAGTTGTGCCGAACGCCGTTCGAATGTGCTCGCTACACTCGGTCAGGTTGATTAGCGGCCGAAATGACATGCTGTGTGAGGCGATTTCTGCTATCCTTCGGGAACCGGGGCAGATCTTGCCCCGCCAGAAAATCGAATAGGGCGCCGGCAGTCCCCTGGAGCCGGCGCCATCGGCAAGGAGGCCAAGGGATGGGGTGGCCTCCTGGTGTGCCGCGTCATCCCTTGGCGAAGGAGGACGCGGCACAGTGTCAATCCAGCAACAGAAGAACCTTCGAG
>JBDHFY010000388.1:0-6038 GCA_039590195.1 Gemmatimonadota bacterium | reverse complement strand
AGACGGTGATGCACACCGCCTCTTGGTCACAGGTTCTTCAGCGGGTCTTCCGGTCGTACGAGGACAAGGATGGCCGCCTGCGGAATAACGAGGTACCGCTTCCCTTCGAAAGTGATCTCGACAGAGGCCTTGCGAAAGAATAATGCAAAGTCACCGATCTCTGCCTGCATTGGCACGTAACGCGTCTCGTTCTTTGACAGTTGCCACGGTTCATCGTCGAGGGCCGTGGGTTCGGCGAGCGGCGTTCCCGGACCCGTAGCGATGATGCGGCCGCCTTGTACTGCCTGGTGGTCGACGGCGGTGGGGGGAAGATAGAGCCCTACCTTTGTACGTTCTTCGCCTTCTTGGGGCTCAATGAGCACTCGGTCGCCGACCACCACCAGCCGTTTCAGTGGTTCTCCCATATCATGAAATGTGAAGGTGCTGAGACCCCCGCGCCAGGGGGCCCGGCCGGCCACGGGATTGCCAGAAACGGAGTAAGCCATTGACGTTTCTGCGTGTTGCGCGAACTTGGGCGGAGACCCGTCTCCCGGGGGTTCCCACATGGGCATGCTCAAGAGTCTCTTCAGGCGCGAACGCACGCCGGATGATGCCGCGGAAGAACTCAAAGCTCTTCTCTCGAGATTGGAGGAGGACAGGGCTGGCCTCGAGGCATTGCTGAGCAAAACCAACGAGGCCAGCGCCACTCTGCGTAGCCAGATCGAATCGCTGAACCAGCCCGACAACCCAATCACGGCGCTGCACCAACAAGCCGAGGGCCTCCGCAATGAGTTCGCGGCCTACGCGGGCGATATCGCCGCAGCCAGACAGGATTTGGGAGCGCTACGGCAAGCGCAAGAGGATTCCATCTCCCGATTCGCCGAGGTGCGAAAGCAGCTTGCGGGTCTCAAGGAGGAGATTGACGGCGCCGGGGGCCGCGTGGCGAAGCTCGAGAGTACGCTGGGGACGCTGATTGCCGCCGAGGAGACGGCTGCGCGCACAGAACAGCACATCAAGGCGCTGAATGCGCTGTCGGACTATGTCACCCAGAGGGTGGCGGCGCTCGAGAAGCAGCGGGAAACCGTAGACCGAGCTGCGGCGCAAGGAGCCAGGCTTCACGAACTGGTGTGGGAGCTCGACGCACGACTCAAGAAACAGCAAGAAGAGAGCCGCGCCCTCAAGAGAGCTCAGGCAAGCGTCGAAGAGCTAAAGACGCTTCACAAAGATGTGGAGAAACGAACGGCCGAAGTGCGTGTGACACACGAGCGCGCACGCAAGGACACCGCAGCCATCCAGACCAGCCTCGTCGAGCTGCGGGACGAGATCCGACAGGGGGCGGAGCGCTTCGAACTCGACAAGGGCGGGCTAGAGGCGGTCAGTCAACGTGTCGGTGACCTGCGCTCCTTGCTGGTGGAAGTCGAGACGCGCTTCAGCGGCCTCGAGCAATCCAATCAGACGATTGCCGATGCACACGCCCGGGCGGACAACCTCTCTGCCCGCCTCGCGGCCGTGGCCGCCGAGGTGGCCGCTGTCGAAGAACAGATGGAGGGGGTCCAGGCAGTTCGCCAGACCGTCGATCGAGGGCACCAGTTAGCTGCCGACCTGCATGCCAAGATCGATCGAATTGAAGCCGCGCACCCGATGTTACAGGAGCTACAGAAAGAGGTCGAGGGTTTGCGGGGGGCGCGGGAAGAGACGCGGGACTCGCTCGAGCAGATGCGCGGTACCCGGAGTGAGATCGAGCGAGTGCAGGCAGATCAGCTGGAGACCCTGGCGTCGCTCGCGAAGAGCGATGCCACGACCGCGGGCGTCAGCGCTCAACTTGCCAGGCTCGAAGCGACATACCCCACCATCGAACAGGTTCGAGAGGCCGCCGAACGAGTGGCCGCCTCGATTGCGGAGGTAGAAGCCCGGTACGAGACAATAGAACTCGTGAACACCCGTCTCTCCGAGCTGGCCGGCCTCGGCACGAACCTTGGCGAGCGGAGCACGGACATACTCACTCGGGTGGCGGACTTGGAGCAGCGGGTCGGGGCGGCCCTTCGCCGCGCAAGAGAAGCCGACAAACTCGATGACACGATGGCGAGCGTCGCCAAGGCCGCGGGTGATGTCGAGCGGCGCCTAGGTGAGATCGACAGCGATGTGCAGGGCGTTCAGGATCGAGCCCGAGAGCTGGAGGCCTTGGCGGAGCGTACCGATCGCGTTGGGCGTGAGGTGGAGCGCAAACAGGCGGCGCTCGGGAAAGCCGCCGAACAGCTCGAGCGTGTGTCGGTTCTCCGGCGTGATGCGTCGGAGATGGTCGAGACGATCGAGGGGCAGACCAGACAGCTCCGCAACGTGCTCGCCGCAGCGGAGGAACATTCCACCAGGGTGGCAGAGACTGCGGAACAGCTCGAGAGCAGAGCCGGACACCTCCGCTTCGCCGACAAGCGGATGACGCGATTTGAAGAGAAGCTCGCCGCGCTGGAGCGTTTGGAGCAGGAGGTTCTCCGCTCGATGGAGGCGCTTGGTGCGCGTCAGGCGAGTGTCGAGGTGATACGCAACGATCTCCAGCAGCTCTTCGAGGTGGCGGAGCAAACGCGGCAGAATGTTCGGTCGATCACGGCCGCGAGAGACGAGGTCCACGCGGCGCACTCGAAGGTCGAGGAGGTGTTGGCGGCGGCGAAGGGGGTGATGGCGGTCGGGGAAGTGATCGAGGGGCGCGAGCGGCAGTTAACAGCGGCGGAAGCTCGTCTCGCCCGTGCGGAGGGTCTGCTCATGGACACGCAGGCGAGTCTGGAAACGCTCGGCAGCCAGAAAACGCTCATCGATCACGTCGTTGAGAAGGCGGGCAAACTGGAGTTCCAGGCCAAAGAGGCGGAAGTCCTGATTGCCTCGTTGCGCGAGGAACGGGAGCTCGCGGCGAAGATTCACGAGGCCGTCGTGGAACTGCGAAACGAGGGCGGGAAGAAGGCGGGATAGGCCGCCCCCCCCTGTTCCCACCAGGGCTTAGGCAGTGGGGCTTAGGGAGTGGGGATCAGCACATTCCCTAAGTCCCAAGCCCCAAGCCCTACTGCCTGCTCTCTTCTGACACCGACGCCACTTCGCCTTTCGACATGAACCGTTCGAACCAGCTCCGCAGGTAGAGCTGTGTCCGCATGAAGTTGGATGGCTTGCTGCCGGTTCCATGCCACTCGTCGTTGAAGCGGATCATGGCGGTCGGCACTTTGAGGAGCCGGAGGGCTTGGTAGAATTCCTCGGTTTGTGGCATCGGCGTACGGAGGTCCTTGACGCCAGTCATCAACATGGTTGGCGTCTTCACGTTGCCGACATACATGAGCGAGGATCGTCGAAGGTGCTCGCTGGGATCCTCCCACGGCAGCTTGGCGAAGTTGCGATACCACGATGCACCATCGGTCGTACCGACGAACGAGAGCCAATTCGTCACCGGACAGTTGGCGGAGGCGGCCGCAAAGCGGTCGGTGTGTCCCACGATCCATGAGGTGAGCACACCGCCCCCGCTGCATCCGTACACGAACAGGTTGTTGGCGTCGACATACCCGCGGCCGATCACCGTGTCGACGCCGGCCATCAGGTCATCGAAGTCCTCTCCGGGATAAGCGTTCTTGATGGCATTGCCGAAGGCGCTCCCGTAACCCGAGGTCATTAGCGGCGTGATTCTGCCACGCAAAGTTGAATCCCACGCCATACATGCCGTGCGGGCCGCCGTGGATGGAGAGGATGAGCGGATATTGCTTCGCCGCATCAAAGTCCGGGGGCTTGATGATCCAGCCCTGAATGCGAAATCCGTCCACGGAGGTGTACCAAATCTCTTCCACCTCACCCAAGCGGCGGCCCGACAACACGTCGCCATTCACGTCGGTGAGCTGCCGAATCTCCGGACGTCGCAGATTGAACGCGACGACATCTCCCGGTTCGTGAGCACTGGTGAGCGTACCCACCGCCTCAAGATCATCGGTCATGCTGGATAGCTGGAGGCGTTGGCTCCCCTCAGTGACCTGACGGACCTCTCCCCGCACGGAGGCGAAATACACGTTCGAGGTCCCCTCATCGTCGGCGTAGAAATACACCCCGCTGTTGTCTGGCGCCCACTGGAGATTGCGCGGCCGCCGGTCCAAATCGGCTGAGATCTCCCGCATGTTGGACCCATCGAGTCGCATGACGTAGATCTTCGTTGCAATGAACGTATCGTCGGTCCAATCGTACCCCGTGTACGCCACCAGCTCTCCGTTCGGCGACACGACCGGCCCGCCGTCAGGGCCGTGGCGCGTCGTGAGTTGTCTGATGGTTCCGCTCTCCGTATCTACCGCGTACACCTCAGATTCGCGCCACTGGTGTTCCGCGTCTTCCTCTCGCAAGCTCGAGAACAGGATCTCCTTGCCGTCAGAAGTCCATGAGGGGTCGTTATGATTCCACGAGCCGTCCGTGAGTTGGCGAGCCGTCCCCCCCGACGCCGGAACGACAAAGACATGCCGGTACCCGTCGTCCGTGAAGCCAACGCGATCGCGTCGGTAGTTGAGTCGAGTGACGATTTTAGGATCAGGCGTCCACGTCGCACCCTGAGGTTTGGGTGGAAGAGCAATCTTCCACGTCTCCCGCTCAGGTACCGACATCAGGAACGCCAAGTGCTCGCCGTCCGGCGACCACTCCACGTCGCTCGGTGACTTCTCGACGCGGGTGATCTGCGTCGTCGCCCCTTCGGCGTCCATCCACCGGACGAAGATCTGCGTAACCTCGGAGTCGCCCTCGCGGAGGAACGCGATGCGCGAACCGTCGGGCGACCACCGCGCAGAGGACCCGTCGGCTAGGTACCGATTGCGCTCCCCATCGGCGTTCATGATCCAAAGGAAGGACTTCCAGCGGTCGTTGAGTTTGTCGACCCAACGGCGAGTGTATACGATCTGGCGACCATCCGGAGAAATCTGTGGGTCGCTGACCCGTTCCCACTCCAGATAGAGATCGAGAGTCAGGAGATCGTCGCGCTGCTGCGCCAGAGCCGGATCGGGCGTCAGGCCGAGCATTACGGCAGCGAGCACAAGTAGACCTGGACGACGCATGGGAGGCCTCCAACCGTGAGATTTGCTGATGCCGTCGGAGGAAACTGTGGGCTTTGCCCCACCGGCGGAAGTGGAGTGCGGCGTGTCCTTGACCCGCTCTCGGAATGCCTCCAACCTATCTCATCCTCCTGCTCGGGCTGGTAGTTATGAACACAGATCGGTTTGGTTTCTCGCGTGCCGTGCGCGTCTCGCTGCTGCTGGCTGGCCTGGCCGGCTTGGCTGGTTGTGTGCTGGAGCAAGACCCGATTGACCGGCTCTTCCGAACGTCCACCGCATGGCTCGACCTCACCTATCCGTTCAATGACAGCACGATCTACTGGCCGACTGCCGAAGGCTTTGCTTTGGAGACGGTGGCAGCGGGCATGACGGAAGGCGGGTATTACTACGCCGCCAACAACTTCTCCGCAGCGGAGCACGGTGGAACTCACCTCGATGCGCCCGTTCACTTCGCAGAAAATGGAACGGCCGCGGATGAGATCTCCCTGAGCCGACTCATCGGACCGGCCGTCGTGGTGGACGTGGCTGGCAAGGTCTCGGACAATCCCGACTACTTGGTTAGCGTCGCGGATTTCGCGGCGTTTGAGGCGTCTTTCGCAGAGATTCCCGAGGGAGCAATCGTCCTGCTCCGAACCGGATGGGGAGAGCATTGGCCGAACAGGGAACGGTACCTGGGGACCGGCATGACGGGTGCCGACGCCGTGCCGCAGCTCCATTTTCCCGGGCTCGACCCGGCGGCCGCGCGCTGGCTCGTCGCCGAGCGCGCCATCGATGCGATCGGGATCGACACTCCCAGCATCGACCGGGGGCAATCCGCCAACTTCGAAAGCCACCAGATCCTGTATGAAGCCAACATTCCCGGCTTCGAAAACGTGGCGAACCTGGAGACCATGCCGGAAACAGGTGGGTACCTGATCGCCCTGCCCATGAAGATCGAGGGGGGAAGCGGAGGGCCGCTTCGGATTGTGGGCGTCGTGCCGCAGTAGCCCCGCACCGCTCCCATCC
>JBDHFY010000387.1:0-4037 GCA_039590195.1 Gemmatimonadota bacterium | reverse complement strand
TCCAACGGTCATGTCGAGACGGGCGTCGAGGCGAAAGCCGGCGGCGGCCGCGGCCTCCTTGTGGTCATCCACTTGGTGCACGTGATGCCTGACGATGTGCCCGTTACCGTCGGCGTCGTGGAAACCGCGGACGTATCCAACCGCGGCGGCGGCTGGGTGGAAATCGGTCACCACCAGGGTGGCTTGGCGCCGGCACACACGTGCAAACTCCCGGTAGGACTGAGCGATACTCTGCAGGTGGCCCATGACGAGTCGGCACCATGCCGTGTCGTCGCTGACAGGGAGCGCCTCGATGTCACCGGCCGCCAGGATTTGACTTTCCCCCTCCCGCTTCCGACCGGCCCTCAGCATCTCCGGCACGATGTCGATCCCTATCGCCAGGTTGGGTGCAGCAGCGCCGGTCGAGGGCAGGCGGCGACCCGTGCCACAGCCCGCGTCCAGCAGGATTTGTTGCGACACGTCTGGTGTCAGTTGGTCGACGGCGATCTGGTCGAGTACGCTAACCGGGTTCTCGGTATCGTATGTGGACGCCCACAGCCGATATGCCTCGCGAGCGTCGAGCGGCGCTGGCTCACTCGGTGACATGGTCAGGTCGCTCTGGCCGGACGGAGATGTCCGTACTCTACTCGCTCGTCTTGCACGACGCGTGCGTGGGAGCGGAGCGTCCGGATGAGACGAGGGCTGTCGTACTGCCCCCGCGCCCACCGGCGATGTGCCAGCAGTTTCGCGAGGGCCTTACCCCAAGAGCGGGTCTTTGTGTCGTGCACCGAAGGAAAGCGGCTTTTGAGAACGAGCTCGAAGTCCTCTACGCGGGCTTTGAGCCTTTGAGGAAGCCACGCCAAGTTCGGATCTTCATGCGTCATCCAGCCCAGCCACTCCGGCCTGGTCCACTCCTCCAACGTCTTGGGCGTGCCGGCGAGCGGGTCGATATCCCCGTACGTCCCCCTCCGCTGGGGAATGGGCGTGTAGAAGTAGAGGATGACCTCGCAGGCGGGGTTGACGCGCTTGAGTCGCCGAATGAATGCCAGGGTGGCTTCGATGTCGGCTTCGGGGTCGTCGGGATCACCTAGCACGAACGAGAACTCGGGGATGATACCGTAGGACTGAGTCTTCTCCGCGACGGCGACCGTCTGATCCGTCGTTAGATGCTTGGACATCTTCTTGAGAACGGTATCAGATCCCGATTCAGCTCCGAAGAATGCCATCTTGAGGCCCGACCGCTTGAGCAGCTCCCAGGTGCGATCCGAGAACCCCAGGGTGGCATCGATGCGGGCTTCGCACCACCAGGAGAGATCCACTGGAGCCAAGCGCTCACAAAATTCCTGGGTGTGTTGCTCTTTGAGGAAGAAGTTGTTGTCATAGAAATGAAGGGAGTCGACGCCGTGATGGTCGACCAGGTACTCGATGTGCTTTACGGTACGCTCGGGCGATTCGAGCTTCTGGCGACTTCCGTAAGCCGCGATCACGCCACAGAAGTTGCACGAATATGGGCAGCCAATGGACGCCTGGTACACCGCACTCCGCCTGCCGAGAAAGGTCGGATGGATGTAGTCGTCCACGTCGATCTTCGTGTATGGCGGCGGAGGAAGCTCGTTCGGCCCGACCCAGGGGCGTTCCGGACCGATCCAATCGGCTCCTTGGTCGCGGAACGCCAGGCCGGCAATGGTCTTGGGGTCGCGATGGCCGTCGAGGGCTTCCAAGAGTTCGAGCAACGTTTGCTCGCCCTGACCTCGGACCGCCCAATCGATGTACGGAGCGTTCACTACGGGCTGCGGATACAGTGACGGGAAATACCCGCCCCAGATCATGGGGACGGTGGGAAACCGCTGCTTGAGCCGTTGGGCAAGCGGAACGGCGCTGGCCAGCTGGGGTCCGGGCATGACCGTCATCGCAATGGCTCTTGCGGGATCGGGGCCGCCGGCGTGCGCGTCGACGAGTGCCGCGACCTTCGAAAACCCATCGACCCCCGGCTGATTCTCATCCACGATTTCCCACGATGTGTCATCCGGCAGCGCCGCGCCGAGTGCCATGACGGACAATGGGAATCGCCGGTAGCGCGGCTTGGTCACCCGAGGATTAACGAAGACGATCATGGGACGGTCGCCTCCCACAGATCGAAGCGAGATGGTGGGCGGCGGCGCCCCACGCTCGCGCGGACCGAGCGCATCTCATACCACAGAGGGTAGCTGACACGGTGTCGCCGCCATCGCAGACCAAGAGGGTGTGAAGCATCAGCCAGGCGATCCCGCGTAAGGTACTCGATGAATGGGAGTCCTAAGAGATCTTTGGCCCGCTCGCCGAAGTGTGTCGGCGAGCTCCTCCTCTTTTCGACGACCATCGCCTCGCCAGATTCGCTGCGTGCGTAGAACGGCGAGTCCAGTATCGCGATCCTGCCGGTCGACTTGGTTACCCTGGCCGCTTCCCGAATCGCCACATCGAGGCTCAGAGCGTAGTGAATCGCTGCATTGAACACGACGATATCAAAGGCGTCCGATACCAAGGGAACATCCTCGAACGAAGCTGCGACCCGTCCGAACATCCTTGGGATGTGTGGGCGATAGCTATGCGCCGCGGCGAGACCGTCGACCGCGTCCGTCCTGACATCGAGTGCAACGGCTAAGTGGCCGCGAAGCTGAACCCGGTAACAGAGCCATCCATTGCCGGCACCGAGATCCAAGACCCGCAGCGGGCGCGGCTCGACGGCGTCAGCCCGGGGCTCGAGCACCCGCCGTACGAACTTCTGGAAGGTACGGGCGCGCACGCTCCACTCTCGTTGCAGCGGCCCCGTTGAGAGGAACGGCAGCGACAGAAGTTCATCGTCGCTAAACCGACGACCTTCGATGGCCCGGTGCTCACCATAGGCGCGGCGGAACCGGCGCCACTCTTCGGACAGATCGGATTGTGGATGCTGCCGGGCGTCGTGCTCAGCTATGGGCATTTCCCTGTCCACGTTGGCCCCGTCGATGGGTTTGGGTGATGCCGCGAGTTTCACCGGTGTCCGTGGTTAGGCAGACGCCAGGAGGTTTCACGCTGCGGTGCTGCAACTCGGTTCGCTGCAGCTCCGCCCAGCGATCATCGAAGCGCCGTTGCGTTGCGGGGTCGATCGCGGCCCCAACATCCACCTCGTCGTGCAATACGCGGCGGATCGTCTTGTAGAACCCCGTCTCATACGTCCCGTGAAACAGCATGGCGAGATCGTCACTGTCGTCCCAATTGGTCTTGGCACCGATCTCGCGCTGCACGGTATCGTAGAACTCAGTTCCCGGGAGAGGATACGAAACCGAGACGCCGATGTCGTCCGGTCTCTCCTCGCGAATCAAATTGCGGGTCTGGAGAATGTCTTCCCAGGTCTCTCCCAAATATCCGAGTTGTATGAACCAGCAGCTCCTAATACCGTTGGCTTTGAGAGCCCGGGTGGCAAGGCGGATCTGCTCCAGATTGGTGCCCTTGTCCATGGCAGCGAGAATCGCCTGAGAACCTGATTCGACGCCAAGCCACACCTCCTCGGCTCCTGCTTCGGCCAGCGCGGCCACCACGTTCGGCCGCATGAGGTTCACGCGCGACTGCATGGTGAAGGGGATGCGCGCATCTCGGTCGTTGACTTCGCCGGCGAATGCCTCGATCCAGTCTGCTGTGAGCCCGAAGATATCGTCGGCGAACCAGATGTGGTCGGGCCGCACGGCAGTCTTGAGGTGCCGGAGCTCCTCAGCGACATTTCCTGGGCTTCGCTGGGCGTACCGGGTACCGAATACCGGTTTCGCGCACCAGTTGCAGCGATAGGGGCACCCCCGGGAGGTGACGACGTTCCACGATAGGCGGCCGTGCGCGTCCCTCCAGGCTTGCCGGTAATGCTCGACCTCCACGAGATCCCAGGCCGGCAGTGGGACGGCGTCGAGGTTCTCGATGAAGCCCCGTCCGTTTGTCTTGGGTGCGCCGCTCGGGTGCTCCACATTGCGGTCTGATGCGGTGTTGGTCAGCACGCCCGGGATTGCCCCCACGTCGGCCTCGGGATCCCCGCTCCAGGCCTCCACGATGTC
>JBDHFY010000386.1:0-3775 GCA_039590195.1 Gemmatimonadota bacterium | reverse complement strand
ATCCGAACACGCTTGTCGTCACTGCGGCCGACAGCGACGCCGGCGGGCTGAAGGTGGTAAGGGTGCGCGAGGCCCTCGCTGAGGACAGTCCGCTACCCCCACAGCTGTCCAATGGGGCGCCTCTGGACGGGCGGGACGGCACAGAGACACAGCCCTTCCTGGCCGCAGCGGACCGCGCTGGCACGCGCCTTGCGTTTGCTGTCGCGTGGGCCGGCTACGACGATCTGGGCGGCGGAATCATTGCAAGGGCGCACGGGCTGAACTCGGAGCTGCTGCCGCGCAACGTCGACAACACCGACATCTACCGCCTGATGTACGCGACACTGTTCGGCAAATGGTTGACGTCACAGTGACCATCGGACCCGATTGGTCGGCGCTAGAGTTCGCCGTTGGAACCTGATATATTTGTGATACGGGGGCGGCAAATCAATCACAACATGCAGAGAGCACGAATCCGCACATCAAAACCATGTCAGACACCAAGAAGAAACACCAAATAACCCCGAACGAACCAAAGGCGTTCCTGAATCGAGAGCTGAGCTGGCTCGCGTTTGCGCGCCGCGTGCTGTCACTTGTCGAGGACGAGGAATTGCAGCTGCTCGAGCGGGTGAAATTCGCGGGCATCATGGGCATGCTCCACGACGAATTCTTTATGAAGCGCATGAGCGGGCTCAAGCGACAGATGCTCAAAAAGCCACGCAAACGGTCGCTCGACGGCCGCACGCCGGACAAAGAGTTCGAGTTATGCCGCAACGAGCTGCTCGATCAGGATGCCGCGCTCGCCAACGCCATCGAGGAGCAACTGCGCCCCGCCCTCGCACGGGAAGGCATACCGATTCTCAAATACGAGGGGCTCACAGAAGCCCAGCGGCGGAAGCTCCGCGAGTATTTTCGACGGTCTGTGGAACCCATCCTCACCCCGCTCGCGGTGGACGCAGAGCATCCCTTTCCATTCATCAGCAACCTGGGGCTCAACCTCGCCATACTGCTGCCCGACCAGAAAGCTGATAAGGAGCGTTTCGTTCGACTGAAGGTTCCCGACAATCGTCCGCGTTGGGTCCCGGTGCCCGGCACCGATGGGTACGTGCCGCTCGAGCAGGTGATCGCGGCCAACCTCGATCTGACCTTTCAGACGCCACCGCGAGAGGTTTACCCGTTTCGCGTCACACGCGGGATCAAGGGCGCGCAGAGCCGCCTGACCGACCTCGAGCAGGACGATCCGCTTCGCGCCCCCGGAGTCATCGTCCAGCTGGTGTCCCACGAGCTCAAAGCCCGAAAGTTCGCCGGCGGGGTCCGCCTGCATGTCAATCCGTCTATGCCGAAGAAACGGCTCAAATGGTTTACCGAGCAGCTGGCGGTCACGGGCGATGACGTTTATCCGATGGCGTCGCTGGGGCGGGCCGCCGATTTGCTCCAGTTCGATGTGCCAAACCGCGACGACCTGCGTGCCCCGCTGTACACGCCGGCAACGCACAAGCGACTACGTGGTCTTGTCGAACGGGGTCCCGGCGCCATTTTTGACGAGATTCGTCAGGGCGACATTCTCGTCCATCATCCCTACCACAGCTTTGATTCGTCGGTATTGGAATTCATCGAGGCGGCGGCGGGCGATCCCAACGTGCTGGCGATTAAGCTGACGATTTATCGCACGTCGAGCCAGTCCCCGATCGTTCAGGCGCTCGTCGAGGCGGCGCGACACGGCAAGCAGGTGGCTGTCCTCGTCGAGATCACCGCTCGCTTCGACGAAGCTCCAAACATCGCCTGGGGCAAGTTACTCGAGGAAGAGGGTGTGCACGTAACCTACGGCGCGGAACAACTGAAAACGCACATTAAAGTCGCGCTCGTCGTACGCGAGGAAGGCGGCGGCGTCCGGCGTTACGCCCATTTTGGCACGGGAAACTACCACACCGGAACCGCCCGAGTTTACGAGGACATCGGTCTGCTAACCTGCGACGAGGCGCTCTGTGATGACGCGGCGGCGGTGTTCAACGCCTTGACGGGAGCCACAGCGCACGGGAAGTATCAGAAGCTTATCGTGGCGCCCATCGCCATGCGCGAACGGTTCCAGGCGATGATTAAACGGGAGATCGAACACGCGCGAGCCAATCGAGCTGCCGGCATCCGCGCCAAAATGAATCAGCTTCAAGACCCTGACATGATCCGTGAGCTGTACCGAGCCAGCCAGGAGGGCGTCCCGATTATTCTGTACGTTCGCGGTTTGTGCTGTCTGCGACCGGGGGTTCCGGGTCTGTCGGATAACATCCGCGTCGTTGCGGTGGTGGGACGGTTCCTCGAGCACAGCCGCATATATAGTTTCACAAACGGCGGAGAGGTGGAGTACTACATCGGCTCAGCGGACTGGATGCAACGCAACCTCGATCGGCGAGTCGAGACGATCGCGCCCGTTCTCGACCCGGCCATCGGCCGGCAGCTCGGCGAGATTCTCGATGTCTACGACAACGACAATTACTCGGCTTGGGACTGCGGTCCGGGCGGAATCTACACGCGCCGCCGTCCGGCTAAAGACGAGCCGCCACGCGCCGCGCAGCAGGTGCTGATCGATCGTGCCTCGGAAGGCGGCGACCCAGCGGACGGCGTCAAAACACCGGGAATCACACCAAGGTCTATCGCCGCGGACGGATAATCGGCCCCACGCTTCACTCGTATTCAAAAACAAGACCTCCGGCCGGCGGAGGTCTTGTTTTTTGGTGGGGCTTGGACTAGACAGGCGCTTTTTCTACCGTATCACCGCAGCAGTACCATTTTTCGTGTTTCGACACTTATCCCATCCAGCTTCATCTGGTAGAAATAGATGCCGCTCGCTTGGCGCACACCCGTCGCGTCACGGGCATCCCAATGGGCGGTGAAGCTCCCCGACTGACGCACCGTGTCTTCGATCTTTCTTACCAGCTGTCCTTTGCTGTTGAAGATCGCGATCTCGACGTGCGCTTCGCCCCCGACGGTATAGTCGACCGCCGTGTTCGGGTTGAACGGATTGGGGTAGTTTTGCCCGAGCCGGTGATACTGGAGTTTGATGTCATCGATGCCGGTCGGGTTGGGCTCGACGGTCACGGTGCCCGTCATACCGAGACCGCAGTGGGGAATGCAAAAATAGGGAAAATCGCCCGCATTGTCGAACTGGACCGTGAACTGGGCCCCGTTGCTCATGTTGCCGGAGTTCCACAAACCGTCGCCAATACAGTTTGAGCCACTGGTCGTTGTGTGGGTGGTGGCCGCGGGATTGGTCCAACGGACGATGTCTCCCTCCTGGACGATCACGGGATTCGGGACGAAGTTGAGGCCTTCCATCTGAACATCAACGGTGGCGGCAAACGCGAACGCGGGTAACAGAATTGCGGCCACAGCCGCGACGATGAGACTATGTTGGATAAGGCGCATAGGCCGCTCCTCCTGTGCTGCTGACGCTCGACGAATACTGAGGGTGTGCTATTTCTGAGGAATACCCGGCTATTGTACTACGTTTCGGCGTCAGTTTCAAGGGGAGAAATGCCGCAACTGCCTAAACAATCGGCAGTTAGAATCAAGCCCCTAAGCGGTGGGGGCACAAGGCGTTTCCGTGACCGCGCTCGGCAATGGGTAGGCTCGGTTGTTGGCAAAAGAATGGTCGGGGCGAGAGGATTTGAACCTCCGACTCCCTGCTCCCAAAGCAGGTGCGCTAACCGGACTGCGCTACGCCCCGACCCTTAAACGCCCTGAAACTGCTTGCATTACAGGGCATTACAGGCTATGCTTGCCCTGTAGAACCTTGGAAAAC
>JBDHFY010000385.1:0-4417 GCA_039590195.1 Gemmatimonadota bacterium | reverse complement strand
GTGAGGTCGGTCAAACGGGGGAGATCGGTGATCTGCGGCGTGGTCCAGCTCTTCTTCTCAGTTGGGAGGGAATCAGCGCTCGGTCCGGGATTGGGTGCGCTACGACCGTCCATGGTGGCCTCCTCGATCAAACCGTGACCGCAGCGCGCACCGACTCGCGTCACGCTCACGGACGCGTCGTTCGTGCAACAGGGATCACCAAGTTCCAGAGGGGCTCTTCGCCGAAGGCTCGGCGGTCTCGTCGTCAGGCGGGCGTCAGACTGCGGCGTCGGTCAGGCGGCGGGGCCGGAGGGGCACCGACGTGAGCTGTAACCTTTTCAGGGAGCCACAATACGGCGCGGGACCACGTCGCGCAAGTGCTGCAACGACAACACATTACGAGCCTTTTACTTCAGATTGTGTTGAGCGCGAGGCCCAACTTGTAGCCCACGAGAGCAGCGGTAGCAATCTGCCTGGCGAGGTTGGGTGGGAGGCGAGCCCGCTCAGCGTCCGTTGGGCGGGCACTCCATGCGGCGCGCGCGTATTGGGGTCGTCGCCGTCGAGGGTCTGCCCTCCAGGCGCACGTCCGTAAAGGAGGTGATGCTGCCCGATAGATCCTGGCCTTCAATGCGCAGTTTCATGCTCACGCCGGCCAGCGCTCCCGGGTGGCCCACGTACAGCGAATCCCCGTCCATGAATCTCCAGTAGTTGAACGGATGATCCCTGACCTGGCCCGACGTCGTGATGCTGTACGCCACGAACACGGTGCCATACTGCTGCGTGAGGCTGGGCCAGGCCGTGAGCTTGGCGGTGTCGAGTTGGACCAGGGGGGCACTGCCCCAGGCGGCGCGTCGCCGCTCAACCTCGAGTCCCGATTCATCGGGCCAGAGCTCAAGCCGATAACAGCCCGCCAGCTCCTGCGGAGTGGACGGGGCGTCGCGTTGGGCGTTAGTGGCGGAACAGCCTCCGGTCAGAGCCGCCAGCGCTACCAGGGTGGCGGACCGGAGTTTCCTCGGGAGCATGACGCCTCGAGGCGTGGCGGTCCTTGGCCTAGCGCCGCCGGTCCGGACGCACCTCGATGACTCGGCCCTGTGCATCACGCGAGTACATCGGCCCAAGCCACACATCGTTGATCAGCTGTAGCCCGCCGGCCGTCGCGTCGACCGCGGCCGCGCCGAGCGCCGGCGGTGCGCAGAACGGGCAGGCAAACGAGTCCCAGCCCGAGGTCGCCATCGTGTAGCCCATGTCACCCAGCGACTTGATGGTCACTGCGCTGAGCGGCATGGAGATTGCCGGCGCCTCAACGAAGCCTGTCATGATCTCGGTGTCCAACACCGACTCACGCCAGTGTACACACCTCGTCCCCTGGCCCCAGTCGTCTTCGACCGGCACCTTGTTTCCAGTGAAGGCGGCGCCACCGGTGCTGTCGAAAGCGGCAATCGCCTCTAGGCCCGAAAAGTACGGATCGGTCGTGAGCGGCGGCGGCGGGTCATCGGCTATCGGGAAGCACTGATCGTAATCGTCAATTGAGCCAAGGTCGTCGTTCAGCAGTCCGTAATCACCCCATAAGACGCCGACACCCAGCACATGTCCCATCTCGTGCAGCACGACGTCCCCAAACTGCGGTAAGCCCACGTCCGCGGTGTCGAACACCATGAACCCAAAGGCGGGCAGCCCACCAGTGGATCGTGCCCAGCAGGGGGCCGCAAACCCGAGGGTGTTGCCAAGACCGTCAATACTGTCGAGCACCACGTTGATCGCGAGATCGTCCACGTACTCGTCGACCAGTCCCCCACACACGATGAACGGAATCGTGACCTGTTCCGTCGGCAGGTCACCGGTGATGAGCGACTCCCATCGGGCCGCAGCATTGTTGAACGCCAGCGCCTGGCTCGCTGAGACGGGCGTGACGAAGTGCACGTCGATATCGAAGCCCCCGGTAGGCGGGTCCACGGTGACTCGCACCCTCCCGTCCGTTTCCGGTCCGCCGGTCGTGCCGATGATGTCGACGATCCCCGCACCCTGCGGAGTGACAACCCCGAACGCGTCGACCGTCGCGACTGCTGGGTCGGAGGTGGAATACGTCACGGCACTGCCCGTCAGGCGTCCAACGACATCGAGTGCCGTGCCCGTGACCGTTTGGGTTCCTCCACCCATCGACATCAGAAGAGATCCTGGCGACATCGACACGAACCCGTCCTCACCAACAACGTCGGCAGAGACGAAGACTTCGAACGCAAACGAGTCCACCGTTGTGGGAACGGTCCAAAACCACCTCTTCGTCGCCGTGATGTAGATGAATGGCGGATCGAGGCCAGGGACGTACCCAGTGTATAGGCGGTAGGGCTGCATGACGCCAGTGAAATCCCCGGTGCCATCGGTACTGTCGTCCGTGACGACCCCAGTGCCCGTCCCCAAGACGGTTGGTCCGCTATGCGTGAACACTCGAATTCCGGTCGTCTCAATTCCATCCGGACTGCCGAGCCCCTGGGGGATGCGGTTCCTCAAGTAGACGTCGGCCCAGAAGACCTCGGTGGCGGGATCATAGAACGGGGGTTTAATCGAAATCAGATCGACGTAGACACCCTGGCCGCCAAGGATGACCCGTTGCAGGCCCGATTCCCCATCTACCACGGGGACCTCCCCACACGAGAGCTCGCCGGCCCCAACGTGGGCGGTACAAGTCACTGACGCAACGACATGTTGGTTGCCCGCAGGTTCAGTGACTTCCTCCTTCGTCACTTCCTCCGGAGAGGTAACGGGTATGTCGTCCACGCACGCCGCAGCCGCGACGAGCAACATGAGGAAACTGATGGGGTAAACTGTGGTGCGTGGTATGCCGCGCATCTCTCGTCCCTCCATGTGGCAATCGCTCTCGCGCCTTCGCGCCCCGATTGGTCCGCAAGGTTTCCCGACCCAAGGCCCACACGACTGCCGCGAGCCTCCCGGTCGGCTGGACTCAGAAGACGGTGCTACCTCCGCCGCCGGTGCCGCCGCCACCGCCGATGGGACTGCCGGTCTGTAACGTGAGATCCGTGAGTTTGGGCAGGTCTCGCAGCTCGGGTCGGACCCACGGTTTCCGATCCCGCTGCTCAGTCCGCACTCGGTCCTGTGCGTTGTCGTCACGATCCATGACAGGCCTCCACGTGCCGAGATTCGCTCCTTCCGGCCATTATGGGACCGTGGACAGAGCTGCGCAAGTCGGGTTCTTGCTGCGGGTGGTTACACGGTTGGGCGGTTGCTGAGGTGTGACGCGTTAGCTTACGATGTTGCGTCACTCCGCTTCAGGAGATCGCCGCCGATGCACGCTGCCCTCGTTCTCGCAGCCGTCGCCGCCTTGCCCCTTGCACAGGCGGAACTGACCGTCAGCGCGTCAGCTGCCCAGTGCTGCACGGTCACCATCCGCGCGACGGTCCCGGAGGGGACGGGTACGGTGTACCTCACCGGCAACCTCGCCGAGCTCGGACCGTGGCGCCCCAACGGGATCGCGATGACGGGCGAGGGACGGGAGCGCACGGCGCAGGTCAGCGCGCCGATGGACACAACCATCGAGTACAAGTTCACGCTCGGCTCCTGGGACCGTGAGGCGCTCGGCCCCTCGGGCACGGTGCCGCCGAATCACCAACTGCTCATCGACGGCGACGTCGAAGCGTCGCACCACATCGCCGCCTTCAAGAAGGACCCGAGAGCGTACATCGCCGATTGGAAGAGCTCCCACCTCGGCCCGACGCGCCACGTCGAGATCTGGCTGCCACCGGGCTATGACGAGGATCCGTCGGCGCACTATCCCGTCCTGTACATGCACGACGGCCAGAACCTGTTCGACCCCCGCATGGCGAGCACCGGGGTGGACTGGGGCGTGGATGAAGCGGTTGTGCGACTCGTGGATCAGGGCGTCATGCCGCCGATCATCGTCGTTGGCGTCTGGAACTCCGCGGCGCGGGGACAGGAGTACTCGCCTTGGCACGGCGCGCCGGAGTACGCGCGATTCCTCATCGCGGAGTTGATGCCGAGAATCGATGCGGAGTTCCGCACCCGGACGGAGCCGGAACACACCGCCGTCATGGGCTCCTCCATGGGCGGGCTCCTGTCCTTCTATCTCATAACACACCACGCAGACGCGTTCGGCGCGTGTGGCTGCGTGTCCACCCACTTCCCGCTGTCCGAGGCGGTGGTCGCGAGCGTCTTCCCGGTCTTGGCCACGGCGGCCGTTCCGGACGACACGCCATACGTCGTCCGCGACATTCAAGCCGGGCTGACCGCGCCGCCCGGTGCGCGCTACTGGTTTGACTACGGCACGCGAGGTCTCGATGCCGATTACGGCCCCACGCACGAAGCGGTACGAACCTGGCTCCTGGCGCAGGGCCTCGTGGAAGGTGAGGACTTCGTCGTCCGCGAGTACGAGGGCGCCGACCACAACGAAGCGTCCTGGCGCGCG
>JBDHFY010000384.1:0-6283 GCA_039590195.1 Gemmatimonadota bacterium | reverse complement strand
ACCAGATAGGCGTTGGCCTCGCGATCGCTGGCCAGGCCGTAGATGGCGTCCCCGCCGCCGGTTCCGCCGAACACCCGCGCCCATATGACCGACCCCTCGCCGTCGTAACGGGCAATGAAGGCGTCGTTTCCTCCAGCACCTTCGAGGGTGGGCCCGTCCTCGAACGCCAGCGATTCCGCGAACGAGCCCGACACGTACACCCCACCACGACCGTCTGCTGCGACCTTGGCCTGGGTGCGATCCGCCGGGGTACTGGGAGACCGGGCCCACCGGATCTTCAAGCGGTCGTCCGACGGGCCTCGGCCGAGCTTCATGAAGAGCGAGTTGTTCGCGCCCACATATGCGGTCGCCCCCGATTTGAAGTCCACGACCCCGTCGTGATCCATGTCGAGACCACCGTGGCCGCCGGCGAGAAAGACGTTCCCATGAGTATCCACCGAGAGGCCAACGCCGCCGTCCGAGGACACGGGTCCGTTGAGGGACCAGAACCACTCTACCCCGGCCCCTCCGGCGCCGGCGGCTTCGTGCCCGGCAGGCTCGGCCGGGACCGCACCGAGCGAAACCACGCTAGTAACCGGCGTGCCGAGGGTCGTGCTCGCCATAAGCCAGGCGGCGAGCCCCGCAGGCACGCTCACCCCGCACGCAACCAGAAACCTTGAGGTCTTCATGTATCGCCTCCGTCGCATAGCCGTATCGCTAGCCGTGAGCCACCGCGGGTGCTCCGATCCCACTCCCTGACCTCCGAGTCTACCCAATCGGGAGACCAAGCGCCGTGAACGCTGTGACCCGTGCCGGGGTGAACGTGACGAATCGGCCCGGGGAACACGCTCGGCTTCATCTACTGAGAACGCAAGAACGGGCTGGATCCCGCCCGGAGAGGCCGGGCTCCCCGCACGATTTAGCCTCAGGGTCGGTCATGTTGCCACGCCTGGTGCCGTCTAACGTGGATTGGACTGCCCAAGAATGGGACAAAGCTGCAAGAAGCGCTAATCGAGAGACCGAGAAGGCCCCTTGTGCCAGTTCAGGCTTTCGACTGGGCACGCTGGCCGAGCGTGTGGAGAAGGTCCTTGTCGCCTTCACCGCTCGAACCGTATCGATCTCAGCACTTCAGGGTATCGGGGGTGGTCCCGCAGTCTGTCGCTGAGCGGATGCCGAACGCCCCAGCTGGTGCCACGTCACCGTCCGCTACCGTTCTAGGCCGACCCGCTGTCGTCTCAGGCCGGTACCGTGCGGCGCTTAAACTCGTAGCCGAAGGTGGCTAACTCCTCGAGCGCCGGCTTGTACAGTTCCGGCAGGGTCGGCGGCATCCGCGCACCTGAAGCCTGAATCTCACCCTGCAACACGAGTCACGCAGCGATCGCCGCAGGCAGGGCGACCGCACGCGCCATCGCGGTCGCACCGTTGGGAATTCCCTCGACGTGCATGGTGGCCAGCCGTCGCTCCCTGCGGCCGTCGGGGAACTCCGCCAAGGCGTCGATGTGGAGGAGGATCATGTCCCGCTCGTGGGGCTCGTACGACATCCTCGCCAGCATCCGGTCCAGCAGCACATCGAGACAAGACCCCTTCGTAACAGCGATCGGCCGGTCCTCGAACAGCCCCAACCACTTCAGCCGATGGATGATATCCGCCATCTTGTCGAGCCCCAGCCGCCGCGCCACCGCCGCCTCAATGTCGTCGGTCGGGCCTGCCCCGACGAAAGAGGCCATGAGCTGGCGGTAGCTCATCCCCTCGAAGCTCCGCTCGCGCTCTGAGTCGAGCAGCCCCAGCGCCAGCATGTGGCGCATGTTGTTACAGTAGCCAGAAAAGCGGAGGAGCCCGCGGTAGAACGAGACGCTGTCCCTGTCGAGTCCGAAGGGCTCGACGTACTTCTCGACGTCCTTGTTGGGGTAGGATTCGAATGTCCCCAGCCCCTCGATGTCCACCAACCAGAAGTGATCGAACAGCTTGTCCCCCGGGACCTCGATCTTCTTCCCCTGCTCGAGGTAGGCACCAGGCGTGCGGGCGGCTACGAACACCGTCTTCGGGTCCCATGAGAACTTGTATCCCATGGGATTGCGATTGAACTCGAATGCGGGTAGCCCGCTGCCGTACGAGTTCAGGCGGATCACTCGTCCGCCCTCCTGTCGGATCTCATCGAGGACCAACTGGGTTCCCATATGGTCCATTCCCGGTACTTCGCCCAGCTCGTTGAGAATCAAGATGCCCTTCTGCTTGGCCTCCTCGTCGAGGGCAACGAGCTCGGGGATCTCGTAGGCGGTGGTCAACATGTGCTTGCCGTGCCGTAGGCAGGCCTGCGCGACGTGAATGTGGACCGGCTTCGGAACCATGCTGACGGCCAGATCCACTTCGCTGACCACCTGCTCGAGGATCTCGGGCTCGTCCGTCGACCAGGGAACGGCCTTGCCACCGGCCCGCCCCGCGATGATGTCCTCCGCCTTCGAGAGCGTGCGGTTCGCGATGATAACGAAGTAACCGCATGTCTCCATGAGGTAGTCGACGAGCGGCTTCGTCATCCAACCCGCGCCGATGATCGCGACTTTCTTCATGCTGGTCCTCCGGTTCTCTCGATCCGTGGGTCCAGACCGACCGCGTTCGCTCGGTGGTCTCGCCGCCGAGCGGTATCCAGCTGGAGGACGTCCCTTAGGAGGCGAAGGCCGCAACCAGCCACCGGGTGGTCAACTTCGTACGAACTGATGGAAGGATGCGCCGTGGGTAACCGGTGGGCAAGCTTCCCCCGCCAGCAGATACGGCAAAGCTGTCTATTCAATGCGGCAGATTGTGACATTTTGGAGAGAACACTACGGCAGATCGTGCGGTCTATCGCAGAAAGTGTGACAGGATGTCGTGATTTAGGCCCTACCCTCCCTGCTCTCCAGGCGTGCGCCTTCAACCACTCGGCCACCTGTCCTCGGGGTGTAACAGGTTGAATTAAGAATGCTTACGGAGGACGGGCAGGTCGGGCGTTGTGCAGTGGTGTCGATTAAACGACCCCGAATCGACACCACCTTGGCCGTATCTTCGGCGGCGCGCCAGCGCCCGGCGCATCACGGTCTCATCGGGTTGCTGATAGCACTCGAGCAGGGTCTTGGCATCCTTCCACCCGCCCAGGTAGCACAACTCCTTCAATGGAAGGTCTTGCATCTCGGTCGCGAACTTGAGCCGCAAGCAGTGCCACGCCGCGCGCGGTGGGAGGGGTACGGTGGTGCGTCGCCGCGCCTCCTGCAACCACTTATCCAGCGTCCCGCGCGAGCACGGTCGCGACGGATCCCGCACCGCCGGCACCACCCACGCGTCACCTATCGTGGCCACCTCCTGCCGCACCCGGCGGAGCTCCCCGAGGAGGGTCGGCGACATAGGGGTCACATGGGCGAAGCCGATCTTGTCATGCTCGGCCCGCCACCGGATCCGCTCCCGTTCCAGGTCCACATCCAACCACCGGAGGTGTCGGATGGCGCTGATGTGATGGCCCGTCTCGTTGGCCAGTACCAACGCGACTCGCACCCGCCAATTGATGCCCGTTGCCGCCTCGAGGAGGGCCTGATACTGTGCCTCGGTCAGCACCGGCCGCGATGGACTTCATGAACGAACTCTTACCTGATGCAGAGGAACTCTTCGATTACATTTTCATTAACCACCTCGTATTCGACGACCGGGGAACGATATCCGGCGTCACCGCGACTCCGTACGACTTCGAAGGCAAGGCTGTGGCGCTCCAACAGATCGCCCAAGAGCACGGGTTGGACCTCAGCCAGGTTGCCTTCATTGGTGAGGGCTTCAACGACGGTCCGGTCGCCGCGGTCGGGATGAAAGCAGCGGCGAACATAGAGATACCAGAGGACGACCTAACGTCGATTCTCCCTCACGTGATGTGAGCCTCTGGAGCGGTGCTCGACCGAGCTGTGTCCGCAAATACTCGCAATCAGGGATCTGGCAACTTAGGGAATACCCTAATTCCCTAGATGCCCTGATAGAGTGGAATGGTGGGCCGAGAAGAGGGGGGCACGCTGGCCCGGCGTGTTGACGCAAGAGGAAGAAACCTGCCGTCTAACGACTCTGCAAATCACCTGCGGGCGACTCATCATCTGGCGTGTAGCCGCGGTCTGCTCTGGTCAACCTAAACGGCACAATCGCTCGTCCGCGCACAAACGCATATTCCTTATCAACGAACGCGCCCCGCCAGGTGCATTTGCTTGTTAGGCCGCTCGACACCTCTCGCCGCGGCTAAAGCTCACCCGTGGCAGCTGCTTCGAGTTGCTGTTGAAGCGCAGCGAAATCGAGCACACCCCACTCTTCCACAATCTTGCCGTTCGCAAACTTGAGGACGACAATCTCTTCAACGGCCATGGATTGGCCCGTCGGAGCGACGCCAAGGTACTCACCCGTGTGCACCATGTGTAGCGTGATACCAAGCGCCACGAGATCGTTCTCGGCCACCACGTAGTGAATGTCATGGCGCATGTCCGGAAAGGCGTTGAGGGCGTCCGACATGAACTGCCGATACGCCGCCAGATCCATGGCATCCGGGTTATTGAAGTGAGACTGGAAATCTGGCGTCATCCAGTTGTCGATAAATTCCAAGGAACCACGACTCTCGTCGATATCCCGAAAGAACTGGCGCGCCGATGTCTTGTTTGCCTCCAAGATCGCGACTTGAGGCCGGTCGCCACAGGCCAAAACGGCGAGTGCGACCACCGCCAGGGGGACGATTCGGTACTTGTTCACGAAGCCGCCTCCCTGTGGATTGGAATGAGGACGAGAGCCGATTGTGGGGATGCGTGCGGGGCGGCGCTCTCGGGCCCACCGCGTACCTCTTCGTCCCGCGGGTAAACCAGAGCCCGCCGCCTGCATGCGCTCGTTAGGCAGCATCACCCCAACTGATCCACGTCCTGTACCACGTAGTCGTATAAGACCTCATACGACGCAATTCCGTTGTGCTTACTAAACCGGTCGCGAAGTCCGGTCAACACGTCATCACACAGCTTGATGAACACGCCGCTGCCAACCGTTATGATGAGGTGGAGGCGGGTGCCACGATGGAATCGCTCGGTTGGCGACCGCGGTCGGGTTGGATCTTGGTGTGGCAAGAACTCGTTGCCGACTTGGATGGTGCCCAGCAGCACGTCGTCGCGGCGCTCTTCGACTTGGTCCTGTGGGTTTCGGCGAAGCACTCTATCCCACCAAGTGACGTTCACCCGGGTCCGTACCTGCGACTCTTTTCTCACAAAGATCTTCACGGTGTAGTCGCGGCGCCACTTGGACTCCAGATAGGACTGGTCAAAAAGGCGGCCAATTCTCTCCAACTCTCCAACGAACTGTCTGGAGGGGATTGCCTGTCGCAGCACCCGCAATACCTCAACTTGATAAGTCCGGGCCACGGCCCGCGTCGTGGCCGTGGCGCCCTGCGTCTCCAGCGCCGCCAGCTGGTCATCCGCAGACGGATAGCGGGTTTGGATTACCGAGTCTAACCGGCTCTCTGGAATTCCCAGAGTGGCCGCCAGTTCGTACGCGGTCGATAGATCGGCCAGCGGATCTCCGTCTTTCACGATGAGATTCGAAAGTGAGGTTTCGTAGAAGTCCCGCTGGTGAACTACCCCGGCCTCGGTGACAATCTCCAGCAACTCATCCACGGGAATCAGCTTGGTCGGTTTGTCAGATTCAGCCGGCATTCAGCGCCTGCCCTGAGGAAAGCTGGGTCGGTATGGACGCTGCCTAACGTGGCATGGAGTACCCAAAATGGGACAAAGCTGCGAGAATCGCTAATCGTAAAGGCGAGAAGGCCCTTCTGATGGCCTAGCCACACGCTGGCCGAGCGTGTGCCTGGAATCAAGTCATGTCTTACTAGCCTCGGGGGAACCCTAGTGCCGCAAGAATGCGGAGAAATGTCAGATTATTTCATTGACAGATTGGAGAGAAATGTCAGATTATTTCATTGACAGATTGGACGACACCCTTCCCGCCTTTGCGACCTCTGAAGAACATGTTCTCGGTGTGGCGATGCGTGGCGGATAATGCCGACTGGGGAGTCAGCTCGTTTCCGGTCGGCGTGGCTTCTTCGGATAGTCGAACGCGAGCAACCGCACTGTGGCCCGCCCCACATCATCCCACGTGTCCGTCTCAAACCGCAGCGCCACGACGCCGCAGGTCGGCACATTGTCAAACGGACGCTGCCACAGCACGGTGACAAGCTCGGTCAACGTTGGATTGTGTCCCACTGCCAAGACCCGATCCGCGCCGTCATCCAGATCGCGGATCACCTGAATGAACTCTTCCGGGTCAGCGCCGT
>JBDHFY010000383.1:0-4038 GCA_039590195.1 Gemmatimonadota bacterium | reverse complement strand
TCGCCGGACGGTACGAAGATCGTCTTTTCCAGCTGGCGGCACACATCATCTCGCGGAGACGAGCCCTACGATATCTACCTGATGCACGCCGACGGCAGCTACGTCCAGAGGATCACCGCGTCTGATGAGTTTAGCGACTCGTATCCTCACTGGCGCCCGTAGCCACAGGCGGACGGGTGGTTCAACGCGCGCCGCGGGCCAGGTCATGGCCTGACAGGCCTCCCCAAGACGCGACCGCACAGGGGTGAACCGCCGAGGGCGTTACTCACCCATGGAAGCGGTCCAAAGCGCTGGGCGTATCCGCGCGTCACACCTCGCCGCTCTGAAAACAAGTACAGGAGGTGAACAATGAGACACTGCGCGACTGCTCGCATGTTGGTGTGTATGTCCACGATGGGGTTCCTCGCGGTCGCCTGCAGCGAGGTGCCAACCGACTCACCGGCCGAGCTGGCAGCTCCCCAGTTCAAGAAAGGGGGCGACAAGGGACCACCAACACCCGACGATGCATTCTCCACGATCGTGACGTTCCGGGACCTTGGCTCTGACAACATCCGCAGCGACGACCGCGGGCCCTACGAGGACGGCGTCTGCGGTGTCCGTGCCGACCTGGGCAACCACGACGACGCGCGGATGCACCCGGACGCCGGCTACAGTAAGGGCAAACACCGGAAGACCTGCGGCGACCCTCGGGCCCTCATCATCGAGTTCGACGAGGCTGATGGCAGTGGGCCGGGCTTGCCGACGATCGAGGACGGCGTGTTCAGCAACATCGACCAAGTGTTGGCCGTCACCGGCACCGATGAGCACCACAGGGGTCAGTTCAACGCCGAAGTATGCGGCTTCAGGCTCATCTTCAACCCGGATGGCAGCGATGGCGCCGGTTCCGACTGGCTGCTCGTGAGCCGCGTTGGGGATGACACGTGGACCGTGCGCACCCAGGCCCCCCCCAACGACAAGGCGCGCTGCTCGGAGGACGGCGGGCTGTTTCATATGCCGTTCCAGATGACGATTCAGAGGAAGCCCTGAGCGTTCAGAGCGCCCCGGGGATCTCGCTGCCCCAGCGAGGCCCCTCATGGATCGGGCGCGAGGCGGGGGGTCCCAAGGCCTGGCCTCGCGCCGGGCGAGAGCCGTCGGGGTTCCGTGTGTCCCGCCGCGGGTACCCCGCTGCGGCGCGCGACCGGCTAGCTACAGGAACAGCCAAGAGCTGGGGTGGGATCAACGGGGCAGGGCACTCAACCGCTCCACATCCACCCACGCCTGGGCAATCATCTCCCGGAACTCTTCGTCCGTGGGCGGTTCCTCGATCTCTGGCGACTCCGCGGCCTCCCGGTCCACCTTGGCTCGTACCTCCGCCATCATCCCTTGAAACGTTGGGTCGCCGCGGAGATTCTCCAACATGGGATCTCTGGGTCCGAGGTGTGTGTAGACGAAGGACCAATGCCATTCGTCGATTGCGCGGCGCAGCCAGCGGTTTGCTGCATCGGTATTTCCTTGAATCGCCTCTATCCGGGCCATGTCATAGGGAGCGTGGCCGGCCCAGTGCCCACCTTGGAGATGGGCCTCGTTGAGTTGGGTGCTGCGATCAAAGAACTCGAGGGCGCGAGCTGTGTCCGCTGATTTCCAGTAGATGTACCCTAACGCGGTCGTCGCAGAGATTCCGCTATACGGGGTGAACTTGAGTGGCGGATCAGTGTTTAGGGCGTTCTCGAAGTAGATCTTGGCTTTTTCGTAGTCGGCCGCGAAGATCTCAACGAGGCCGGCCACGAGTGGAATCGCGTCAGGCGAGTGCGTATTGAGGCGAACGGCCCGCTCGACATAGATTCTTGCATCTTCGATCCGTCCCTGCGTCAGATATAGCTCCGTCATTCGCCTCAGGGAGTAGAGGTTGTTCGGGTTGAGTCCCAGCGCTTTCAGGTACCACTCCTCCGCCTCGTCGTATTCCCCCGATTGCCAGTACCCGTCCCCTCTACCCGTATACTCTATGCCCCGACGTGCATCGAGGTTTCTCAGCCGGGAACTCCAACGCGAGCTCCGGCCGGGTGCGTCCAGATGTGCTTCCACACGGCCGTATATGCTTGCGATGTTGGCGAGTGTCGGAGGGTAGTCGCGGTCCAGCTCCAGCGCTCTCAGGTAGGCAGCGAGGGCTTCGGCCCAGTTGCCCTTTGTGAACTGTAAGGCGCCGTTTGCGTTGTGTACCATATGGTGATTTGGATCGATGGCTAGGGCGGTGGCGACAGCCTGGGCCGCGGAGTCGAGCCACAATGACTCCGTACGATCTCTTGATCCGTTCTGGATGTGGATCACACCCAAGAGTGCCCATGCCGGGGCGAAGCTGGAATCCAGGTCGAGCGCCTCACGCGCGAGCTGGGCGGCGAACTTCAGATCTTCCGGCGTTCTTCTCCCGTTGAGTATCTGTCTTGCCCTTTCGATGCGGGCCCCCGCGGCGACGTTGGCCGTTGTTCCACCTTCTGCGGAGGTGGGACGACGGTCGGGGATGATTCCTGCGGCGGGCAGCCAATACGCGATTGCGCCGGCTCCGGCCAACATCGTCGCGACCGCGACAACTCGGCGGCCGGTCGACTTTCTCCGAGGCCGTAGGGCTCGCGGTTTGTTTGAGGCGTCGGTGATTCCTATTGGTGCTTGTGGGGCGCCGTGGCTACCGTCTTGCTTATGCACGGGACTGTCTGATGTTTCTCGCGCCCGCACCGCCTCGATGAGTTCTTGGGTTTCCGGAGAGGGCTCAACGTCGTATTCCTTGCGCAGTCGGTGGGCAAGAACCTCGTAGGTGTGGATCGCACCGGATCGATCACCGAGCCGGTCGAGCAGCGTTATCAGACGTTGTGAGGCGTTTTCATCGTCAGGTTGCAGGGCTGCGGCACGCCGCGCCCCGTGAGCCGCGCCGACCGGATGGTACTCTGCTTCCTCTCCGGCCGCGAGAGCCCAAGCTGCATCCGAAGCCTGTGTGCGACGGCGGCCGCGTTCCTCGTCGAGCCAACGCTCGAACTCGGGCGCATCGGAAAGGTGAAACCCGTCTAGGAGGTCGCCGCGGTATAGGTCCATCGCGTGCAGACCATCACCTTCCGTCAACGCGTTTTCAAATTCCGCCACATCACATGTGATGCGGGACCAGTCAAGACCGATCTCATCGTCGCCGCGATTGATCAGCACACCTGCAGGTAATGGTTCCCGTAGTACATGAATCGCCTGGCGCAGGGCGTTTCTGGCGCGCCCGGGATTCAGCTCCGGCCAGAAGAACGCCAGGAGCGTGTCACGCCGATGAAAGCCCCTGGGGCTTGCGACGGCGAGATATGCGAGCAGGGCAAACCGCTTGGGTTGGGTGAGGAGGGACTGAAGCTCTCGCCCGCCGGCGTCCTGGAGAGAAAGGCTGCCCAGCGTCCGAAGTTCAACCATGACACATCATTTGCGGGCCGTTACGGCCCGCGTAACGGTCACGACATGCTGCCGTGACGGCCTGCCCGTAAGATGAAGGTTTAATCAACCTGCGGGTGACGGATCGCCGCGTCAAGACCGTCGTGCGCTCGGAATCTCCGGTAATAGCAACACGTGGCTAGAGATTCTTGGCGACCGGCCGAGTGCGATGCCTAGCCGCTCTGGAGCAAGTGCAGGAGGCGAGAGATGAGATCATACGTGACTTCCCGAACACTGGTGTCTATCGCCGCAGTGGCACTAGTGGTGCTCGCTTGTAGCGACGGGCCAACGGGTTCAGCGCCTGGCATCTCAGATAGCCAGTTTAAGAAGGGGGGAGGGAAGAAAACGCCGGACCCGCCCATCACGGTCACGTTCGAGGACCGTTCCGGTGACAACATTCGCAGCGACGAGGGCGGGGCCTACGAGACAGGCTGCAACGTCAACGCGAGGTTCAATCTGAACGATGCCCGCTTGAGCCTGAAGGAGAGAATCAAGCGATCTGACAGGGGCTGCGACGAGAGATACATCGAAGTCGCATTCGTCCACAGTGTAGAGGGTAGCCCAACCGGCCCGCAACACGGCAATGTTGTGCAGGGGAGGTTCATGAAC
>JBDHFY010000382.1:0-3873 GCA_039590195.1 Gemmatimonadota bacterium | reverse complement strand
CCCGCTCCCCGTTGCTCACACTCTCAGGGCTGGCGCATCAAAGGGGCATGGCGTCCGCGATCGCCGACTGCCCGGTCCGAGGGCTGAGGAGCTCGGAAAGAGATTGGCGTTCTCCGGTGGGAGAGGGCACACGGGTCAAGCTGCACGGTCGGGGTGCTCGGACCGGGCGGGATACGACTGGGTCGCACGTCGTGGAGAGGAAGGCGCGGGTGCTCATCGAGGTGCTCTGCAGCATTCCGGGACCGCGGCATCTGTGCCTGGAGGAAGGCACGCGGGTGAGTTGGTTGTACGAGGTACTCCGTCGCTCGATGTCACTCAAAGCGTCGCGCGGTGAAGCACTTCGCGGATGATTAGTTCGCTCCGGGCCCCCGAGTCATCGCGCGCAACGAATTCGAGCCGGTTCGTGGCATCGAGGTTGAGTGGGATCGTCACGTCAAAGGTGCCGAACGAACCTGCCGTATCCACCACCGTCTCGGCGCCGCCCGTTATCGTGAGCCACTTCAGCGTGCTTGCTCGAGGGGGAACGCGCACGATCTCCCCCGAGGCGGCGACCTGGGCGAGCGACGTCGTATCTGGCGGCAGAATAGCAAAATTGATAAACAGCGTTCCAGAGAACTCGTCACTGCAGGCGCCCCCTCCGACTGCGAGAATAGTCAAGAGAACTAGGTTCAGCGGCGAACTGCGCATGTCGTTTCCATCGGTGAAGGTATATCGAGGATGCCGACGGGGCAGTCAACTGTTGGGAATTCAACTTCTCCGCATGGGAATCTCACTCGGCCCTCCCAAAGTAGAGCTGGGTGAGTGGACCGTCCTGGTAGCCTGATGTGGTGGTCCACCCGCTGCTTCCGGTCTGATCCGGGGCCGATCAGCGGCCGGGAGCCGATCGCGCGATCAGCTACGGCGGGGCCACCAGCCGGCACGCGCGCACCCCAGGAGTCCCTGAACCGAGGGATCTAGGAGGCGGTGGCGCAACGGCTTACGCCGAAGTGGCGGCGCGCCCGCGCGGCGGAACGCCTCCGTGACGCCGCCCCGGGGCCAAGACCGCCCACCCAGAACCGAATTTCGGACCACGGGTAGAAACCTCAACCTTGGGTTCGGTTGCCGTCTCCGTTAGCGCGAGCCTATATTGAAGGTCGGAGCGGCGCTTACAGCTCCGTGCAGAGCATGGGTCGAGAGTGTGGCCCTGCTCAACTCCAGCCGCGAGAGGACCATAGGCGATTATCGCCGTACCTACCATGCCCTCGTGGCGCTCGCGCTGGCCATGCCCCTGGCCGCGCGCGGTGCGTCTGCGCAGGCGCCCGGCACGATCACCGGTGTAGTCACCAACGCTATCTCGGGTGCGCCCGTCGCCAATGCGCGCGTGACTGTCAGGGGATTTCCCGACACGGCGATGACCGACGGCGAGGGATGGTACACGCTGGAAGGCGTGGTGCCAGGGCTCGTGAAGGTCTATGCGCAAAGCATCGGCTATGTCCCGATCATGACCCCTTACTATTCCGTGATGCCCAACTCCACAAGATACGTCGACTTCAAGCTTGCACCGCTCGTGGTACAGCTGGACACCTTGCGCATCACCGGCGCGCGGCCCGGGCGGGGGCGCGGTTCGGAGGTGATCACGCGGGAGCAGCTGCCGAGCCAGGGGAGCATCCTTGATGCGCTGCGCGGGGCCGTGGCCGGGTTGCGGGTTACGGGCCGCCATGACGGCACTCGAGTAAAGGCGCGCTCGTCCCGATCGGACATGCTTTACGTGATTGACGGTATCGTTGTGCGGCCGCCGCTCACATTCCACATCGATGCGCAGGACGTGGATTGCGTGGAGATCCGCCGTGGCTACCGGGCGGTGTCGGAGTACAAGGCCAGTCTCAATTCCGAGCCCTACAGCGGAGTGATTCTGATCTGGACGAGGGGTTCGATCGACCGGCGACCGGCCGAGTGTTTCAACGGCAGCTAGTACACCAGTTCAGAAGTTCGATGACGTAGTGTCATGCGGCGGCCGGGGCGCGCCAGCCTATTAGGCGTCATCGTATGTGTGTGCACTCGTACTAGATGAGCGGGTCCCCGTCTCCACATTGTGGAGAGGGGACAGGGGTGAGGCAAAGAGAGGGGATGGGCTAGCTTACCGCCTTACTGCCGTTCATACCGCCAGGCTATTGCCCCACCGATTTCCGTGCGCAACGCGAGGGGATGGCGGCCGCGTGGGCCCAGCTGCCGCACGGCCTGATCGAAGGCCCGCCCCTGCGGCGACATCCGGTCGAGGGTGGTGTACGCCTTGTAGTTGACGACGTACATGTCGAGGTAGCCGTCGCCATCCACCTCGGCCACGGTGATCGTTTTGCTCCCGGCCGATGAGGTTAGGGCGGCGTCCTCGCCTTGCTCGGTAAAGCGCCCCGTGCCGTCGTTCAGGAAGAGCGCGTTCGGCCCTCCGAGGGCGAGAAGGATCAGATCGAGATGCCGGTTGCCGTCGACGTCCACGAACACGCACCCGGTGGAGTAGCGGTCGGGCGCCGCGACGCCCGCGCGCTCGGTCGTGTCCTCAAAGCGCCACCCGCCGAGGTTGCGATAGAGCGCGTTTGCTCCCTCCGTGCGTGCAAGGAAGATGTCCACTATCTCGTCGCCGTCGACGTCCCCAAGGCACACGCCGCCCCCCTCGGCCAGGATGCGGTTGCGGACGATAAGCGATTCGCTCACGGTATTGCGAAACGTGATGCCGGTCCGGCGGGGACGAAGCAGCGTGAAGCCGGCAGTGCCTTTCCGCGGCACGTCCAGAGCCCGCCAGCGGTACCCGTCTCCCTCGTGCCACGTCGTCACGACCGGCCGGCCGCAGGCCGCGACGAGCAGGGCGAGAACCAGGAACCGGCGCCCAGCGGCCAACGCCACGAGGATCGGGTCGTAGCGTCTGTCCGGGTCCGGACAGGGAAGCGAATCGAGCCCGTTCATGGCTGCGCATCAACTCCGAGACGAACCGTTGGTCGGCTAGGGGAAGGCATGGAACGCGCGCAGGCGGCCAAGACGAGGAGCGCCGCGGCGACGTGGGGCCGCACTCGACGGTACTCGCTTCGCGCTCCGGTATCGCGCATGGAGACCAATCTAGGGGGGCCATCCCGGCGGGGGCTAGGGTTGCGGCTGGGACTCCAACGGACTCAGCGATAACGCCTTCCCCAGGTCGCGCAGGCCCGCTGGCGGGCGGACCTGCCCATCCCGTGCCTAGCAGCCGGGCACCGTCAAGCAGCAGCTGCATGCCTTGACGCAGCCAGGCTCCCAGCTTCATGACTCGTGCCGTACACGCCGGTCACCGTCCGGCGGGTGATGAGTCACCACGGGGACGCTTGGTCCTTGCAACTCGTGTGTTGGGCGCCCATGTTGAATTACACATCGACCAGCACATACATACCAGGATCCTGTATCATGTTCTCAAGCATTCGAAACGTCCTCGTAGTCTGTTCGGTCTTTGCAGGCACTGCCTGCGGAAGCGCGTCTCAGTCTGCAGAGACGGAAGAGACCGCGCCCCGCTCCTCTCGCAACGAACTCGTCGCTGCCGATATCATGGCAACGAACACCGGCTCGGTGTATGACGCGATCCGGCGGCTCCGACCGGCGTGGCTGAGAGCACGGACTGCCGTTGGCGGAGCCGCGATCCCTCCGGTGGTGTATGTGGACGGTGTGCGAAGCGGTGATTTCTCTTACCTCCAGTCGATCGGAATAGAGGAAGTTGAGCGCGTCCGGTTCGTCAATGCGAGAGACGCGACGACGCGTTGGGGCACCGGCCATGCGGGGGGCGCTATCGAGGTGATGCGGAAGACGGGTAGGTGACAATCGCACTCCGGGGCCCGGAATCGAGTGAGGCACCGAGAACCTGAAGGCATTCAGTTAACA
>JBDHFY010000381.1:0-5095 GCA_039590195.1 Gemmatimonadota bacterium | reverse complement strand
GTTCCGCCGCGTCGCCATGACCTCGCCGATGTACGTCTGACTGATGCCCCGGCCATAGGCCGCGGCGGTGTCGATGTAGTTCACCCCCAAGTCGATGGCTCGGTTGACGATGGCCACTGACTCGTCTCGTGTCCCTGGTTGCTCGATGGTGGCCTGGCCTCCCAGACTGAAAAGACGGACGCGGTGGCCTGTGCGTCCGAGCGGGCGTTCCGGCATCGGAGGCTCCGCGCCCAACGCAGCTTTCGCACTCAGGAGCACGGCGGCCGTTCCGGTGGCGCCCACCTTAACGAAATCCCGCCGAGTAAGTCCTCGATCGGTCATCTCCAGCCTCCTAGCTCGTCACGGTCGTCTTCAATGTGTGGATCACAGGTTTCCGACTGCGGGGCCACCCAGTCCCGGGGGGGTCTCCCGCCACGCCGGCCGGGCGATCGGATGAGCAACGTCCAGCGAGCGCAGGCGGCTGGGCGTTCAGGCGGTCTCCGGCTCTTCGCCCTCGGTTCTCACAGACCGTGCTTCTTCACGCTCGCAGTCGGTACAATCGGCGCCGAGTTCGCCGCAGGGCACACCGTCCGCCTGAGCTTCCCAGCACGGCACTCCGAGGCCGGATTTCGGCTCGGTCGGTTCCATGCGCGCCGACTTCTCCCCTGAGCCGTCTCTCATCGCACCACCCCACAGTCACTCAGCAGCGGCCGAACACACAACTCGGACTGTCGTCGTCGCCACGACAGCAGGATGTGTCCGGAAGCGTCCTCGTAAAGAAATGGTTGCGTTCGGCCTTAAGCTAGGGTGCAGCGAATGAGCGGTTTCTGAATTTGCGGTTAAAGAGTTCTTCACTCTTCACGCAAGTGAGTCTTCATCCGAAGCAGATTACTCTTCATTAGTGTCCTTCGAACGCCATCCGGACTTCGTGGCCGGCCGCCAGGCCGGCTACGAGGGCCCGGAGCGCACGCACGTTCGCTTTCGGGACGGGAGTGCTTGAATGCGTGAGCTGCGTATCCATGGACGCGGGGGGCAAGGAGCGGTCATTGCCTCGAAGCTCTTGGCCGTCGCCCTGTTCCGTGAGGAGCAGTGGGTCCAGTCGTTCCCTGCGTTCGGCGTAGAGCGCCGGGGAGCGCCGGTCACCGCGTTTTTGCGAGTGTCGGATGCTCCCATTTTGCTGCGCTGCGAGGTGGCCCACCCGGACGGCCCACCCGGACGATCTCATCGTTCTCGATCCGACCCTGGTGGAGGCCATCGACGTCACCGCAGGTTTGAAGCCCGGTGGGAGTATCTTGATCAACTCCGACCGGTCACCCGAGAGCTACCTCGACCTTGCCGAACGCTTTCGCGTTGCCACCGTGAATGCCAGCGCCATAGCGACTCGCCATGGTATCGGCTCGAAGACACAGCCGATCGTGAACACCGCGATCCTGGGAGCCTTCGCTGCGGACTCCGGGCTGGTGACCCTCGAATCGGTGTGCGCGGCCATTCGCGAGGAAGTGCCAACGCAATCAGACGCCAACGTCCTGGCGGCCGAAGAGGCTGCGGCGGCGGTTCAGAGCACTGCGAAGGTGGAGACGCACCATGGCTGACCGCGTTTCACCGGACCGTCAGGGCCAGGCCGTTCCGCCGATCGCCGTAAGCAACACGTCGACGCTCGTCAACAAGACGGGGTCGTGGAAGTACATCCGGCCTCTCTATCAAGACAGGGTGGCGCCCTGCAACGCCGGATGTCCGGTGGGCATCGATATCGAGGGATACATGAACCTCCTGCGGGAGGGGCGCATCGGCGAGGCGGCGGATTTACTGGTGCGGGAGAACCCGATGCCAGCGGTGACCGGCCGCGTGTGTCATCACCCGTGCGAAACTCACTGCAATCGGCGTCTCTTCGACGAGCCGGTATCCATCCATGCCGTCGAGCGCCTCCTCGGTGATCTTTCCCTCGACGGTGAGCAGCAAGTTGCCACGCCGCGGCGCAAGCGAAAACACAAGATCGGGATCGTCGGATCCGGGCCAGCCGGCCTGGCCTGCGCGTACCATCTGGCCCGGATCGGATATCCCGTGACCGTGTTCGAGGCGGCATCGGAACCCGGAGGAATGTTGCGGCTCGGCATTCCCGAGTTCCGGCTACCCAGACCCGTCCTGAGTCGAGAGATCGACCGGATTCGGGCACACGGCGTAGACATCCGGTGTGGAGTGAAAGTGGGATCCGACCTCCCGTGGAAAGAACTCTCCGCCTATGACGCCGTCTTCGTGGCAAGCGGCGCCCACCGTGGTCGCGGACTCGGCGTCGAGGGGGAGAACCTTCAGGGCGTTCGTGCAGGACTCCAGTTTCTCAAGGAGGTGAATTTCGGCGCGCGGCCTGACCTGGGCCGACGCGTGTTCGTGATCGGTGGTGGCAACACGGCGATGGACTGCGCCCGTACCGCACTCCGCCTGGGCGCCGAGCCCGTGGTGCTCTACCGACGTACGCGCGCCGAGATGCCGGCGATTCTGGAAGAAGTCGAGGAGGCGGAACGTGAGGGGATTGGCATCGAGTTCTTGACGGCACCCATTGCCTTCCACGCAAAAAACGGTCGCCTTCAGAGTATCGAATGCATTCGTATGCGCTTGGGCCCGCCCGACGAGAGTGGACGCCGCCGTCCCATCCCGAGCGACGAAGCGCCTTTTACACTTCCAGCCGACACGGTGTTGACCGCGATCGGCGAGCAAACGGACCTCGGATTCCTCCCGGAAGAAATACGCCTCGACGGATCCGTGGTGACGGTGAACGAATTCGGTAAGACCAGCAACCCTCTGGTCTATGCCGGAGGCGACGTCGTCGAACAGCCCCGGACGGTAGCCGACGCCCTGGGCGCCGGCAAGCGCGCAGCGATTGGGATCGACTGGTACCTGCTCCTTACTGCGGGCGAGTCCCTCGAGGCCATCAACGCTGATTCGCTGCGCTATGGCGGCACTGGGAACATGAGCGTAACCAGCTGGCGCCACGACGACCCTGTCCCCCGAACTTCGCCCCTGAACGAGGTGGTGCCGTTCGAAGATCTGAACATGAGTCACTTTGCTCGTGCCATTCGCAACTTTGACCGCCACCTTTCGGCCGAAGACAGCGCCAGCAGCTTCCGGGAAGTCAACCTCGGCCTCGGCCGTGAGCTGGCCTTCACCGAAGCTGGGCGCTGTTTCAATTGCGGAGTTTGCAATCGTTGTGAGCTGTGCCTGATCTTCTGCCCTGACGTCGCCATCTCGAGACGCTCGGACGGCTTGGGCTTCGACATCGCCATGGACTACTGCAAGGGATGCGGTGTGTGCACCGTCGAGTGCCCACGCGGCGCCATGACGATGACGCGGGAGGGCTTGTGAAAAAGGTGATCATGGGTAACCACGCCGTGTCCTGGGGAGTGCAGCTTGCCCAGGTTGAGGTCATCGCGGCATACCCTATCACTCCCCAGACCCAGGTCGTCGAAGAGCTCTCGGTCATGTGCGCCGGAGACGGGCTGAACGCCAGGTTCATCAAAGTCGAATCGGAGCACTCCGCCATGGCGGCGTGCATCGGGGCCTCTGCCACCGGCGCGCGGGCATTCACGGCAACGTCATCGCAGGGTCTTGCACTGATGCACGAGCTGCTGCACTGGGCGAGCTTGGGCCGCAATCCCATTGTGATGGCCAACATCAACCGAGCGATGGGACCGGGCTGGAACATCTGGGCGGACCAAAACGACAGCCTCTCTCAGCGGGATACGGGCTGGATCCAGCTCTACTGCGAGAACAACCAAGAGGTTCTGGACACGACCGTTCAGGCGTTCAAGCTCGCTGAGACCGTGGACCTTCCGGTCATGCTGTTGCTCGATGCGTTCTACCTCTCCCACACATCGGAACCGGTGGACATTCCGGAGCAGGAAATGGTGAACGCGTTTTTGCCCAAGCGCGAGGCTCGCTACAAGCTGGATCCGAAGGATCCCCACGCCTTCGGTGCCCTCGTGCGGCCGGATGCCTATATGGAAATCAGGCGGCACCAGCAGGATGCGATGGACGAGGCACGAACGGCGTTCGAAGATGTGGAGGAGGAGTGGGAACGGCTCACCGGCAGACGTTACGGCGCGATTGAAACGTACCGAGCGGAGGACGCGGATCTGCTCCTGGTCACATCGGGGACGATCACCTCCACGGCGAGACACGTCGTCGACCAGCGGCGGCAACACGGCGAGGCCGTGGGCCTCGTCAAGGTGAAGATGTTTCGCCCCTTTCCAACCGAGTCTCTCCGAAACGTGCTCGCCGGAGTCGAGAAGGTAGCCGTACTGGACCGAAACATCTCGCCCGGCCACGGAGGAATCTTCGCCGAGGAGATCCGTTCTGCGCTCTACGATGTTGCGCCCGACCGACGACCTGAGCTCTTCGGCCACATCATCGGACTCGGGGGACGGGACGTCACGCCACCCGTGATCGACGACATCATCGAGCGCACGCGTGCGTCGGAGAGACCGGAGCGCGAGGACCTCTGGGTGGGAGTCGGGCCGTGAGCCAGACCATGATCCGCGACCGGATACCTCAGGAGGAGCTCCTGACGTCAGGACACCTGGCCTGCCCGGGGTGCGCGGGTCCCATCGCCATGCGGATGGTCCTGAAGACGCTCGGTCCGAATACCGTCGTCGTGATGCCGGCGTGCTGTTGGACCATCATCGCGGGGCCCTGGCCCCAGTCATCGCTCAGGGTCCCTTTGTATCACACGGCGTTCGAAACCGCCGCTGCCACGGCATCGGGCATCAAGGCGGCACTGGATGTTCGGGGAGATACCGAGACCACCGTGCTGGCCTGGGCAGGTGACGGCGGCACGTTCGATATCGGTCTGCAGGCCCTCTCGGGCGCAGCGGAACGGAACGAAGATATCATATACTGCTGCTACGACAACGAAGCGTACATGAACACCGGCATCCAGCGATCTTCGGCCACGCCCCCCGGAGCCTGGACCACGACGACGCCGTCCAAACATCCTGAGGCCAACCCCAAAAAGGACATCATGGGAATCCTCGCGGCGCACCGGATACCCTACGCCGCGACCGCTTCCGTGGCGTACCCTGTGGACCTCGTGGAGAAGGTCGAGAAGGCCAAGCGGATCAGGGGG
>JBDHFY010000380.1:0-3919 GCA_039590195.1 Gemmatimonadota bacterium | reverse complement strand
CGCAGCTCAAGGCCCAATGCAGCCGCCGGATATGCACGTCAGCAGCCTTCTGCGCGGCCTCTTGGCCGTGCTGGATGCGATCTTCATCATCACTCATGGGATAGGTTCCGGACGTGGTTCCGGACAGATACACCAAGCCGCTTTCATGCATGACGGCGCCGGCAATATTGCCACCGGCAAGTGACACCACATCGGCCTCGAAACTGCCGAGCGAGAGGCCGAGCTTCTCGATACGCTCGTAGACGTCAAAATTGCGCCGCATCTCAGCAGGAAGAATGGCTTCATCATAGTACTGACTCATCAGCAGGCCCTCCGGTCTTTACAGGTGAGATAGGGAGCTTCAGGAAAAGGTCGGGCACGATGGTAACAAAAAGGTGCGGCGCTGGCCAGCCGCCAAGCCATGATCATCTGGGCTGTCGATTGCCGCGTTGCCTCGTCGCATCTATTCGGTCTACGATACCTGTCCGGTGAACGTCTGTTGCATTCCGTCCTGCATGTCGTCTAGCAAAATGAGGCCCATATGCGCCTGCTCAAAAACGTTCGATGCATCCTGGGGGTTGAAACCCACTACCAGAGGTCGACTTCAGCACCTCTCTTCTCATACCGTTCCGGCCCATGGTCGAGCCACCAGACCATGAGGAGCATGAGCGACTCGAACCGTTGGCATAGGCCCGCTCATTGCTTTGAAATGGCTATTCTTGGGCTTTCCAAACCCGCCCGTCCCGAGGCCATCACCCCAGGGTGCCCTTGAGGCGCTACCCTGCCCCATCCTGCGCGGCCTGTCCAGGTCGCACTACGCCTAGCTCCGCGCCGCTGCGGCGGGCTGCCGCGGGGGAGGGCGCCGGGTAACCTGTGCTCTTACCCGGAAACCACCGGTTCTACCCGGAATCTGGTGATTGGGCTGTTCATCAATCGCTATGAGTTTGGCCTTTCCCTCCAACACGCAATCAACAGATGTGAAACATCTTCATCCTTCGAACCAACGTCTACGCGTTGCATGGGCGCGTCGTCTGCGAGAAACGCACACGCGTCACACTTCGTTGATCTGACTGTCCACATCTACTGCTCGCCCGCGCGCTGCCCCGGCGTCACGTGCACGTTCTGGATGGTGCCACTGTACGGGAATGCGCCTCGCCGCTCGTAGAGCGCCCACATCACCGGCCCGCGGCGGTCGAGGCCCACGTCGAGGCCTTCGAAGATACCGAAGGTGAGGGTTGGCGAGAGATCAGTCCAGCCGACCCGCTCGACGCCGTCCAGGACGATGCGCCCGCGTCCCTTGCGTTCGCCCCGGGCCTCGTACTCGATCGTCGCCTCGTGAGCGCCGACATCGAGGGCAACTGCCGGGAGCGAGACGACATCGCCGAAGCCGTTGTAGTGGAAGTGAAGCTCGCGCTCTTCCACGTACATCACCATGCCGCCGATCGGATCGCCGAGCGCCCAGAGCACGCCCTCGTCGCCCTCGTTCTGCGCGAAGCGCACGCTCATCGTGAATGAGCGATCGTCGACAAGCGGGATCACGTCGGCGCGGTGTGTCGTCTGCATGCCGGGCAGGAAGCTGCGGGGCCTGTCCGCTTCCGCCTTCTGGGCCTCCGATACGTCGGCGAACTTCTGGAACCGGTCGCGGTTGTCCAGTGGGTAGACCATGTTCTCCCATGCGGCCTGATCGAAGGCCTCAACGAGTTCGTCCAGCTTCGCCGGGTGCTGGTCGCGGAGATCGACGCTCTCGGAGAAATCCTCTTCCAGGTTGTGCAGCGTCCAGTTGTCCATGTCGATGGGCTCACCGCGCTTCTGGATCGAGCGCGCCAGCCAGCCTTCCCGATAGTAGGCGCGATTCGCCCAGCATTCGTAGTACTGCTCCACGCGCGGCGAGGCGACCTCGCCATCGCGCAGCACGCCGGCCAAGCTCATGCCATGCATGGGCTTGGCGGGCTTTCCGTTCACCTCCGAGAGCGGCGCGACGCCGGCAAGCTCCAGCAGCGTCGGCATGACGTCGGTGACATGGACGAACTGGCGGCGGATGGCGCCGAGGTCGCGGAGCTCACCCGGCCACGAGACAATGAACGATACCCGCCGCCCGCCGCCGCCGGTGTAGGTCTTGAATGACGGAAACGGTGTGTTGCACACCTCACCCCAGGCCGTGGGATAGAGCGACACGCTGCGCGGGCCGCCGAGGTGTTCCACCATGGCGCGTTCCGCTTCCATGGGTTGTGGCGCGAGTCCCATATAACGGCGGTTGTTGTTGATCATGCCCGTCGGGCCGCCCGCGTCGGTGCCGCCGTTGTCGGAGGAGAATACGATGATGGTGTGGTCCAGTTCGCCGAGCATGTCAAGGAAGCTTACCAGTTTGCCGAGATTCTGATCCACGCAGTCGAGCATGGCCGCATAGGTTTCCATGTGCCGTGCGAAGAGCGGCCGATCGGCCGGATCGGTCTCGTCCCAGAGTGGCACCCGGGGATCGGAGCCCGCGAGCCGCGTGTTCTCCGGTATGAGTCCCATCTCGAGTTGGCGCTGGAAGCGGGCCGCGCGAATGGCCGTCCAGCCGGCGTCGTAGCGGCCTTGATATCTGGCGAGATCCTCGGGTTTCGATTGCAGCGGCGCGTGCACTGCATTGTGGGCGATGTAGAGAAAAAACGGCTTGTCCGGCGACGCCGCGCGAAGCTCCTTCACGTACTGGATGCCGCGATCGGTCCAGTCATCCGTGGAGTAGTAGGCGCGCGGATACGCGTCGATCGGCGCCAGCATGTTGTTCTGCTGCAGGCGCGTCGGGAAGAAGAAATGCGTTTCGCCATCCAGGAAGCCGTAGAAGGTGTCGAACCCGCGTTGCGAAGGCCAGTTGTGCTTCGGTCCGCTCTGCACCGTGTCCAGCGTCGGCGTGTTGTGCCACTTGCCGGTCATGATGGTTTCGTAGCCAGCGGTGCGCAACGTCTCCGCGAGCGTCACCGCATCCAGCGGGATCTCGCCCGAGTAGCCGGGATAGCCGCCGTTGTTGTTGGACAGCCATCCGGTACCCACTGAGTGAGCATTGCGCCCTGTCAGCAGAGCCGCGCGTGCCGGTGAGCAGATGGGGTGGGTAGTGAAGTGGGTGAAGAGCAGGCCACGGGCCGCCAGCGCATCGACGTGCGGCGTGTCGATTTCCGAGCCGTAGCAGCCTGGATCGGAAAAACCCATGTCGTCCATGTAGATGATGACAATGTTCGGCGCCCCCGGCCGCGCGCGATCAGGCGCGGACCACCACGGCGTCGATTCCTCACGGGTGCGGCCAATGCGCCCTCCAAATTCACTCATGGTTCGCCTTCTCTGATCGGATAGTGAGATATTTGATGACGTGTAGATACCCACGGGCTTACGCCCGTGGCACTTGCGAAGGAAGTGTTCATGTAGATTGAGGGCTGCATGCCCTCACACTCCCTGTAAGGATGGCATGCACCCACGCTCTTACGAGCATGGTCCTCTGCCATGGTTTGAGAGAAGAAATCATTAAACGCATTTTCCCTCCGGTGTCTAGCTCAATTGTGGTCCGACTGATGGGCGGTGAGCGACAGGCATGGAGGGGCAAATCTCTTCCGGCAGTCTGGCGCTGAGCCCCTCACCTCTATCGGCCCACGAGATGCGGCCCACGAGGGTAGAGTGGGGTGGTGCGTCAGTTTAGTCGATGGGCATCGGAAACCCCTTGGGACGCATGGGGTTGGTTGAGGCGAATCAACTAATCTACAACATTACCGAACATTCACATGTCACGCACGCTCATCGGAAGCACACCGGCATTGTAGCGCTGGCACCTTGGGAGCGCAACCCCTGAAAACGCCCTTGGGGCATCCCAGCGTCGCCTGCCGGCGGCCACCCTTGGCTCGCGACGCTGGCCGGCGCGCTCGCCAAAGGCAATACGCTGCTGTACTGAAGCCACCATCGTGCGGGCCAG
>JBDHFY010000379.1:0-4658 GCA_039590195.1 Gemmatimonadota bacterium | reverse complement strand
GCACCGGAACGTTGGTGAGATCATTCGGACGGCGCGGAGGGGGGCCGGGTGAGTTCGAGGGCGTCTGGTCGGTGGACCCTGTGCCGGGCAGCACACACGAAGCGTGGGTGTACGACGCCGGGCTGCACAGGTTGACCTACGTGAGTCTCCGGGACGAGTGGTTTGACGCCGGCCGCCTCGGTGAGATCTCCATCAACCTCCGGACCGATGCGACTCTGACGGGGCCCGTCTGGGTCGACTCCACGACGATCTTGAGCCTCGGCCTGCTCGCAGCAGGGCGCATCGCCCTCCTCGACGAACACGGCGTGCAGCAGAAGACCATCGGCGAGTTGCCGCCGGGTGCCTCTGATATCCCAGCGTCAGTCAGGCAGCACGCCTACCAGGCCACCCTGGTGCCCCACCCGGAGCGGCACCTGCTCGCCGCCACGGCCCGGCATGCGAGCCGCATAGAGATCTATCGGGCGGATGGATCGCTGGTCGCGGCGTTTGATGGACCGCTTCGCGTCGAACCGCGATTCAGTGTGGAACCGAGCGCGCGGGGGCCAGTAATGGCCACCGGAAGCGATTTGCGGTTTGGCTACGTGGATGCCGCAGGGGCGAGGCATCATCTTTTTGCCCTGTTCTCCGGGCGCATCAGACACGCATATCGCAACAGGGCAATCTTCGGGGACTTCGTGCATGTATTTGATTGGAACGGAATCTTTCGAAAGGTCTTGCAGCTGGATACCAGCGTGAGTCCGATACGCTACCTCGGTCTCTTCGCAGGACCGAGCAGTGGCAGTTCAGTAGGGCGCTCGCCATCCCGCGTTTGAGTCTTTCGACCCGTATCACCGGGTGCTCAAGATCGCTCGAACGGTGGCGGACCTCGCCGACATTGCCGAGATCAAAGCCGGCCACGTGAGCGAGGCGATTCAGTACCGGAGTCTGGATCGAGGGGCGGTACACGGTTCGGTGGAATCGGCTGCCAAGACACTCGTGATCTTGTGCAACAGTTCTCCTCGCGGTTCGCGCTTCCCCGATTCCCACCTGTGTCTGCGCATCAGCGTCCGCGCTCGCTACCTCGGAGCGATCCGGCGGTCGACCTTGCCCCCCGAGCAGCGTAAGTGCCACCACTGTAGCGGTCAGAACATGCGCCGCTCCAGGTTGGCCGAGCGGGGCAGGCTTACAAGCACGCCGACCAAGCGTCGTGAACCAGACAGGCATAGAAGCCCCCTTGTTGTAGCTGCGGGATAGGAACCTCAATCGGCCCTCCCAAAGTAGAGCTGGGTGAGTGGACCGGATTGGGTGGTCCACCCGCTGCTTCCGGCCTCATGCGCATAGAAGGAATTTGCTTTCCCCTATCCCAAGTATCGCCCTGGGTACTGGAGGTCTCCAGCCAGAACCGACGCAACCGACGCAACCGACGCGAGGGAGTTGTTCAGTTTGATTTCTGTAAGTCCCGTTCAGACTCTCTAGCGACGCCGGCTACTTTCTCGCGGCCCCAAGGTGGAACAACCGAGTCATGTGAGCGACAATCGGGCGGGCACGGCGGTCAAGGTCAGGCGGCAACCAATTCGAAGTGTGTCGCTCGGATATGTTCACCTTCCATGTTGTCTGGCCGCTGCCCACACGAATCCCTATCATGTAGCTACTGGCTGGCACGGAGGCGCCGTCACCGTGCACGACCAATTTGACCGCCTCAAATCGGCCCTCGCCGACCGCTACGCCATCGAACGGGAACTCGATAGCGGGGGGATGGCCACCGTCTACCTCGACGAGGACCTGAAACTCAGCCCCGCTGCGACTAGGTTCCGTGACCCAGCCGCCTGTGGTCTGTGTCCGCGATCAAAGGATGATCTGAGATGCATTCGATTCTCGTGACACCGTTCGCTCGGAGCTTCACGATCGGCGTTTTTTGCCTTCTAGGTTTGCCCTCCTATGGAACACAGACCGGGGACAAGCCACCGAAGCTCGTGGTCGTCCTGGTTGTCGACCAGATGCGCGCCGACTATCTGAACCGGTTTGGCGGGTATTTCACCGGCGGCCTCGCACGACTTCTTGACTCCGGAGCGGTTTTCACCGACGCACATCAGGATCATGCTACCACGGTAACGGCGGTCGGCCACGCCACCATTGCGACGGGTGTCTTTCCCTCGAGTCATGGGATCGTGGACAACGACTTCTTCGACCGCACCGAGAATCGCGAGGTGTATTCGGCGAGCGACTCCTCTGCCCCGCTACTCGGCGTACCAACTGCACCGGGACGATCCCCCCAACGTCTCATGCGCGATGCCCTCGGCGATTGGCTCAAGCGCGCCTCGCCCGAGAGCAAAGTCTTCAGCGTGGCAATCAAGGATCGGTCCGCCATCATGATGGCGGGACATCAAGCTGATGGGGCGTACTGGTATCATGCTCCCCGGAAGGGCCTGGTCACGTCAACCTATTACCAGCAAGCATACCCAGCCTGGGTGGACTCCTTTAACAATTTGGGACTCATCGAATCCTACTTCCAGCTTGGGTGGTCGAAGCTCATGCCGGAAGAGGTGTACCTCGCGTCGCGCGAGGACAGCTTCCCAGCCGAGCGCGGCATCCAACAGTTCACCTTTCCTTATGTATTTGCGGAGCTGTTCGCGGACAGCACAGGCCTTCCGAGCCCCGACTACTACGACGGGATTCTCTATAGTCCGTTCGGTGATGCATTCGTCTTTGAGTTCGCAAAAGCTATTGTCGTCAACGAACAACTCGGCGAGGACGATACTCCGGACATACTGTTCATAGGAGCGTCATCGGCGGACTACATCGGTCACCGGTGGGGCCCACTTAGTCATGAGGTGCAGGATTACTACCTCCGGTTGGACCAATACCTCGACAGTTTGTTTTCCTTCCTCGACAGCCGAATCGGCAGGGGCAACTATGTATTTGCCCTCAGTGCGGATCATGGTGCGTCGCACACGCCCGAGGAGCTTGCCCGACGTGGCTTCGACGCCCGTCGGATCGCGGTATCGGAGCGTCGGGAGGTGCTCATCCGTGCAGTCGAGGGCGCAACCAGAGGATTCGGAATCGACATAACGCCCAATATCACGTATATGGATGGTTTGTTCGTGTCGTTTCCTGACAGTGTTACGGTGCCCCTCACAGATGTTCACGAGGCAATTGCCGACAGTCTGCGGACGCTTGACATCGTCGCCGACGCGTACACTTTCGGTGAGTTGAGCTGGGACGCCACGCAGCACCGTCCGTACTTTGATGCGTTTCAACGAAGCTTCTATCCCACCCGGGTCGCCGATGTCTTGATTCGCTTCAAAGAGCATTACGTTACGGGCTCCAGCACCGCGAATCACGGCTCTACGTACAGGTACGACACCCACGTGCCCATCATCCTCGCTGGACGTAACGTCGCACCGGGACGCTACAACGACAGAGTCCGCACGGTGGACATCGCACCGACGCTTGCTCTCCTATTGGGATTAGAGACGCCTAGCGACCTGGACGGGCGTGCATTGACGAGTGCGTTGGCGATCACGGATCAGACTCCCGACGAAGGAAATCGATAGACTGCTGTGCCGGCGGTTCCAGCGCCCACGCGCCGGTACACCTATGCTCCAATATCCCTCAATAATCGTTGCGGTCGGCAAACGGGCCGCCGTGCCAATCGTGTCGGAAAGTTGATGCAGCGGCTCAGGCATAGGGCGAGTCGCTGAACTTACGTCGTCTGTAGCGTCGTGCGCTGCCAACGCTCCGAGTTCGGGGTGAGACGATGCGCCGCCAACCGAGAGAGGGCAGTAACTCACCAACCCGCAACTCGACTTCCTCGAGCTTGGGATACGTCCAGCGAAACAGAATCCCTCTCGCATACGCCCCGTAGCGTTCCGCGCCAGCCCGAAGCCGCCTCGAGAGCGTCACCTGCCTCCTTATACTACCTGACTCGCACGTACTTCTGGAGCTTCCGTGGGCGAGGCTCTCCTCCGTAGATGTTCCCGTGGCGATCCACCGCAACGAACTCCGCTCCGTTGCCCGCGATCTCACGCGGGTCTCCCCAGGGGTAAAGGATGAAGTCGGTTACCCACCCGGACGCGGCGTCTCCAATCCGGATCCCCATCTCCCAGCCCGGATTCTGCACGTCATCCGACTCCGAATCGGCCACGAAGATCTGGCCGTTCTCATCGAAGGAGATCCCGCTAGGCCGTCCGAACTGGGTCCAGGTGGCCAGGTGCGTCCCTTCCTGGTCGAAGATCTGGATTCGGTTGTTGCTGCGATCACCGATGAAGATTCTCCCTCTGGAGTCTATGGCCATGGCGTGTAGCGCACGGAACTCGCCCGGCGCGTACCCCGTCCGCCCCCAGGACATGATGAACTCTCCATCGCGGGAGTACTTCATGACACGGTTGTTTCCGTCGTCGTTGTGGCCGTCCGCGATGAAGACGCTGCCGTTGTCTGCCACCGCGACATCGCTTGGGGAGTTGAAGCTATACTGACCGCTTCCGGCGACCCCCGGCGTGCCGAGGGTCAACAGCACTTCGCCCTGCGCGCTGAACTTGATGACCCGGTGTCCTCGCTGGTCACCTTCCGGTATCCGGGCCGAGGCCACACCGTCGGTCACCCACACGTTCCCGTCTGCGTCAACATCGATCCCGTGAGGCCAAATGAACATCCCTCCGCCGAAGCTCTCTACCACGTTG
>JBDHFY010000378.1:0-7474 GCA_039590195.1 Gemmatimonadota bacterium | reverse complement strand
GCACCGGCGACTTCGAGGATCTCCTTCACCGCCGGGCGATGCTCGACGGGACAGGGTACGAAGATGCCGATGAGGTCGTCGGTGAATCGTCCGTCGTACGCGGCAGCCCGGTGAGTCCGCCACGCGTTGAACACCAAGCCGGCGACGGTCGAGAGGGCTCCGAAGAGGATGGTCAGCTCAAACGCAATAATGACGTAGGGGAGCACGGAACCGAGTGGCTTGCCCCCGACCACGACGGGATAGTCATACGACATCCACAGCGTCATGGCGAAGCCGGTGGCACACCCCAGGAGTCCGCCGAACAGGGTCCAGAGGCGAACAGAGCTGACTTTGTGACGGACCGCCGCGAAGATTTCGAAGTTCGGTGCCGGCGTGTAGACGGTGAAGTCCTCGTAGCCGTCTTTCTTCAGCACGCGAATCGCGTCGGCTGCTGCATCCACGTGTTGATAGGCCGCAAGGACCCCACCCGGGGGCTTCTTGCTCATACCTTGGCCTGCGACTTTCGCGGCATCGGGATGATTTCCTTCACCTCAGTGATCGAGATCGTCGGGAAATTCTTGGCGAACAATAAGAACCACATGAAGAACCAGGCAAAGCTCCCGGCCAGGATGGCCCATTCCACCCACGAGGGCGTGTAGTGGCCCATGGCGTAGGGTTCGTACTCGAACGAGAGCGACACCACGATGATCACAAACCGCTCGAACCACATACCCAGGTTCACGAACAACGATAATAGGAACAATGCGGGGATGCTTCTACGCACCTTTCGGAACCAGAGCATCCACGGGAGCACGCCGTTGCAGATGATCATCGTCCAACTCGCCCACCAATACTCTCCGAACGCCCGGTTCCAGAATGCGGCGCGCTCGAAGGGGTTGCCGCTGTACCAGGCAATGAAGTACTCGGTGGCGTAGGCGTAGCCCACGATCATCCCCGTGAGCAACAATAGTTTGGCGAGATTCTCGAAGTGATCCACCGTGATGTATTCCTCCACGTGGAACACTTTGCGAAGCGGAACGAGCAGGGTGACCACCATCGCCACGCCGGAGTAGATAGCCCCGGCGACGAAATACGGCGCAAAGATCGTGGCGTGCCACCCGGGGACGATCGACATGGCGAAGTCCCACGACACGACGCTGTGCACGGAGAGCACGAGCGGCGTCGCAAGCGCGGCCAGATAGAGATACGCACGGGTGTAGTGGCGCCATTGCTGGTCGGTGCCGCGCCAGTTGAGTGACGTGATGGTGTAGAGCTTTTTCCGCCAGCCCGTGAATTTTTCTCGGACCGCCGCCACGTCGGGGACAAGTCCAACGATGAGGAACACCGTACTCACCGTGAAGTAGGTCCCGATGGCAAACAAGTCCCACACCAGCGGTGATTTGAAGTTGACCCAGAGCTGGCGCTGATTGGGGTACGGGATCAGCCAGTAGGCGTACCATATGCGACCGACGTGAATCAGCGGGAAGAGCCCTGCCGTCATGACGGCAAACACCGTCATCGCTTCCGCCGTTCGGTACACCGACGTGCGCCACGCCGACCGGAAGAGGTACAGGATGGCTGAAATCAACGTCCCTGAATGGGCGATACCGACCCAGAACACGAAGGTGGCGATATACACGCCCCACATCACCGGCGGCGTGTAACCGGCCACACCCAACCCCATACGGATCTGATACAGCAGGGCACCGGCACCGACCGCCAGCACCGTCACTACGGAGCCGAGCAGGATGAAATAGCCCCTCGACGGCCTGCCGAGGGTCGCCGCGATATCCCGCGTGACCTGCGCGTAGGACGGGTGCTCCACAGCCGGTTCCGGTTGTGCTATCGTCGCCATAGGCGGCTACGCCTCCTCCGCGACGTTGCGTACCTTCTTCAGGTACGTCACGCCGGGCGCCGTGTTCAGTCCTTCGAGCACGTGGTAGCCTCGCTCGCTCGCCGCGAGGCGCGACACCGCGGAGTCCGGGTCGTTGAGATCACCGAATACGAGGGCCTCCGACGGACAGGTCTGCTGACAGGCCGTCCGCACCTCACCATCGCGCAGATTGTCTCGGCCCTCCAAACGCGCTTGGTCCTGGGCGCTCCTGACCCGCTGCACGCAGAACGTGCACTTCTCCATGACTCCCTTGGAACGCACGGTCACGTCGGGATTGAGGAGCATGTGCAGGGGATCAGGCCAGGCATATGCCGCATCGGCTTCGTGCTGGTGATCAAACCAGTTGAAGTACCTGACCTTGTACGGGCAGTTGTTCGCGCAGTAGCGCGTACCCACACAGCGGTTGTATATCTGCGCGTTGAGACCGTCGGGCGTATGGTACGTGGCAAACACCGGACACACCGGCTCGCACGGCGCGCGCTCGCAATGCTGGCACATCATGGGCAACAGTTCAACTTTCACAGGCTCGTCGCCGCCGCCCTCGAAGTACCGCTCAATCCGCAACCACGACATCTCCCGTCCGTGCTGAACGAGCTCCTTACCGACAGTGGGGATATTGTTCTCGGCATGGCAGGCCGTGACACAGGCGCTGCACCCAGTGCAGCGGGACAGATCAACCGCCATGGCCCACCGCGGATGCTCGCCGGCGTAATTGCCACGTTTGGTCTCCTGCGTTTGAGCTTCCTGTACTTCCTCGAGCACACGTTCTACGTGCTCGGGAACTTCTGCCGCGTGCTCGATGTGGAAGGGATGATCCTCGCCGCTCGTGATGGCGAGCAACGTCGTGCTCTGCGAAAGGCCACGACCCATTTGCCGGCTTCGACCGGCGTTGGTGGCGAGTCGTTCGTGTTCACCGGTGTTGCGGATCGTCACCGCCGTGTAGTGTGAGAGTCCGGCGAATGCTGTCGGCTCGCTTCCGAGCAGGTGGTAGACGTTGGCTCCACGGTTCTCCGCGTACCGACCGAACGCGGTATGGCCCTGCCCAATGGGCATGGCAACCACGTTTGGGCTGATGCCCGGATAGAGGAATGCCGGCGCCGTGACGGAGCCGGCGGCCGAGGACACCTCGAGAACGTCACCCTCGGCAATACCGAGCCTCTCTGCCGTGTCGGGGTGGAGCTCGACCCACGAGCTCCAGGCGATCTTCGAGACGGGGTCCGGAAGCTCCTGCAACCACGGGCGATTCGCCCCGCGTCCGTCGAACAACGCCGGCGATGGGTAGGCAATGAGGGCAAAGTCGTCACCCAGGCCCGACCAACCAGTGACGGACACTCTCGATGCCGTTCCCACGACCCGCACCGGACGCGTGGGCGCTTCCCGATGCACCCCTCCCACCCGAAGAGACTCTATCCAGAAATCCTCAAACGGGGAGCCGTCCCGGAGCTGTCGTTGGATTTGCCGCCAGCGCTGCTGAAGGTATTCCTTATAATTAGCGGCCGAGAGTTGCGCCGGCGGGGCGTCTCCCATCGCACCTGCCAGCTGAAGGAGCACGTCCCCGGTCTGCCGCGTCTCGAAAACGGGCTGCATGGCGGGCTGCTGTAACAGATACGTGCCGGCCTGCGGCTCGAAATCGTTCCATTGCTCCATGGGATCGTGATCGGGGGGGACCTTGAGCCCGACCTGCCCCATCGCCTCCGAAAAGCCCGTGCCCTGGGGAGAAGCGTATGCCGGGTTGGCGCCATGGACGAAGAGGGCACCGACCTGCCCGTCGCGCATCGCGTCCACGAGATCCGCCAGACCACGATACGTCGAGCCGGCGGCCGGGTCGCGATCCGCGCCGAACATGACGGTCCGCCCCACGTTGCCGGCGACATAGTTGAGGATGTGCGCGGCAGCCGCCGTGCTGTGTGCGTCGTCGTGCTGGGCACCCATGCCGCCCGCTAAGGCAAGGCTCGGGACGGCGCTGAACTCCTCGGCGAGTCGTCGAATCCTGTCCGCAGGCACGCCGCACCGGTCGGCCACCGTTTCCGGCTCGTATTGGTCGAGGAGGGCCCGAAGACGTGAACTATCTCTTGGCGCGTTCTCACCGTGGTCGCGCAGCACGACGTTGGCGATCGCCATCGCCAGGAGTCCCTCGGTCCCCGGCGTGGGAGCGACCCACTCATCCGCGCTGAACGCCGTCATTCCCAGGCGGGCATCGACGTGCACGTATCGTCCCATTCGCCCGTCTGCGTAGCTATGACTGGCCGCAAATTCGCGAGCGTACTGGACCGGGTTCAACCAGGTCTCGAGGAAGTCGGTGCCGAAAGAAAGCACGAACTCCGCATCCGCAAAGCGGTACTCCGGCACGGTATCCATGCCGAAGATCTCGCGGCTTGCGTAGCGAAGGGCTTCGTAGCCGAAGGGCTCGTACACCACACGGCTCTGAGATCCCACGGCCGCAAGCCACTCGTTGACGAGGCTGTCGAAGGAGCCTGCTTCGTTTCCGGTGAGGAACCACATTCGATCACCGTCTACACCCGCAAGCGCCTGGGTCACCCTGGCGATCGCATCGTCCCATGATATCGGTTCGAACTCGCCATCGGCCGTGCGAGCCATGGGACCACGCAGACGATCGGGGTTGTACAGCCCCTGAAGCGACGCCTGCCCGCGCGCACAAAGCGCACCGCGGTTGATGGGACTTTCGGGATTCCCTTCGACCTTGACGGCGCGACCTTCCCGAACCTTGACGTGCAGGCCACAACCTGCCGGGCACTCCCGGCACGTGGTGGCGTAGTACGTCGGCACGCCCGGGATCTGGTAGTCGGGCGGTACGAGATACGGAATGAGTTTTTCCGCGCTGTCGGAGGAACAGCCGGAAAGTGCTGCGGCTCCCCCGCCGGTGACGCCGAGAACTTTGAGAAACCCCCTACGGTCCATCTCTTTAGGCATCAACCCTCCGCCCTAGTAATGGCAGGCTGTACACTCGGTGGTTGCCTCTTCTTCCAGATGACAGTCGAGACACCACCCCATTTTCAGGGAGGCAAACTGATAGACCTGTGGCATCTCTTCGACGGGGCCGTGGCAGTCCTGACACTCCATCTCGGCCTCGGACATCACGTGTCGCATGTGCGGGAAACGGACGAACGGTGGAAGCTTGTGCACTTCGACCCACGGAACGACCGTGTCGGCAGCGGCAGCTTCCCGAAGCTTTTGCACCTCGGGGTTCGCCGCGCCCGCAATGAGGTGACAGCCCATGCACGTTGAGATCGTGGGCATGCCCGGACTCTGGCTGACTTCGGCGGCGAAGTGACAGTACAGGCAATCCATCTCGTACTGACCGGCATGAACGTCGTGACGATAGAAGATCGGCTGAACCGGCCCCCGCAGTGATGCGGTATCCACATCAACCGGCACCTCGACCACACCAATGGAGGTTTGGCCCGTTTGCTGTGCCGGGAGAACGCGAGCAACCGCATAGATGAGAGCACCGCCAGACACGGCAACAGTCAGAACCTTCACCACTGGCAAGATAAGCTTCCTCATTCACTCACCTTCGCGAGGGCGGTGTCCGTTCGGCCGGCGTCCGCAACCGTTGGTAGCGGAGATCACGATGAACTGGTTGTGAGCGGTTCAGCAGCTCGACTCAGCCGCAGGAAAGGTGCTTCGTGGGAGAATCACACGTGCGGCCGCCACCAAAGATACTCGAAACCAGGAACAGCACAACTGCGGTAGTTTCCGCCTCCGGCAGCGGTTCTTCCCACTTCACGGGCTGCACAAAGCTGCCATCTGGGGTCACTCCGACGATCTCAGTTCCGGAACGACTCGTTAGGATCTAACCTCGGGCAGAGCGTCGTGGCATGGAGATCACTCCATGGCACGCTGAGCTTGCTTGCGCACCGCTGGTGACGGGTCCGTCAGGGCACGGTTACCGATCCGTTTGGCAACCGTCCCACCCCGCGTGGCGGCGACCTCCATCGTCGCTAACCGGATCGCCTCGTCACCGTGGCGAAACGCCGTCTCGAGCCACCGCCCGATGAGGTCGGCTGGACGCTGACTCTCCCGGAGTGCCGTGAGCAGCGCATGAACAACGGTTGGCTCCTCATCGCGGGCCAGCGCTTCGGCGCCATCGGCCGTGAGGGCACCGACCCTGTCGGCCAGGAGCACCGCTTCGGCACTTCGTTGCCTTCGTGCAAACTGCCCCAACGTGGGACCGGCATTCGGCATTATCGCCAGCGCCTGCTCGATGCGCACCTGGACCTGTTCGTCGCCGGTCGCCCAGCTCGTGGCGAGGATTTCCACGACCGCCCCATCCGATCCCAAGCGCGCGAGTACCTCGAGCGCGGGTCCCCGCAAAGCCGGATCACCTTGCGCTCGCTCGTCGAGCACGCCGATCCCCTCAACCAGCGTCGACCAATCGCCACGTTCCGCCGCCGCAACCAGCGTCTGCTCCGCGTTCGCCGCTGCCTGCGTCACGGTTGAGAGATCATCCGCGCCCTTCAACGAGCCAAAACCCGATTCATTCGTGTCCACCCGCACCGTCCGGCGGGACGGCCGGGCATCGCTCATTAGCTGAAACGTTGCGCCTCCTGAGAGACGCAGACTCCGGCGCCCGTAGGCGCGCTCGAGAGCCCGCGCGAATTCGCCCGGACCTTGGAAGCGGTCCTCGGGATTCTTGGCCAACGCTTTCAGGAGAATCTCCTCCAGCCGATCGGAAACGCCAGCCCGATGCCTGTTCAACGGCGGTGGCAGCGTCCGGATGTGGTGCGCGAAGACAGCGTCGGGTGTGGGTGCGGTGAACGGAGGCTCACCGGCCAGCATCTCGTACACAACCACCCCGAGGCTGTAGACGTCCGTACGGAAATCGATGTCCACATCTCCAGCAGCCTGCTCCGGAGACACGTAATACGGCGTGCCCACCACAACTCCCGAACCCGTGATCGTCGTGTGGCCCGTCATGGCTTTGGCAATGCCGAAGTCGGTGAGCAGGCTCCGACCGCTCGCGGCTTCGAGCAGGATGTTGTCCGGCTTGACATCCCGATGGATCACTCCTCCGCGATGGGCGAAGTCGAGAGCGCCGGCTATGTCCCGCACGATACTCACGATCACATCGAGAGGAAGCTGTCCCTCGCGTTCGATGCGCTCCGCCAACACCTCACCCTCGACCAGCGGCATCACGTAGCAGGGAACGTGGCCTTCGCCGCCGACGAAGAAGATCGGAACGATATTTGGATGATTGAGACGAGCAGCGGTGACGGCCTCGCGGCGAAACCGCTCGGCCAACTCGGCGTCGCCCAGCAGCGAGGGCTTCAAGGCCTTGGCGGCAAGATCGCGGTTCAGTCGCTCGTCATGCACCCGAAAGACCACCGCGGCCCCACCGCGCCCGATATGCTCCTCCACGCGATACTGTGGACCCAGGGCGCGTTGCACCTGCTCGGCGAATTCGGACATTCGGTCGGCGGAACTCTTGCCCCGGATGCGCGCACCACAATGGGGACACCGCACCGCAAAGTCTCGGAGACTCTTGCCGCACTCCCCGCAGACTCTGACGCTCACGAGCAACTCCGCTGGCTGACCCGGCACGCATACACTTCGATGAGTTCTCCTCCTCTCCTATATCCC
>JBDHFY010000377.1:0-3935 GCA_039590195.1 Gemmatimonadota bacterium | reverse complement strand
GCGCAGTCGAAGGGCACGGCTCCTCAGGACGCGGCGGGCTCGGCGCCCTTCCCTTGCCCTTCGAAATTCTCGGGCAAGCTCAGGGCGATGCGCCTCGAAAGGCGACCGGCCGCATGTGTTCGAGCGGCGTCCCTGAGGAGGGCTCCCCAGGAGCCCGTCTCGATGGGCGCGGCGCTCAACGTTTAGCGAGGCGCGTCGTGCCACAACCCTCTTTCGGGACGCGATCAAACCGATAGCTATCATGGCCGATTCCGACGTCCGCGTCCGGTTCGCCCCCTCCCCCACCGGCTATCTCCACGTGGGAGGTGCGCGGACGGCGCTTTTTAATTGGCTGTTTGCCCGCAAGGTGGGCGGTAAGTCCCTCCTCCGCATCGAGGATACCGACCGCGAACGCTCGTCCGAGGAGCACACCCAGATCATCCTCCACGGCCTCACCTGGCTCGGCCTCGACTGGGATGAAGAGATCGTCTTCCAGGCCGACGGGCTCGAGCGCCACCAGCAACTCGTGGACAAGTTGATCGCGAGCGAGCACGCCTACACGGACGAGGGCGCCGTCCGCTTCCGCATGCCCGATGAGACGCTCGCCTGGGACGACGCGGTCCACGGATTCATCAGCTTCGAGGGCGCGGACATTAAGGATTGGGTGATCCTCCGGTCGGACCGAACGCCCACCTACAACCTCTCGGTAGTGGCCGACGATATCGAGATGGGTCTGACACACGTCATCCGCGGTGACGACCACATCTCCAACACGCCGAAGCAGATCGCCGTCTACCGAGCGCTGGGCGTCGCACCGCCGGTGTTCGGTCACGTCCCCGTGATCCACGGGATGGACGGCCGCAAGCTCTCCAAACGGCACGGTGCCAAGGCCGTCGGTAATTACAGCCACGAGGGCATCCTGCCGGGCGCCCTCCGCAACTTTCTGGCGCTGCTGGGCTGGAGCTCGGGAGACGACCGGGAGCTTTTCTTCTCCGTCGACGATCTCCTCGAGGCATTCTCCCTCGAGGGCATCCAGAAGAAGAGCGCCATCTTCGATCCACAGAAGCTCGAGTGGATGAACGGCCAGCACATGACGCAGACGCCTCCGGAGGACCTCTTCGCGCTCATCGCGCCCGACCTCACCGGTACGTATCACATCGACCCGGCCGATGGAAAGAAGGACCAGGTTCTGAGAACAATCGAAGTCACCCGTTCCCGCGCCCGCACCACCCACGAGTTGGCGCAACGCGTCGCGGTACGGCTGGACGCATCATTCATCGAGCGCGAGCCCAAAGCGATCAAGACTATTCAGAAAGACACCGCCGGATTTCGCACGGCGCTTGGGGATGTGGCCGCGCATCTCTCGGCCCTGGATGCAGACGCCTGGAAGCCCGAGATGTTGGAGGCCGAGCTGCGCGGGCTCGCCGAATCGCTGGGAGTGGGCCTCGGCAAGGTGATGCAACCGGTGCGAATCGCGCTCACCGGCTGCGCCGTCTCCGAGCCGGTCAACGAGTTGTTGTGGGTAGTGGGAAAGAACGAATCGCTTCGCCGCATCGAAGCGGCGCTCGCCTGGCCGGAAGCGCAGGCTAGCTAAGGAATAATCGAATCCCTGGCCAGGGAGTCAGCGGCCACCACATGGCGCCCGCGCTGCTCCGCCCGCTCTGCCTCCCGCCGGGCCCGCAGCTCGCGGATGTACCGCCGGACATCCGCCATATCCTCCATCCGCTGCGCGTTCTCGACGATCTCCTGGCGGATCCGCTGCGTGTTTCTGACTTGACGGGCCTGGTCGAAGCTCTGGGTCTGCGGAATGGGCAGGAGTGCCAGCAGCGCCGTGGGAAGCTTGATGTTGCCGAGGTGAACCCACTTCCGGTCGATCCCGTACTTCTTCCCGCCGATCTCCCTGGTCCACTCGGGACTCTCCGGCGTCGCAAAGGAATCCGGGGGGACGATACTCAGAAAGGCAAAGAGCCTCTCCATGATCAGACTGTCCAGATCGGCCGCAAGCACGAGCGGGTCGAACACCACTCCCACCTCGATGGGAATGGCGTCGGGGAGCTCCCACAACTGACCGTCTCCACTCGACACACCCAAACGGCGCCTCCTCCCGATGACCACCGGCACCTCCACGATGACCGAGTCGATCCGGAGGTCCACGGTGATCTCCAGCGGAAACTGGAGGGCCACGGATGCGGAATCGAGCAGGCGCTCCGCGGCGAACGGCAGGGGTGCGATGCCACGTACCGGAACCCCCACGGGTTGATCTGGATCCACAAACGGCAGGATGATCTCGAGTTGGGGGCCGCTGATCTCAGGCAGCTGGATGGGCGCGGCATTGTGAGTGCGTGAGTGAGTACTCAGCCAAATCAGCATGCCTACCCCGATCACGTGGATCAGGGCGCTCACCAGATACGACCCGCTCCCGATGCGGGAGGGGCGCGGAAGCATCGTTCTAGGTTGGCGCACCGCCCCCGCCCCCGCCCCCACCCCCACGAGCCCCCTGCCCGTCGAGCCGGGCCAGCGCCCGACCCATCCGAGCCGCCGCCTCCCGCAGCCTTTCGGGGCCCACCACGAACGACAGCCTCACGAAACCTTCTCCGCCGGCGCCGAACGCCGATCCTGCCAAGACCACCAGCCCCTCCTTGTCCAAAAGATCCCGGGCGAAGGGCTTCCCCTTCACTCCCTCCGGCAACGGTATCCAGAGATACATCGTAGCCTTTGGCGGATTGCAGCGCCAACCCGCGTCCGTGAGCGCGGCGGCCAGCGCATCCCGCCGGACTCGAAACGTCTCCCGCACCGGGGCCACCAACTCTTCCGCCCGGTCCAGCACGGCGGCCCCGGCCCGTTGGACCGCGAGAAACACGCCCGTGTCCACGTAGCTCTTCACTTTAGATAGCGCTCTGATCACTTCGGAGTTCCCAACGACCCACCCCAGGCGCCATCCTGTCATACCGAAGCTCTTGGAGAACGAGTGGAACTCGACGGCCACCTCCCGGGCTCCCGGAAACTCGAGAATACTGGGAGCCGTGTAGCCGTCGAACGTGATCTCCGAGTACGGGTTGTCGTAGGCAAGCACCGCGCCGTTCTTCCGGCAGGCCGCGACCGTGCGCTCGAGATAATCGCGAGGCGCCACCTGGCCGGTCGGGTTGTTGGGATAGTTGAGGAAGACCAGCTTGACCCGCGACACGCGCTCCGCGGGAAGGTCATCCAGCTCGACGAGGAAACCTGTTTCGCGCCTTAGTGGGACGATCTCCACGTCTGCGCCCGCCAACTGGGCACCGCCCTCGTACGCCGGATACCCGGGCTCCGGAACAACACACACCTCTCCGGGATCGAGCACGGCGAATGGCAGATGGGCAAGCCCGTCTTTGCATCCGATCAGCGGAAGGACTTCAGCAATTGGATCGATGGAAACGTCGAAGCGTCGCGACATGAACCGGGCGATCGCCTCCCGGAACTCCATGAGCCCCACCTGGAATGCATACCGGCTCATGGCGGGATCCTGCGCGGCTCGATGAAGCGTCTCGACCGCAATTTCGGGCGGCGCCAGGTCGGCGTCACCCGCCCCGAGATCGATGATGTCCACTCCCTGTGCCAGCAGTTCACGTTTCCGCTCGGCGATCTCCGCCATCGCGTACGTGGGGAGACCTGCCACTCGTTTGCTGGCCTTGGAGGTCAGGGCTTTCATGATGTGATTTGTTTTTTAGCTGCCAGCTACCGGCTGCCGGCTGCCAGCTTTGCTCCTTGATGGTTTGTACTGCCGGTGTCCATGAAAGGTAGTGCTTTGCGGCCCACGTTATGAATGGTGAGATGGCTATGGCTGGACGTGACGCAATACCACGTCCCCACTACCCATAGACCAATGTTGGGAGTTTTTGTTAGCTGCCCTGACTCGCACAGCTGGTCACTGGTCGCTGGCAGCTGGTCGCCGGTCGCTGGTAGCTAGCAGCTAACAGCTA
>JBDHFY010000376.1:0-3949 GCA_039590195.1 Gemmatimonadota bacterium | reverse complement strand
CGAGAGGCTCGTCAGGGTCTGGGCTCGGACTCCGGTGAGCAGCTCGTAGGTCAAGAGCCCCAGGGAATAGACATCCGTCGACGTGGTGATGGCCCCGCCTTTCACTTGCTCGGGGCTCGCGAACGCCGGCGACATGGGACGCACACCGGTCTGGGTGGTGGCCGAGCCGTCCGGATCTTTTGGGGGAGCCAGGATCTTTGCGATGCCGAAGTCTAGCAGCTTCGGTGCTCCGGACGGCGTCACCAGGATGTTCCCCGGCTTGAGGTCGCGGTGGACCACCAGGTTCCGGTGCGCGTGCTGAACGGCGGCGCTGATCGTCAGCAAGAGCCGCAGGCGGTCGTTGATGGAGAGCCGGTGGCGGTCGCTGTAGCTGTTGATCGGCTCACCGTCCACATACTCCATCACCAGATAGGGCCGACCGTCCGGGGTGGTCCCCCCGTCGAGCAGCTTGGCGATGTTCGCGTGCTCGAGGTCCGCAAGGATCTGTCGCTCCCGGGAGAATCGCTGGAGGATTTCCTCGGTATCCATCCCCGGGCGCACCACCTTGATCGCCACCTGTTGGTGGTACTCCGCGTCCGCCCGCTCCGCGAGGTAGACGTTTCCCATCCCCCCCCGGCCCAACCGCTTCACAATCGCAAACGAGCCGATGCGATGTCCGGGCTGGTGTGCGCGGAGCTTCTCGAAGGCCTCGAGGACGTGGCCCGGTGGCCGTTCCAGGAAGTCGCCCGCCTGTTGGTCTGCGGCGATGAGTGACGCGACCTCTTGGGCGAGATCGGGATCCTGAGTCCGCAGCTGCTCCAGAAAGCCCGTCCGTTCGGCTGGCTCCAGGTCGAGAACGCGCCAGAACAGCTCTTGGGCTCGGTGCAGTCGCTCGGCGTCCACGTGTGTCCCTTCCGCGCTCAAACGGGCAAGTCGCCGAGCTCGCGAAATAGCCAAGCCCGCGCCGCGCGCCAATCCCGCTTCACGGTAGCCGGTGAGACCGAAAGAGCGTAACCGACCTCCTCGTTCGAGAGTCCTCCGAAGAAACGGCATTCGATGACCCGCATCTGCCGCTCGTTCATGGCACCGAGCCGCTCGAGCGCCTCGTCTATGGCGATGAGCTGCTCGGCGCGGTCGTCGGTGACGGCGGGCAAAGCTTCCTCGTCGAGAGGGACGCGCGTGGCACCACCCCAGCGTTTCTTGGCACGTCTGCGGTGGGCTTCGTTGATCAGGATGCGCCGCATGACCATCGACGCCACGGCGAAGAAGTGTGCTCGGTCGTGCCACTCGACGAGGGTTTGGTCCACGAGCTTGAGGTAGGCCTCGTGCACGAGGTCGCTCGTCTCCAGGGGGATCGACGCGGACTCTCGGAGAAGGTGTCGGTGGGCGAGGACGCGCAACTGGTCATAGACCAACGGGACGAGGGATTCCCAGGCCGCGCTCCCGGCGTCGCGAAGCGCTAGCAACCGGTCGGTGATCTCACCGCGGGGGTTTTGCCCATCGGAGCCGGAGTGGGTCATGGAGCCAATCCGCCATCGGTGATCCGAACAGGTCCTAAAGGGGGGCGATAACATGCGATTTCCGCCCTAACACCGCAATGGGGAGTCCAGGTCGAAATCGGCTAAGGCGCGACCTCCCTGACATGCGCGGCATGCATGACACCTCCCGAGGCGAACCAGGGATTCGTTCACAAGCGCCCAGAGGGTGTCCTCCCGCTCTATCGAGGCGGCCGAGCGCGAGCCAGACGCCGGTCATTGCGCGCCTGGCCAATCCACATCATGAGCCGGTTTGTCGCGGGATGCTGCGTTAAGGGTAGGTGGCTTAGCACCACGAGTCGGGCCCGTCAGCGTATAGCCAAGCCGGGTCGGCCGACCGACGGAGTGCCTTACAACGGCGGTCGTGCCGCTGTACATCGCGGCGCAACGGCAGTTGCGCCGGGGCGTTCGTCACTTGTGACCTTTTGTGCCTGGCAGTGCACGGTTCGTCCACGGAGCACGAGTCGACTGACCTGGTGATCACGATTGGAGGCTGTCTGATCATGCCGGCCGATCTGCCATTTGCAGCAATTCTCCTCGACGCATGACAGCTCGCGAAGTACGACCCACGCGCTACGGGGGTTCGTGGTATTGGGCGCCCCTGGTACTCTCATCGTTGGCATGGCTCACTGCCTGCGATGCAGACCGCACGGGGCCAGTTGAGCCGATGCCTCTCGGGATGGTTCAGTATCGGTTCGCCGTTCATGTCTCCTCGGTTTCCAGTCTAGTCGTCGCCGTTACCGCACCCGATATCTCCGACCATCTCGTGTACAATCTCCCGCTGGTAAATGGCTTTGCATCCGGCACGCTCGCGATTCCGGCCGGAAGCGAACGGACCATAACCGTTCGCGCGTTCGACCGTGATGGGAGCGCAACACATGAGGGAGTGGTGATCTTGGACATCATCCCCGGCGACAATCGTGTCGTGGTCATTGTCCTCTTGCCGCTCCTCGATACGGGGCCCGGCGAGCTTGTGCTTGGTGATTTTACTGTCGAGGTGTCACCAAGGGCCGTGACACTGGAACCGGGAACGACCACACAACTCTCAGCCCGTGTCGTCGATGATCAGGAGGCCGTTCTCGACGTGCCGCTGCGATGGGCAACTACGGCGGCGGCCGTCGCTGCGGTGGACGTACACGGGCTGGTGAGCGCCGTTGGCCCGGGCAATGCGCTGATCGTCGCTACGTTAGCCGGCGTCGCCGGCACGGCGTCGGTCACGGTCGTATCAACCCGTACATACCCCAACCAATCGTCTTCCCTCGAGCCCACGCCCGTGCGGGCAACACCAAGGAGGCTTCGATGAGGATCCGCGTTCGTAAGTGGCAGGCTACAGTCGCAACACTGGCGTTCCTGATGGTCGTCACGAACTGTCGCAAAACACCCCAGGAACCTCCAGTAGAGAGAGTACACGCTACAGTGCCGGTGTCGCTCGTCGGAATGCCACCCGTCCTCTCTACCATCGTCGTAGAGGTTACGGCACCGGACATCAGCGATCCGCTCGTCTTCAACTTCGAGATGGTTGACGGACGGGCGTCAGGTGTACTCACCATTCCGGTGGGAAGCAACCGGACGATTACGGGTCACGGGTTTGACGACAACGGAGTCGAAACCCACCGCGGATCGATCGTCGTCGAAATCCGCGAAGGCAATAATCCGTTGATGAGGATCGTCCTCGATCCCCTAACGGGCCTCAAGCCGTTCGAAATCATTCTGGGCGGTTTCACGATCGAGGTCGCGCCGGCGGAGGTGACGCTCGAGGTGGGTGAGACGCATCAGTTCATGGCGACCGTGACGGACGGGGAGGGAAATGTGGTCGAGGTCGATGTGGAGTGGGCCACGACGAATCCGGGTATTGCCAGAGTCGACGACGATGGCCTCGTCACGACTTTGGCAGAGGGTAATGCACAGATCGTCGCAACGCTCGGCGCTGTGGGTGAGGCGGGTCGTGTGATCGCCCAGCTGGCTCCGCTCAACTTCGTGATCGATCCCGAGGTGATTCCGATTGCCGACTTCACCATCGGACCGGGGGGCGAGGCGGACCGACCCGTTGCAGCCGTGCTCGATCAGGCCCTGGGAATCCAGTCGGAGTTCGTCGCTGACGAACTGATCGTCAAGACGGCTGACGATGCCGTCCTCGAGGGCCTGTTGGCACGCTGGGGCGGTGAGGTCATCGCGACGAATCCGTCGGAACTCACGGACGGCATCCCCCAACACTTGGTGCGCGTCGATGTGTCGGACGCTTCGACGGACGGGATGATCGCTGACCTCCGCAGCCTGGGAATCGGGGCCGAGGGAACGATTCGTGTGAGTAGCAAGGCGGGATGGCAGCTGCTCGCGGCAAGCACCCAGGAGATTGCCGGGGGTGTTGATGCAGCCGTCAACTGGCTCCTCGGTCCGGTTGACTTCGCAAATCGAGTGTTGTTGGAAGCGGCAAA
>JBDHFY010000375.1:0-3954 GCA_039590195.1 Gemmatimonadota bacterium | reverse complement strand
CTCGCCAACACCCGTCTCGTACTCTGCCACAGTCATCGATCGTGGGTCCCGCAACTCATTGTTGACCCGCTGAATGATCGGACCTAGCGCGTCTACCGCGTCCGTGCGCCAGCGGTTCCAACCAAGCGGCACGAACATGCGAAGTTGAGTGGAGTGGATGTATGGAGTGCTCCCCGTCGCTGCTCCTTCCCCCCCGCCACCGTGCAATTGCACGATGATATCACCGTTGCGCCAGTCGATGTTATGGGGATAGTTCGCACGGACGAATTGCTCAGATCCCGCGCTACCGAGCTCCTCACCCGTAAACGAGACAAACCACACATCCCCCTGTGTCTGGATGTCGGCCGCGTTCATGGCACGGAGCACCGTGAGTATCTGGGTGGTCCCCATCAAGTCGTCTCCCGCCGCCGGGCACCAGACGCGGCCGTCGGCGACAAAGGCCTCGATAGGCTGGTCCTCAGGCCACAGCGCCACGTTGTCATGGTGCGAATTGAGCACCACCGTCGGACCCTCGCCCACGCCCGGACGCACCCCGACCACATTCAGCGCGTCGTCAATGTGCACGTTCTCCAAGCCATAAATGCGAAAGAGCTTATAGAGCAGACGGGAGCGACGGATCTCGTTGCCGTACACTCCACGGAAGACCCGGGATTGGGCTTCGGACGGTCCGTACGCGTTGCACAAACTCAGCCACTCCTGAACCGTCTCCTCCTCAGCCCCATCCACGTAGGCGAACGCCTCCTGAATGCGCGGAGTGTTGAGAACCTCCCGGGCTGCCGCCACCTCTTGGGTGACGTTTGGCGTGACGGGCTGCTGTGCGTTGCTGGACTCGGCAACCCCCAAGGTGAAGAGAAATACCATCGCCAGGGCTACCGGCATCGCCTTCGATCCAGTCATGATTCCTCCGCGGCTGATTACTGTAATGCGCCGACTTCTGTCCCGTGCTGCACTTGCCTTTACTGACGTCACTGCTAGTTCCCCAAAGCCCGTGTATGCCATGACTCGTTCGCGGCGGGAGACTAGTTGGCCAAACCGGCGTACGATACGGCGAAAACCAACCCGTGCTTGATCCCCGACCACAGTCGTACGATTTCGCCGCTTTCAGTTACGTCGTGACCGGAACTCGCGCGTCGCACCGCCGACTGGAGTCCCCTCCCTCCAAATCCCCGGCGTACCTCGAACTGGCCACCGCCGTGGTCCACCACGTTGCCGCGCAGCGACATCGCCGGCATCCCACCCATGTACGAACGCCGGCAGTCTCCGCATCCTCGCGTCGGATCGATTACCGGCTCCGTGCCATATACGGCCTGTGCCGCCGCCGCCGCCATGCGCGCAGGTCCGTTGGCAACTTTGTCCCACCCGTCAACACCCTCGGTGCCCAGCTTCATGTTGACCTCGTAGAGGAATCCGAATCCCTCTCCCATCTCAGCACACACCTCGGCGGCAACGCGCTGAATATCCTCGTGTGCCTGCGTGAGACGAGCCTCGCTCGGCGCCCGTAGATCGAACCGAATCCACGCCTGATTCGAGGTGCCGTTGTGGATCACGTTACCCTGCACCATGGACATGTTCAGGTAAAGCAGCTCCGAGGTGAGTTCCCCAACACCCGTTTCGTACTCGTCAACCCCAAGCGAGCGCGGATCCCGCAGTTCAGCATTGATACGCGCTATCATTGGACCCAGCGCATCCACCGCGTCCGTCCGCCACCGGTTGAAATCCAGTGGGACAAACACTCGCAGCTGCGCGAAATGGATGTACGGATTACTCCCCGTGGTTACCCCCTCACCACCACCACCATGGAACTGTGCCAGGATGTCACCGTTTCGCCAATCGATGTTGTGGGGATAGTTGCCCCGTATGAACTGCTCTGCGCCTGGGCTCCCCACTTCCTCCTCGGTGAGTCCGACGAACCACACATCCCCGCTCGTCTGGATGTCTGCGGCGTTGAGGGCTCGTAGTACGGTGAGCAACTGCGTGACACCCATCAGGTCGTCAGAGGCGGCGGGACACCAGACGCGCTCATCTGCGACGAAAGCCTCGATGGGCTGGTCCTTGGGCCACAGTGCAACGTTGTCGTGATGAGCATTGAGCACCACGGTGGGGCCATCCCCGACACCCGGACGCACACCAATGACATTGCGCGCATCGTCAATGTGCACATTCTCGAGCCCGTAGATTCGGAACAGCTTGTACAGCAGGCGTGAACGCTGTATCTCATCGCCTTGCGGCGCATACGCGTTGCAGAGGCTCAGCCATTCTCGCACCGTCTCCTCTTGGGAGCCCTCCACGTAAGTGAACGCCGCCTGCATGCGGGACGAATTCAACACCTGACGCGCCACCTCGAGCTCACGTCCGACGTCGGGAGTGACGGGCTGGGCGCGGCCGGCGGTGGCGGCCAAGGATACCGCAAGGGTCCCCAGCACAAAGCCCGTGATATTTCTCCTGAATTGAAACATCGTCGCTACTCCATTGAAGAAGCTGACCTCGTGGTCGTTCGCACTCTGGTCACAGTACGGGCCCGAAGATGAGTGCGTTGAGAAAAAGGAGATTCAATCCATACCAGTTACCTCGGAATGTCGTGCTGTCGGCGAAGTAGATGACCTTGCCCCGGCCAACCTGCTGCACCACGACCAACGGTCGACCTGCTACGATCACCTTGTCCGAGTCCATCGCATAGCCGTCCAGCACCAGCCGGGCCGGCTCAGATCCATAGCGAGCAACGACCTCGGCCTGCCCACCGTCCCGCACGCTCAGAAGCACCGGATACGCTCCGGGCGCCGCGAATTCCTCCCGTCCGAATGCCGCCCCTAATAAAGGAAAGCCTACTTCGTCCAGGCCGGGCTGCCACGCTACCACCCCGCCCTGCGGAGCCGCTCGTACCTCCCACCGTGCTCGCAACACCGCACCGTCCGTGTGCTCGGCCCAGCCGTCAATACTCACATCCCTGCCCAACAGGGAATCCTCTGCGACCACCGTCGCCGCGCCCTTGACGGCGAGGAGAGTCCCGCCGCCCCACACATAGCGCCGCAGGTTCGCGAGGTTCAAGATTCCCCTGTAACCTGCGCTGAAGTTCGGGCCGCCCCGCATCGACATTCCCGCGTGGGGCAACACCACCGCCGTGTATTTCGACAAATCCGCGTTGTTGATGGTCTCCAGCATTACCGGGGTGAACGCAAAGCCGAAGTCACCTTCCAATCCGTTGCGAATTCCACCAAACACATGGTCCTGAGCCACCGGCCAGTCCGCCACCACCGCGACCAGCGGCTTCGGAATTGCCGCCAACCGCTGATCGTCGCCAAAGGTTACGCCTGCGTCCGTGTACGGACCCGCCACACTGACCACGCGACCTTCATGTTCCTCTGCCAGCTCCGCCAAGCGCTCGCCCAAACCCTCCGGGTTCCGCAGCCGAATCGCCGCCAGCGTACCCTTGGAATACTCCCGGGCGCCAATCCGGAACCCCGCACGGAATACCCGCAGCCGATAGCCTTCCCGCATCAACCGAATCGCTATGCGGTAGCTTGCTTCCCTCCCCGCCGGGAGGACGTACGCGTACGGCGGCTCCACCCGGCTCAGCCCCTCTACCACACCCGGCGGCCCCGCTACTTCCCCGTCTGCTACTAGCTCGCTTTCGACGGACACCGCGGCGCTCAACGCGTAGGCCGGGACGCCAAACAGATAGATCAAGTTTCCCCAGGAGACATCGGAGTACGGCTCCTTGCCCCCGAAAGGCACCTCGACCTGGGGATTGTCATAATCGATCGTGGGGTCGAGCAGCGCCCGCGCCAGCCGTGCCTGGGGCTGCACAAAGTCGACGATGTAGCTCCCCGCCGGAAACTGCTGTCGTGTGGGAGATCCCAGGTTCATGAAGTCCTGCGCCCGCGCGGAGAACGGCTCTTGGGCCTGGCGTACTTCAACTTCCTGGAGCACCAACCGCTCCACCAGCCGTTTCACCTT
>JBDHFY010000374.1:0-3975 GCA_039590195.1 Gemmatimonadota bacterium | reverse complement strand
GGAGGAGGTACCCGACCCAGAACACCAGACCGCAGCGGCGGCTTGAGCCCCCGCGTACATCACGCGCAGGAGCGGCGTCCGCTGTCGCTGTTACACCAGATTCGTGACGCAACCCCCCGGGGTTTGATGGAGACTCCGTTCATTGAGTCCCGGCGTCCGCCGGGACGGTCTCACGGTCGAGGCTGGCCTCGTACTCGGCGGGCGGCACGTAGCCGATCGTGCTGGAGAGCCGGCGGTGGTTGTACCAGTCGACCCAGCTCAGCGTCGCGTACTCGAGGTCGTCGAGCCCGTGCCAGAGTCCCTTACGCCGCACCTGCTCCGCCTTGTAGAGGCCGATCACCGACTCGGCCAGCGCGTTGTCGCGAACGACTCTCCGCACCAGGGCTCAGTCGGAAGGTGTGTTGGCCTCGACTGACTCCGTGCGAGGCGCTCGGGTCCCGCTAAGACGCCCGCCGAGATCGGCGAGCAAATGAACTCGCCAGCATGTCGGACCGCTAACTGCCGCCCCGGTGCAGGGAGGCGCTACGCGACCTTGAGTCTCCGAATCCGTCGCATCTACGTATGCCGACTGGTCTCGGTATCAATGTCGGATCCATCTGAGGTCGGAAGGTCAGATCACCAGGTACCACGTGACAAGCACAGCGAAGACTAGGGCAACACCACCGATGGCCACTATCCAGGCGTCCCTGGTGAATGTCACGCTGGCACCACTGTACGGCGGCGCCTCGGCCGCGATGCCTTCAACTTCGGCTGCCGACAGAGCCTCCGCGTAAATCACGACATCGTCGATGCGGCCGTTGAAGAGGCCCATGACCTTGGGACTCACGTAGTTGTCCTCCAGCGCGGAGCTGGCGCCAATCTGGATGATGCTGACATCGTCCACGCCACCAGGTCCCTGGTCGTAGATCCCAGTTTGGTCGAGCGGCAGGCTGCCCTTCATTTCCCCGTCCACATAGAAGGAGAAGGTCGCGATGGGGCCACCATCGACCACGCCGGCATAGTGGTGCCACACGCCATCGGTCGGTTTGGCCACCGCAATCTCCTGCAGTGGGTTGATCGCCTTGTTTCCACTATCCAAAGGGTCATGGCTTCGGATCCGGAAACCAGCCCGTCCCTCGTCATCTGCGAAGAGCTGGATCAATGCAAGATTGTTGTTTTCGGTTGCAGGCACAGGTTTGTGCGTACTCAGGCCGTAGATCCTCATGGTCCTCTGCTCGAAGATCATTTGAATGCTGTCCCGGCCCGCCGCCAGTCCGGTGATTCGGGCCCAGCCGGCCACAGTGAAGGAAGCGGTCGCGACCACCGGGGTTGGAAGCTGGACATAGGGTCCCGACCCTGCCGTGCTCCCTGCCGACGGAACGAACCGGAAAGCCTTCCCGTCCAGCGCATCCAGCCCCTCAGAGATCTGGACTTCTTCGAGACGCTCGTCGCTTGTCTCCCAGCCGTTCTTGTACTCCAGCCCATCGGTTGCGTACGTCTTGATTCTCATGTTCCCGTCGACCGCATTGGGAGCGCCCACAGCGTCCAGTACGAGAACCGCGTCAGTGGGCCGCGGAGTCTGCTCTCCGGTCCAGCGGTGGGCCGGGGGCGGCTGAGGCATAAGGCTTGTTCCCTTCCATGCGAGGATCTGACGCCGCTCGGCGAGATTCCCTACCCAGTGGGCGGGTGATCGAGCGTCATCCTAGCGTCCGGACACGGGCAAGATCCTCGCGCACCACGGCTTCTCGATCTGCGTCTAGCTCGATTGCGCCGCAGCGCAAGTCGGCCGACCCGAGCGGTTCGGCCGTCAAGTGAGGTCAGCATGCGACTGAAGAGATTGACGTTCTTGCTTGTGATTTCCGCGGCTGTGCTCGCGCTCATTGGCGGGCCCGGAGGCGCGCGCCCCGCACACGCCACCATCCACGAAGGACCGATCGCGTCCTGGTGCGCGCTCCTCGCCTACAGCGGGCGGATCGACATCCTGAACCCGCCCGGGCTCACCGGGCAGGGCAGCGAGCAATCGTTCGCGCGGCCGATCTTGGCCTCCGGGATGGTCACCGTGACTGCTCCGTACGACCACGACGGGGACGGCACGCCGGACGGCGTCCTGATCACGCCGAACACCGATCATCCTGCGGTCAAGGTGACGTTGACGGGCGACATCTTCGAGGTCGAGCCCGGCGTCTTCATCGCCTTCTTCGTACCCGATCCGGACTTCGCCGCCTTTGAGCGCTGCCGTAACTTCGACAGCCATGCTCCTGGTCCGCACGACTAGGGGCGGAGGCGATGAGAGAGGCTCTCGCCCGCTGCACGTGACCCGGTTCCGGCGGCCGTGCCGCTGAGCTATTACCGGAACCCCCGCCACGAGCCGGTCGTGGCGGGCTGTCCGCGACGGCATGGGAACGCTCGAGGCTGACTCGGACTACCCCGCGCCGAAGTCTCCGCGAGATCGGCGCTGAATGAAGGGATCGCCCTGGCCAGGTTGGGGCGGCGCCGCTCGTCGAAGCCACGACTTCACGGAACGTCACGGTTCCGCTCCGACCGAAGCCGCCCCCCGATCGCGGGCGTAGATCCTCAGGCACCCATAGGCCGGCGCGACGTTCGCCCCCGCACGGCTCGGTTCGCGTCGTCTACGGCAGCGTGAACTCCTGGGTCTGCGGATTGAGGTGTGACAGGCGCATCGCGCCGGCCGCCGAGCGGTCACTGAGCCGGAACACGTTCAGGCCCTCGGTGATGTTCGACTCGTAGATGAAGTTGTTGTACCAGTAGCTCGACCAGGCGCCTCCGACGTCGAATGGGTCGAGCGGTGGCGGATCCGAGTACGCCACCTCGAACGGGTTCGCCGGGTCGCTGAAATCGACGACGCTGGTCCCGGACTGGTAGCTACCGTGCGCCAGCAGGTAGCCACCGGTGTGTCTCGGCACGACGTTGAAGTTGTGGAGCGTGCAGTTCTCCAACTCGGACTGCGGGCGCGTCAGGGTCCACTGCCCGAGCTTGGCGCCGGTGCTGGAGTCGTAGAAGAAGAAGCTCTTCTCGACGTCCGGGTCGCCTGTCTGGCACGACGGATTGACGCCGCCGCCAGGCTCCCAGCCCATCACGATCACCTCGCCGTCCCACGTGAACGTCCCCGAATGCCAGGGGGCGGTCACGCCGGGCTCGGTGATGGTGTAGAGGAACGACGGGCTCGTGAGGTCGGAGATGTCGAAGACATTCACCTCGGGCGAGCTGGCGCAGACGAGGAGGTTGGCGTCACCGAGGATCGCCGACGCGTCGTGGCAGAAGGCGGCGCTCGTCAGCGAGACGATGTTGACGATCGCGGCAGCGGAGGGAGCGCTGAGTGGCACCTCGATGATCTCGATCCACGGACAGCTGCTGCTCGATGAGTTGTTGTAGATGATCAGCCGGTCGTTGGCTGCGTCTGGGACCGTCGTGTGGGTGTGCGAGCCGCAATCGGTCTGGACGCTCCCCACGAGCACCGGATCCGTCGGGTCGCTGATGTCGAAGATGTGGATCCCTTCCCAGTCCGCTGGCACGGTCTGGCCGTCGCAGGTCCGGCTTCCCGGGCTCGGCGAGTTCGTCGAGCGGACCACTATCGAGTCCCACACCGAGACGTCGCCCTGATCGCCCTCGCAGCGCTCGAATGTCACGAGTTGGGGCAGCGCGGGCGCCGAGATATCGAGGATGCGGAACCCGTTCCAGTTGCCCTGGACTGCGTAGCGGCCCCAGAACGCAATGTCGGTGTGGACGTCGGTGGTCGGGCCGTGGAAGAGGCTCGCCGGTGCTACGTCGTGCCCGAGCGGGTGCAGGTTGTCGGTTCGCGGGTCCTCTTCGTGTTCAGCGCCTACCGGACCTGGAAGCGCCAGGGCGACGGCGACAAAGAGGGCAACCCCTAGCGTGATCGTTTGCCTGAGCATGCCCCACCCCCCGAGTCTGCGCGGCATGACGCCGCCTGGCAGCACCCCGATGAGCGAGCGGTGGCCCGATGGTGGGGCCACG
>JBDHFY010000373.1:0-4006 GCA_039590195.1 Gemmatimonadota bacterium | reverse complement strand
TTCGCGAGAATAGAAGGCAGTGCGTGTCGGCAGGGCCGCCGGCGCGCCTCTCGAAGACACTGGTAAAGCGTGAAGCGGAGGGGATACCTCAATGATGAACGAGACGAATGAAACTGGTTGCTGCCCGCGATTCGATCCTGCGCCGTGGGACGGCAAGGAGATCACTTGGGAAGACAAGCTCTTCGTCCGGGACCGTGTCCGAAGTCTGCTTCACATACCCCTCAACTTCGGTCGCGTGATGAAGAAGAACATGCAGGCGATCGAGGCTGCGGACGCTTTGGACCCGAACTAGGTGATGCTCAGCGATGAGAACTCGCTCTGGGGTGCCGACGTCTATATCGCCGTGTCCAAGGAGGTTCCGGGGGCACGAATGGAACGAATCTCCGGCACGTTCTTCACCAAGGTCTTCGAAGGCCCCTACAGCCGGATCCGAAGCTGGGCAAAGAGCATGACGGCCCTCCTCGAGGAGCAGGGCCGCCCGCTCGAAAAACTCTACTTTTGGTACACCACGTGTCCGAGGTGTGCAAAGGCCTACGGTAAGAACTACATGGTTCTGGTCGCTGAGTAATTTTGCTGCGCGGTCCTTTGAGCAGACCAAGGGAGTGCCTGCAAGCCAGGCAGCCGAACGCTCGTTTGAATTGCCGTGCTCACGTCTTGAGCACGGATGGGGCCGGGTGCACGCCCGTCGGCCCGCCCAACCGCCCAACCGCCGGGTGTAGAGTGGGGTTGGGGACCCCCGGGGGGATGCCGGGACCGGCACAAAGGCCCCTAGCGGGAGCACACCCAAGTTATCGCGAGCATAATCGAAGGAAGAGACAGATCTGCAATCGCCACTCGCCGCGTCTCCAGAGGAAGTCGTTGATATGGGCGCCTGGGACCATCTAGGCCAAGTCATTGACCGGACGGCGCGCCAAGCGGGGAGCTCGCCCGCAGGTGATGCGCGACGCCGTTAGGCTGAAACAACAACGGCACCGGCGGATGCACTAGAGCCGCGATCTCCTCATACGTGGTCGCATTCTTACTGCGGTGTTCAGGCGCCCAGCCTATCAGGATCGTGGCGGTCGCACTCGTGGAGGGGAGACTATGAGCAAGGATTCGCAGGATTGGAGATTGCCACCTTCGGACGGCCGGGCACCCACGGATTTGACGCGACGCGAACTCGTGAAGTTCGCTGCTGGTGCTGCGGTCGGCGTTGCTCTTGCGGGCTGTCGACTGGACCAGGGGCCGAGACGCATAACGGCCAGTGCACTTGCCGATCCGGTTCACTACTCGTCCGCGAAGTCGATCGCCGCAGCTATCCGCGAGAAGCGCATGTAATCCGTCGAGATGGTCGATGCATTCCTCGCGCGAATCGAGGAGGTGAACCCCGCGCTGAATGCCGTCGTTCAGCTTCGCGCGGAGGAGGCGCGCGCCGACGCCCAACGAGCAGATGCAGCGTTGGCTCGCGGCGAGTCGTCGGGGCCACTCCACGGCGTCCCGATGACCATTAAGGATTCGCTGGACACGGCGGGGATGATTTCCACCGGCGGGACACTGGGGCGTGCGGACTTCGTGCCTGACCGGGACGCCACCGTGGTCCGGCGCTTGAAGAATGCAGGGGCAATACTCCTCGGGAAAACCAACACGCCCGAGCTCACGCTGTCATACGAGACAGACAATCTCGTCTACGGTCGGACGAACAACCCCTGGGACATCGAGCGCACCCCCGGTGGCAGTAGCGGCGGGGCCACAGCCATCTTGGCTGCCGGAGGTGCCGCATTCGACATCGGGAGTGACTACGGCGGCAGCATTCGTTTGCCGGCCCACTTCAGCGGGATCACGGGCATCAAGCCGACGCATGGCCGGGTGCCACGGACGGGGCACATCTTCCCATTCGGCGGGACCCACGACTCGTACCAGCAACTCGGGCCGCTCGCACGCCACGTCGAGGATCTCTTCCCAATCCTGAAGATCATCGCGGGGCCGGACCACGTAGATCCGGCCATCGTCCCGATGCCCCTCGGAGATCCCACGGAGATCGATCTGGCGTCGCTCCGCGTGGGTTTTCACACGGACAACGGAATCAGTACGCCGACTGCGGAGACGCAGGATGTCGTCCGCGCGGCTGCGAGTGCGATGGAGAACGCCGGAGCGCGTGTGGAGGAGTCCCGCCCCGACGGTATCGAGCGATCCCTTGACGTCGCCAACCAGGTCTGGTTGGCGGACGGTGGCGCTGCGGCTCTCCGCCTACTGAAAGAAGCCGGAACGACCGAGTTTTCGATTGACGTGACAGGTCCCGCCCTCGATGCTGAGTTACTCGACAGGGTTTTGGCCGACTGGTATTCCGTCCGCAGCGAGATGTCGGCGTACTTCGAGAGCCACGATGTCATCCTCTGCCCCGTAAACGCCCATCCCGCGGGGCTTCACGGCTCGACGTCCTATCCGTGGTCGGACTTCAGCTATACGATTTCATACAACGTCACGGGCTGGCCGGGCGCAGTGGTACGAGGTGGCACCTCACCCGTAGGATTGCCGATCGCCGTCCAGATCGTCGCTGCGCCCGCGAGAGAGGATGTGGTGCTCGCCGTCGCGGCCCATCTTGAGAGTGCACTCGGAGGCTTTCAGCCGCCGCCGATGTGAGGTGAGACGCGAATAGACCGCCTGTTTTCAACCTAACAAGTCCATGCACCTGTCGAGCGCTGTTCATGGGATAAGGAGTCACGACAGCGCTCGACTATGACCTCACCGTGCCGAGCGCGGGCGGCATACAAATGAGATATCAGGGGACCGGCCCTATGTACGGCGACCAGACCGGCTCTGGAACGCTGCGCGTTGCATTCGGCGAGGTCGGTGGCGGCCAAAACGATTCGAGTGTGGTTGAGGTGGAGTGGGCCACTTGGGACGAGTGCCGTTTTGGGAGTGAGGGCATCATCAGACTCAACGGAGAACCCGTGGCCAACGCAAAGCTTGTGTGGAGGCCGCCGCCGCAGGGCGGTCAGGAACTCGTGTTCATTGTATTCGGAGACACGACTGTCTCAGCCACGTTAACAGATTTCTGGCAAACGTTTGCCGCTTGCGGCCACTTCCGCGCAAGCCTGAGCAACGCCGTGAGTAGCCTCCTCTCACCTGTAGTATCTACAGTGGTCACGACGAGTCCGAACAGAATTGAAGTGACGACGACCACCACCGGTACGAACGTGGATCCGGACGGTTACATCGTGATCCTCGACGATTCGGTTGTGCAGGGCATAGGCAACAACGACACCATGGTGTTTCCAGTCACTTCCCAAGGCCAACACAGCGTCCTGTTGAGTGGCCTGGCTGCCAACTGCACTCCAACCGGAACCAATTGGCAGACCCTCGAGGTATCACCAGGAGTGACGCCCGTACCATTCGAGATCAGCTGCGGCGACCGCGACATACACACGGGGCAGATTGCGTTCACACAAAGCGATGACATCTACGTGATCAATGCGGACGGGAGCGATCTCGCGAACCTGACGAACAGTGCCGAGGATGACTATCACCCGGCGTGGTCGCCGGACGGCTCTCGGATCGCGTTCTGGAGGTCTACGGACCCATGGGTTTGGGAGATCTACGTAATGCGCGCAGACGGTGGCTGGCTGGTGAACCTCTTCAGCTCTGCCCCTTCTCCTTCCGACCTGGCTTGGTCTCCAGTTGGGGCAAGAATCGCAACCAGGTGCGTTCAAGGCTTTCTTCTTTGCATCGTGGACAGCAACGGGAGTTGGGTCGTGAGCCTCACCGAGCCTGCTTCCGACGAAACGATCACGTGGAGGCCGTGAGCAGGGTCGACTACTGTCACACACTCTAAACCACCGAAGCCACGGCAGTGACGCTCTTGTGGTTAGCAAGCCCCGCCGACTGCCTACGCGCCAGTGGTGGACCTTCCCAAGATCTTCCCAACACAGCGTCGTTTGGTGGGGCGATCGGACGGATGCAGCCGAGTAGTGTCCCTAATTTTGTGTAATTAGTCCTTGCTGTTCGAGGGGAGAGAAGGACCCTGGAC
>JBDHFY010000372.1:0-4010 GCA_039590195.1 Gemmatimonadota bacterium | reverse complement strand
TCGGTTTTCAGATCACATAAGGACGGTCGGCAGGCGGGTGCAAATGTGGAGTGTCGAGACAGTCCGATGGCACTCGCATCGAACGGCGGGACACACAGCAGAACAAGGCACGCGGTGAATGGCAGACGCATCGTCGCTTCGAGTATCGACAGCAATTCGAGTTGATATCGCTGACGTACCCCGCAACACACCCGACCAGTATAACTGGTAACCAGTAGCCACGACGGTCGCAAGCATTCGGGGCCAGCATTACCATGGTAAGTGAACCGATCCAGTTTGTTTTTAGGTCCGATGAGTCACTTCAACGATGAACGCGCAGTCATCTCTCAGGGGCTTAGGGATTAGGGCTTGGGGCTTAGGCTGCACTGACGGAGGCCATTAGGGTGTAGGGTGCAGGTATCCGCATTCATCTGCGGCAAACCCGACGGCCCCTTCCCCCTTTCGGCGGACCGGCGGTCAGTCCGCCGCGCAACCCTTCCCCGGGGTGTGGGCTTTGCGGTGCAAGTGAGATGGATCGTCACGCCCTTTCCCCCGCGGACCATCCGCGCCTATCCGCTCTCACCCGCGTAATCAGCGGCTCCAACCTTTTGGCCCATATCGGTATCCAACATATGTGTAGGGAACATACGTATCAGCCTGGTGACGCTATGTCCAATGTAGACAATGACTTACATAATCCCGCGACTTTTCTGCCCCTGAGTCCGCAAGACTTCCAGGTGCTTCTCGTGCTCTCCGACCGACCCATGCACGGCTACGGTATCGTCAAGGCCTCCACCGACGCTTCGGGCAAGCCCGGGCTCGAGCTGGGGTCGCTGTATCGCATCATCAACCGGCTGATGGATCGGGGATTGATCGAAGACGCCCCCGCCCCAATGGCGCAGCTGGACTCCAGGCGGAAGCGACGGTACTACCGCGCGACGGAGAACGGCCGGCGCGTGGCACGGGCAGAGGCACTGCGCCTTCGCGCGCTTCTAGCATCCGAGCACGCTACGCTTCTGCTGGAGGATCAGTGACAAGGCGGTATGGCGGCGCGCTCGGCTGCAGCGGTCGCTGGATCGTGCGGCTGATCGCGATCTTTCCCGCTGATTTCCGGCGCGACTACGGTGACGACATGCTCAACGCGTTCCTTGACCAGCGCGACGAGGCAGCGAGGTCGGCGCGCTCCCGTGCCACGGCGGCTTTCCTGGTTGCGACGGCGACGCTCAAGTTGAGCTGGCAGCTACTCAGGGCCGGGATTGCCGAGCGTCGTTCCATGACGCGCAACCGACGACTCCCAAGAACGTCCGGGAAGGCTCCCATGCTGGATACGATGATCTCTGACCTGAAGTACGCAGTACGAGGACACCTGAAACGACCGGGTTTCGCTGCGGTTGCGGTGCTCACCCTGGCACTTGGGATCGGCGCCAACACAGCCATCTTCAGCGTGGTGAACGGAGTCCTGCTCCGCCCACTTCCCTACCACGACCCCGCCAAACTCGTTGACATACAGGTGAACAGCGGCATAGCTGGCGGACCGGATTGGTACGGAACATCGGAGCCCGAATACATCGATTTCACGAGGCAGATCACGTCCTTTGCGCACGTGGCGGCCTCCACCGGGTCCGAAGTGTCACTGGGAGACTCAGTGGGGACGGGCGTCCGTCGCGTGCGCATTGCACGAGTCACGGCCAACCTGTTTCCGTTGCTCGGAGTGCAGCCGTTGTTGGGAAGGACCATTGGTCCCGACGAGGACCAACCGAACGGCAGCCGGGTGATCGTGTTGAGCTACGGAATGTGGCAACGTGACTTCGGGGGTGATCCCAATATCATCGGCCGGACCGTCAGCATTCTGGATCGGGCCGTACCGATTGTCGGTGTGATGCCTGCGGGCTTCGAGTTCCCCGATCCCACCCGGGAGGCATGGGCCCCGCTCGGGCTCGACCTCGAGGATCCGTGGGATCGCAACAATCACTATCTCAGGGTCATGGCGCGCCTCGCGCCGGATGCCACCCGCGAAGCGGCTCAGAGCGAGGTAAACGTGCTTGCGGCCCGGTCGACGGCGGACTATCCGCAATTCTACCCCGATCCCGGATACCGCATCAGACTGCGACCGTACCACACCCGGATAGTGGGATATGCGCGGGCGCCGCTGTACGTGCTCTTGGGCGCGGTCGGGTTCGTTTTGCTTGCCGCCTGCGTGAATGTGGCGAACCTCTTGCTCGCGCGGGGCGAGGCCCGCAAACGCGAACTCGCCATCCGCACTGCCGTGGGCGCTTCGGGCCGACGGGTGACGCGGCAGCTTCTCACAGAGAACATCTTGCTGGCACTGGCCGGCGGTGTCGCCGGGCTTGCCGTCGCGTTTCTGGGTGTGAAAACCCTTCTTGCCATGGGTCCGGATAGCGTGCCGCGGCTGAACCAAGTAACCATCGATGGTTCCGTGCTGGGGTTTTCCTTCGCCGTTGCCCTCGGGACGGGCTTGGTGTTTGGCATCATGCCGGCACTCCACGCTGCGAGGTCGGACGTGCAGGCGATTCTCAAGGAAGGTGGTGGCGGGCGGGGTGGTACTCGGGCGGGCCACGGGGTACGCCGCACGCTGGTGGCGACACAAGTGACGCTCGCCGTGCTGTTGGTCACGGGAGCTGGGTTGATGCTGCGGAGCGTTCTCAACATGTACCGCGTCGACACCGGCTTCAGCACGGAGAACATCCTCACGTTCCGGCTCAGTCCTTCATCCAACAAGTACGACACTCAGGAATCGACGGTGGCCTTTTATCGCGAGCTGCTGGAGCAGATGAACAGCCTGCCCGGAGTCACATCTGCTGGGGCCGTCTCATCGTTGCCGCTGGTCGGCGGAACGAACAACTGGTCGATCATCATCGAGGGACAACCCACCGCTACGGTTGGAGACGCGCCAGCGGAGCGGGTGCAACGAGCGACGCCGGAATACTTCGACGTCCTCGGTTTCACGCTGCTGCGCGGTCGCTTGTTCACTCATGACGATGATGCCAACTCGAGCGGTGTGGTCGTCATCAACGAGTCGATGGCGCGAGCGCATTGGCCGGGGGAAGATCCCCTGGGTAAGCGTATGAGAGTGTTTGCGGGAAACCGACCGTGGATGGAGGTGATTGGGATCGTGAAAGACGTGCGGTTCCGTGCCGTGGACCGCGCTCCGGAGCCCAGGTGGTACGTGCCCCACGAGCAAGCATATGTCACGGCGTATTCCTCACCGCTGTCGATGACGGTGGTCGTGCACACGGACAACGACCCCAGGGGGCTGTTGGGTCCGGTCAGAAGCCTGTTGACGATGTTCGACAGCAGCGTTCCCATCTCGCGCGTGCAAACCATGGAAGAGGTATTCGCCGGTTCGGTGGAAGGCGAGCGCTTCGTGACGATTCTGCTGTCGGTGTTTGGGCTTCTGGCGCTCTTCCTGGCTGCCGTCGGGGTCTACGGAGTAATCTCGTATGCCGTCTCGCAGCGAACCCATGAGATCGGCCTGCGCATGGCGCTCGGGGCACCGGGGAGCAGCGTGCTCATCCAAGTCGTCCGCGAAGGCCTCGTGCTCGCGCTCATAGGCGTGGGCATGGGGCTCCTCGGAAGTGTTGCGCTCTCCCGTGGCCTGGAAACGATGGTCTTCGGGATCACGCCAACCGATCCCGTCACCTACATCGGCGTGATTCTCGTACTCACCGCGGCGGCTGCCGGAGCGTCGTTGATTCCAGCACGACGTGCGAGTCGAGTGAATCCAATGGTGGCGCTTAGACTAGAGAACTGATGCCCCGCCCGATCCCCGCCCCACCAGGGAGTAGGGCTTAGGGCTTAGGCCGCACCCTCCCGTCCGGGGCTGAGGGGGTAGGGTTCGTACTCAATTGCTGTGCGCGGTGGGGGGAGGGGTACCTCAAAAGATCCGCGTTCATCTGCGGGCATCACCATTGATCTGTGGCAAACTCCCCACTCCCTTCACGGCCCGGCGGTCAGTCCGCCACCAACACGTGAGAGGTAGAGATAAGAAGGCCCCGCCCCGCCGCGACCAC
>JBDHFY010000371.1:0-4018 GCA_039590195.1 Gemmatimonadota bacterium | reverse complement strand
GTTGTGGAAGGACGCCGATCCTGAGCTGCAGCCCCAGGTGACGGAGGTACGAAAGCGTCTCTCGGCGCTCGTGGGTGAGAGGCCGTAGGTTGGATGGGCGGGATAGGCGGGATTGGCTTCCGCTGTTCCCGCGTCTCCGCTCTTCCCGCTCCTTGCGGTGCTCCGCTTCTCGCGCTCTTCTCTCGAGCAGCCTGCCTCGTACCTAGCTTGCCGACTCTTTGACCATCCCTAGATTCGCCGTATGGGCGCCCCGCCGCCACACTGACCGGAAGGAACTGAAAATGAATTGTCGTTCGAGGTTCGTCATGGGCAGGTCGTTCGCGTTCGTTGCGCTGGTTTTGATCTTGGGAGCCGGTTCTGTGTCCGCGCAGGGGACGCGTCTCCTGCGTCAGCCTACGGTGAGCGATTCGGAGATCGCCTTCGCGTACGCCAACGATATTTGGATCGTGCCTCGCTCGGGTGGCGACGCGCGCCGTCTCACGACGTTCCAGGGGTCGGAGACGAGCCCCCACTTCTCTCCCGACGGTCGGTCGATTGCCTTTAGTGCCCAATACGACGGCAACACCGACGTGTACGTCATTCCCGCCGAAGGCGGCGAGCCGCGTCGGCTGACGTGGCACCCCGGAGGTGATGCCGTCCGTGGGTGGACGAGGGACGGGAGGTTCGTGGTCTTTGCGTCGGGACGAACGAGCGCGCCGGTCGGGTACGCGCGGCTATGGCGCGTGCCGGCGGAGGGCGGTCGACCGGAACCGCTTCCCATGTGGCGGGCGTACGCGGGAGCGGAGTCTCCCGACGGCTCGACCTACGCGTATCAGGAGATCCGACCCCCCAACACCCAGTGGCGTAACTACAGGGGTGGTCAGACTCAGCCCGTTCGCCTCATCAACATGTCCAACTACGAGGTCGCGACGGTCCCGTCGGAAAACAGCAACGACCTCGACCCCGTGTGGCTCGGCGATCGCGTGTATTTCCTGTCGGATCGGGACTGGGCCACCAACGTCTACGATTATGACCCAGCATCCGGTCAGGTGGAGCAACTCACCACCTTCGTGGACTACGATGCGAAGAATCTGGACGCCGGTGGCGGAGCCTTGGTCTTCGAGCAGGCCGGGCAGATTCATTTGTATGAGCCGGGGACCGGCCCGCCTCGAATCGTCGACATCGGCGTGCGCGGTGACTTCCCTTGGCTTCGACCGCATTGGGAAGACGTCGGTGAGGACCTGCGGTACGGGTCGTTATCACCGACCGGAAAACGGGCGCTGTTCGAGGCGCGCGGCGACATCGTCACGGTCCCAGCCGACAAGGGCGACTACCGCAATCTCACGCGCAGCCCCGGCGTTGCCGACCGGGCGCCGGCTTGGGCCCCCAACGGGAAGAACATCTCGTGGTTCTCGGACGAGGGTGGTGAATACCGGTTGATGATCGGCCAACAGGACGGCATTGCGGAGCCGCGCGCCATCGCGCTCGATAACCCCACGTTCTACTACACCCCTTCGTGGTCGCCCGACTCCAAGCACATCGTGTTCACGGACGCGGACTTGAACCTCTGGTATCTGGATGTGGCGGAGGCAGCCGTGCGCCTGATCGATACGGATCAGTTCGCGCATCCAGAGCGCTCGGTGGATCCGGTGTGGTCTCCCGATTCCAAGTGGATTGCGTATGCCAAGCGACTCGACAACCAGTTCCATGCCGTCATGCTGTACTCTCTGGAGACGCAGACGACGCACCAACTGACCGACGGCATGTCGGACGCGATCTCGCCCGCATGGGACAAGAGCGGAAAGTACCTCTACTTCCTAGCGAGTACCGACTACGCCCTCAATACGGGTTGGCTCGACATGAGCTCGTACGAGCGACCGGTTAGGCGTGGCGTGTATCTGGCGGTGCTGGCCTCAGACGAGCCGTCGCCGCTGCTCCCCCAGAGCGATGAGGAAGAGGTGGATGACGAGAAGGCCGATGAGGAGAAGCCAGGCGAAGGAAAGAAAGAGCAGGCGGACACCGCGGCACCGGAGGTCCGCATCGACTTCGATGGAATCGATCAACGTATACTCGCGTTGGACGTCCCCGCTCGGAACTACGTCGGACTCACCGCCGGCCCCGAAGGCGTACTCTTCTATGCCGAGTCGGTTACCAATGAGTCTGGCGTCTCTGTGCACCGTTACTCGATCGACGATCGCGAGGCGAAGCCATTCCTGGTGGGAGTTCGGAATGTCTCGGTCTCGTCGGACGGTGAGAAGCTGCTTTACCGTGCTGAGAATCAATGGGGGGTTGTGAGCACTGACGACGCGGAGAAGAAGGTGGGGGACGGCAAGATCGACACGGACATTCGGATGCATACGGATCCGCGGGCCGAGTACGAGCAGATGTTCCGCGAGGCGTGGCGGTATCAGCGCGACTATCTCTACGTCGAGAACACGCATGGCGCGGATTGGGATGCCGTGTACGAGATGTACCATCCGTGGCTTCGCGACGTGGCGCATCGCTCCGACTTCACGTACCTGTTGCAGAACATGGCCGGCGAGCTGTCCCTCGGTCACTCCTATACGTTCGGAGGCGATACCCCCGACGTAGAGCGAATCCCGGTCGGTCTTCTGGGTGCGGATTTCGAGGTAGACAACGGGCGCTATCGCATCGCTCGCATATACACCGGAGAGAACTGGAATCCTGACTTGCGTGCGCCGCTTTCCGCACCTGGCATCGATGTCGCCGAAGGCGAATACCTATTGACGGTGAACGGCACCGATATCCCCGGTTCCGAGAACCTCTTCCGATTCTTCGAGGGCACGGCGAATCGTCAAACGACGATCACCGTGAATGACCGACCCTCGGCTCAAGGTGCGAGACACGTGTCGGTCGTTCCGGTGTCGAGTGAAACGGGCCTTCGTCGCCGGGCGTGGGTGGAAGAGAATCGACGCAAGGTGGACGAGATGTCGGGCGGCAAGCTCGCGTACGTCTGGCTCCCCAACACTGGCCGCGCCGGGTACACATACTTCAACCGTTATTACTTCGCGCAGCAACACAAACAGGGTGCCGTGATCGACGAGCGTTACAACGGAGGCGGCTCCGCGGCGGACTACATGGTGGACATGATGGCGCGTCAGCTGACGGGATTCTTCAACAGCCCCGTTGCCGATCGGAAGCCGTTCACCAACCCGGGCGCCGGTATCTGGGGGCCCAAGGTCATGATCGTAAACGAGTCGGCGGGGTCGGGCGGTGATCTCCTGCCCTACATGTTCCGCGCGTTGGATATCGGTCCCCTGGTCGGCACGAGAACCTGGGGCGGTCTCGTGGGGATTTGGGATACACCGCCGCTCCTCGACGGCGGCGCCATCACGGCGCCACGCGGCGGCTTTTACAACCTGGATGGTGAGTGGGACGTCGAGAACGTCGGCGTGGCGGCCGACATTACCGTGGAGCAGGATCCCAAGGAGATCCTCGACGGGCGCGACCCGCAACTCGAAGCCGCGGTGCAAGAGGCGTTGCGGCTCTTGGAGGATCACGCCGTGGAGATCCTTTCCGAGCCGCCGCCACCGGTGCGTACGAGGCGGCCGCAGCGGCAGGCAACGAGCCAGCGGCCGTAAGGTTCCCGAGTTGGAGGATCGCCGGCACGCCTGAGGTGCACAGGTGCTCGACTTGTTTCCGGTCTCCCCAGGTGCGCCACAGGCGGTGAGGCGGTTAGTGCGGGATAGATGAGGGAAACAGAGAGGGCAGAGGTCCACGATCTCCCTGCAACACCATCACAAACCGATCCTCCCTGCGCCCCTTGGATACTCGGCTGGCCGAGCGTAGCTTGCATTATGTCGGCGAACCTCCCATCCGAGGACCGCCGATGCCGGTGACGGCCAAGCTTCCGAAGCTGTTCTACGATCGACTAGGCGAACAGATCGCCAACGAACTCGAGGACTGGTTCAATCAGGTGGATGCCAGTGGGCGACCCTCGTCTCACCCACCCCCACGTCGTGACCGACCTCCGTCAGGATGGCTGAACGCTTGACCTGAGCGACCACACCGGGACGCG
>JBDHFY010000370.1:0-4021 GCA_039590195.1 Gemmatimonadota bacterium | reverse complement strand
GACCAGCTGTGGTGCGGTGGTTTCGATGAGGGTCACGACGCGAGGAAGTTCTTCGTGCATCATGTGCACTTCAGCGTCACGAGTGACACTCTTGAGGAAGATCCGCCAGGTGCTGATAGCCCACGTCGGGTCAGCATTGCGATGAAAATCGGGTTCCATTACCGTATTCGAGGCAGGGACGATCAGCGCTATGTGGAGCTGGTCCGAACCCATTTTACGCTCCTTGCCTCAGGCCGAGCGAAGCGATCAGTACGAAGGCAAGTGCTGAGTTTGCCAGGCCGGGAGGTTCGCCAGACCAGGAATCTCAACCAGCCGGAGATTGTCGCCAGGCCCTGAACGTAGCGCCCCGCCTGGGTCGCGTCTAGGACGCCGGTTGCCGTCAGGGCGGGGTACAGCGGACTCGGCAGTTCAGTCCATGGAATCCTGTTGCGGCCGAGGGACTCCGGTGCCAAACTCCCGAGGCAGAACATGGCGAAACTTGCGCTTGAGGTGGCGAGGCGGCTTGTTGGGAGACGAGGTTCACCGCCCAGTGCCGGGCAATTAGAATGCCGGCAAGATGACACACTGCGAAGAAATCGAGATCACGACATGCGACGAGTTGTAGTGAGTGCCCTGGCGAATGGAACAGAGATCGCTCTGTACCTTCACGAATTTGTGGGAACTGCAGGCGACGGCCCTACCGTCGGTATCTGCGCCGCCATTCACGGCAACGAGCCGACGGGAACGGAGATCGCGCTGGAGGTGGCACGGCGCTTTGCGGACAGGCAGTTCCGCGGCCGTTTGGTGTTGCTCCCCGTTGCCAATCCGCTGGCCTTTGAGGCCAACCGTCGCAATACGCCGCTCGACGATCTCAATCTCAACCGGCTCTTCCCAGGGAACCCGGATGGCTGGTTCTCGGAGCAGCTGGCCCACGTGATCACCGAGGAATTCCTGAGCAAGATCGATGCGCTGATCGACATTCACTCGGGCGGCGACCGGCCGACCGTCGACTACGTCTATATAAGGAATGCGGAGGATCTTTCACGCAGCTTCGGATCGCCAGTCCTCTATCGAGCACGAGCTGGCAAAGTGGGGACAACATTTGACGGTACATCGGTTACGGTGACCGAAGGCCGGGGAATCCCGTCCGTTACGGTCGAGCTGGGCGGCGGTCTCATCGCTCAAACTCCGTACGTCCAGCGAGGAGTGAAGGGCATCGAGAACATGCTTCGTGTTATGCAGGTGATCGACGAGACCCCCGTGCCGCCGCCGGATCAGATCGTGGTCAACGGCATCGAGACCATCCGCCCGCATCGGGGAGGCTTTCTCGAGACCGAGGCGCCGGCGCTCGGCGAAGCGATCCAACAAAACGCGGTCCTTGGACGAATCGTAAGTCCCCATACCTTCGAGGTGTTGGAAGAGATTCGAAACCCCGTTCCGAATGGCATTATGATCCTCTCGCATCTCACGAGAAACCTCGTACAGCCGGGGGATTACGGGTACATGGTGGGGAGTCCGGAGTGAGGCGCTTGGTGGGAGGGGCAGGAGAGGTAGCAGGGGTAGAAGGAGCAGAAGCGGCAGAGGACGCAGAAGCGGCAGGAGACGCAGAGTATGGATTAGGCAAACAAACCAGCCGTTCCTCCCCACATGGAACGGCTGGTTGTTTTGCGAGCCGCATGAGCTAACAGCTAACAGCTACTCATACCGCAACGCCACCATCGGATCCACTCGGGTTGCGCGCCTTGCCGGAACGAGGCTCGCCAGCACGCCAACCGCCGAGATGACGAAGACGATCGTACCGAACACCATTGGATCTCGTGGCTCGACGTCGAACATGACGATTTGAACGACGTTACCGACGCCTAGAGCGAGGCCCAGACCCAACGTGAGGCCGATGGCCAGCTGAATTCCGCCCTCCCGCACGATGAGCCGCAACACATCCCGCGCGTTCGCCCCCAACGCCATGCGAATTCCCATCTCCTGAATTCTCCGGCTCACGGAAAATGCCAGAACGCCGTAGAGCCCGACGGATGCGAGGAAGAGAGCTGCCACGCCGAACACGATGAAGAGCGTGCCGAAGACGTTGTAGAACCACGTCTGTTGGTGGATCACCTCCGACATGTCGCGTACCCAGTAGATCGGCAGATCGGGATCCACCGCGCGGACGGCGTCGCGCACCTCAGGCGTAAGCGCCATCGCGTTGCCTCCTGCGGCCTGGATGGCGATGCTCACGAATTGCCGGTCGGCCTGCAGGAGTGGCACGTAAATGCCCGCGGAGTCCTCCGGCGGGGATTGGAATCCCTCGATCTTCATATTCGGGGCGACGCCCATGATCGTGAGCCACGGCTCCTCACTCTCCGAGGTTCCCTGGCGGATCTGCCGGCCGATGGGGTCGGCGCCGGGAAAGAACTTCTCGGCGAACCGCTGGTTCACGAGGGCCACCGGGGGTGCCTCGGCCACGTCTTGCTCCGTGATGTCGCGACCGCGCACGACGTCCACGCTGAAAGTCTGGAAGTAGTCCGGTGTGATCGCGACCATGCGAGCTCGGGGATAGTCCTGGTCGGTCTCGTACGTTTCTCCCTGGATCGCAAACCGGGGATTCTGCGTTCCCCATGTCGGCAACGCATCGGACAACGTCACTGACTGCGCTCTGGGGACAGCCTCGAGCCTTTGCTTCAGGTCGTGGAAGAGTCGCTGCTTGGCCTCGGGGGTGGGGTAGTCCGCCTCGAAGATGCCCACGCGGGCCGTGAACAGGTTCTCCGTCTCGAAGCTGAACTGGTAATTGCGAAGCTTGGTGATGCTCTTCGTCATCAGGCCGGCACCCACGAGCAGTGCGCAGGACAGGGCGACCTGGCCCACCACCAGCACCTTGCTCACCTTGCCCGCGTGCATGCTCGAGGACCCGCGATTCTCGTCCTTGAGAATCAAATTGACATCGGCCTTCGCGATCTGGAAGGCGGGGGCGGCGCCCGACACAATGGCCGTCAGCACCGTGACACCCAGCACGTAGCCGAGGATCGGAAGATCGATGGCGAACTCCATGAAGTACGGCTTGCCGATGCCGATCGTGGCTCGATCGAAGAGACCGACACCGATCTGTGCGATGCCAATGCCGAGTACCGCACCCACCGCCGACAGCACGATGGCCTCGGCGAAGAACGGGAATGCCACGCGGAGCCGGCTGGCGCCGATCGCCGAGCGCACCGCCGCTTCCTTTGTCCGCAACGCGGCCCGAGCTAGCAGGAGATTCGCCACGTTCGCGCAGGCAATGAGCAGTACGAAGATCGTGGCGATCTCCATGGCAGCGAAGATGGGATTAATATCATTGCCGATCGATTGCTCTACGAAACCGATGAATGCGACCCCCACCCCTTCGTTGGATTCGGGATACTCCTGCGCTAGGCGCTGCGCAATGAGCGTCATGTCCTGCCCGGCTTGATCGAGGGTCATGCCATCCTTGAGGCGACCCATGACCGAGAACGATGGGCCGTCGCCCCTTTGCGGGTTCTCGCTGCGGACGTCGCGCCGCGGAATCCAAATCTCTTCTTCCGCGGGGAACTGGAACCCGTCCGGCATGACGCCCAGGATTGTGGCCTGCTCTCCGTTCACCTTCGCTATGCTGCCGACGACACCGGGATCGCTGTTGTACCGCGTCTGCCATACGTCGTAGCCGATCACCGCGGTGAGCGGCGCGCCGGCCGCATCGTCCCCCTCGCGAAACGTGGCCCCGATGACCGGACCCACCATGAGGATGTCGAACAGGTTGGCCGACACGAACGCCCCGTCAAACCGCTCGGGACCCTCGGTACCGCTCACGTTGATCGTCCCGGTTGAGAACCCGGCCAGGCCGACGAAGGACTGCTGCTGCTCCCGCCAGTCGTAGAAGTCGTGCTGGTCCACACCCATCCGCTCGATGTCCTCCGACAGATTGGTGCGGTGGACGACCGTGAGACGGTCCGCCTCCGGTACGCCGATCCCACGGAAGTAGACACCGTAGATGATGCTGAACATCGTGGTGGTGAGACCGATGCCCAGCCCGAAG
>JBDHFY010000369.1:0-4284 GCA_039590195.1 Gemmatimonadota bacterium | reverse complement strand
GCGTGCCTCGCCGGGTGGGATTCAACGACGCCCCAGGACGATGGCTCTATACCGAGACCCGCCCGCGGCGCGGCCCCCACGAGACCGAACGACTGCTCGGTCTCACCGATGGGGGCTGGAGCTCGGAACTCGGGCTCACGTTGACCGACTCTGACCACCACGAGGCCAACCGGGCGCTGCGGTATGGCGGCATAACCGCTCCGTTCGTCGTCGTCGCCCCGGGATCGGTGTGGGCCACCAAACGCTGCAGACCGCGGATTGCTCGATGATGCCCGTAGGGGTCCCGCTCCGTATCTCGACCTGGCCGGCCGCCTCCAGATCAGGGAGGCGGCTGCGGTAATCGCTAGGGCCGACGTGGCAGTGACCAACGATTCGGCTCCGATGCACCTGGCGGGAGCGGTGGGCACTCCCGTGGTGGCGGTGTTCGGCCCCACCGCCAACGCTGCGGGCTTCGGGCCCAGGGGAGCGCTGGATCGTTCGGTGGAGCTTGGGGAACTGACGTGTCGGCCCTGCTCCACCCACGGCAGTGCCCGCTGTCCGCACCGCCATCACCGTTGCATGCGTGATCTCCCGGTGGACACCGTCTTCCAGGCCGTGGAGCGAATCCTAGTACACTCCTCCTCGGGGGTAACAGGCTCATGCGAATGATTGTCGGCGTTGACGTGGGAGGCACCAACATCGTCGTCGGCACCCTCACCGAGAGCGGTCAGCAGTTGTTCGGTCTCAACCGGACATCAACGCCGGTGCACGCCGGACCCGCGGGTGTGGTCAAACGCATCGTGGAGATGATAAAGGCGTCCATCGCCGAGACCCAAGCGGCCCTCCCATCCGCGGAAGTCGAGGTCGCAGGTGTAGGGATCGGCTCACCGGGACCGCTGGACACGACACGCGGCGTCGTCATCCTCACACCGAATCTGGGGTGGCGGGAGATGCCGCTGCGGGAAAAGGTGAGCGAAGCGGTGGGGTTACCGGCCACCCTCGACAATGACGCGAACTGTGCCGTGCTCGGTGAGGCGTGGCGGGGGGCGGCCCGCGGAGCCCGGTACGTGGTGGGGGTGACCATCGGCACGGGTGTAGGTGGTGGTATAGTGATGGACGGCAAGATCTTTCACGGCGCTTCAGACGTGGCAGGCGAGATCGGCCACACGACGATCGACTCTACGGGTCGCAGGTGCAACTGTGGCAATTACGGATGCCTGGAGGCATACGCGTCCGGTCCCGCGATTGCGGCGCGAGCAGTGGAAGGCATTCTGGCAGGCGAACCCACATCCCTGCCAGAGCAGGTGGACGGGGACCTGGACGCGATTACGGCGCACGTGGTGTACGAGGCGGCAACGAAGGGGGACGAACTCGCTCTGGAGGTAGTGCGCGATACCGCACGATTCCTCGGCACGGGCATTGCCAATCTCATGAACATTTTCAATCCGGAGATCGTCGTCATTTGCGGGGGTGTGACGGCCGCCGGCGAATGGCTGCTCCGCCCTTTGCGGAAGGAGGTCACGCGGAGGGCATTCAAACCGGCCGTCGATGCCTGCAGCATCGTGCCTGGTGAGCTGCCGGGGACGGCTGGCGTTTACGGAGCGGTCGCGGCGTTCAAGGCACAAACTTGGGGGCCTGAGTGAAGCGTCTGGGCGTGATCAGTACCATGGTGTGGGACACCATCCACGGACGCGACCCGAAGGAAAAGCCGGTGGAAGAGTGGGGTGGGATCGCTTACGGCCTGGCCGCGCTGGAAGCCGCGCTGCCCCCCGACTGGGAGCTGGTACCGCTGATCAAGGTTGGGCAGGATCTCGCTCCCAAGGCGAATGAATTCCTTCGGGCGCTCAGCCGCCGCTCGGCGGCAGCCAGATTCGTCGAGGTGCCCGACCCCAACATGCGCATCACCCTCCATTACGAGTCTCTCTCTCGCCGTTGCGAAGACCTGAGCGGCGGCATGCCCGTCTGGACCTGGGCAGAACTGGGACCGATGGTCCGCGATCTGGACGCGATCTATGTCAACTTCATTTCGGGCGTGGAGATGAGCCTCGAGACCACGACCCTTCTACGACAGGGTTTCGCTGGACCGCTCTACGCCGACCTCCACAGCCTGTTCCTGACCATCGAGCCCGACAGTAGGCGTCTGCCCCGACCGCTCCACGATGCGCCGCATTGGCTCAGGTGCTTCGACGTCGTGCAACTGAACGAAGACGAAATGGAGCTGCTCGGACCCGATCCCATGGAGGTTGCGGCTATGGCGTTGGGTCAGGGTGTCCGGCTCCTCGTCGTCACCCTGGGAGAACGGGGGGCGGTGTATTTCGCCACGGAACCCTTCCATTTGTTGGCCGGGTCCGATGCTGTGGCGAGGTGGACCACTCATCCCACACCGTTGGCCGGCGGACCGATACACACGGCACTCGTCGCCCCAGAGACAGTGCTACACGAGGGAGATACCACCGGATGCGGCGACGTGTTCGGCGCGGCGCTCCTGGCGCAGCTGTTGCAGGGCATGTCGATCGAGCCCGCCATTCGAGCCGCCAACGGTTTTGCGCAGCGGAACGTCACTGGGAGGGGCGCTACGAACCTGCAGTACCATCTGAGAGGAGAGATCGCCTCCACATGACCCGGGTCGTCGAGATCCCAAACCACATCGACGATCGAACGTTCGACCAGTTCGCGAAGTCATTTGGCTGGCCCAAAGGGGAGCGCCTGCTCTTCGACGCTCACGCCACCCAGTGGGGCTCGCCGTACGGACTTGTCGGGCTCCTCGCGGCCGGGCAGTGGCTCGCCGAGCGGCGATACTCACGACCGCTGTTCACGCTCCCCAAGGATCGAGATGTCGCCCATTATTGGGCCCGGACAGGTTTCTTTACTCACGCCCAGGAGTATTTCGAACTTCACGGTAAGGTCCCCCGCGTGGCAGCGAGTGGTAGCTCCGACGTGCTCCTCGAGGTAACGCCGGTACGGGGCGCTGATGACGTTCATAAGGTCGTGGATCGGATTCAAGATCGAGCCGCGGTGATTCTCAAGGATCTGGGTTTGCAAGCACAAGCCACCATGGGATTCGCTATGGCGCTTTCGGAAGCGTGTCAGAATATTGTGGAGCACGCGGGTACCGGTGGATGGGTGGCTGTGCAAACCTACGATTGGCGCCGCAGGCTTGGCCGCCGGGTCGCGGTGATCGCCGTTGCCGACGCCGGTGTCGGGTTTCGAAGCTCCCTGGAGGCCACGCAATCCCACCGCTACGGCGATCGCTGGGGCGACGCCAGTGCTCTTGAGGCCGCCCTCATTCGAGGCCTCAGCCGTTTTCGCGATCCAGGACGCGGGCAGGGCTTAGCGGGAGTGCGTCGCTATGTCAGCCGCTGGGAGGGAAAGCTCAGCGTGAGAAGCGGCACGGCCCGTCTCGGGATTCTGCCGTCCTGGGATGACGACGTCCCGCTCGCGGATAAGTTGCCGGCGTTTCCCGGCAGTCAGGTGCTCACCATCATTCCCGCCCATCAGGGCGAGTAAACACGCGATGCCAAGCATTGACCTGAAGGTCGTTCTCCAGGACACGTTGTCCAGCCCGTACGGGGATCTGGTAACCCGCCGCACCGGCGAGGCGGTGCGTTCCAGCGTGGAGGAAGTCCTCTGCGAATTGGATGGTGGACAGGCAGCCTTGATCGATTTTACGAGCGTGAGGTGCCTGGATCTATCGTGCGCCGACGAGATCGTGGCCAAGCTTCTCGTGGAACACGGAGGTGCACGGCCTTTCCTACTACTAGGGGTGAGTGAGGCACAGCGGGAAGCGATTGAACCGGTGCTCGATCGCCGCGATCTGGCCGTCGCGGCGCAGGATCGCACGGGCAGGCTCCACGTGCTCGGATCGGCCTCAGAGGTGGTACACCGGGTGTTCACGCTCTTGGCTGAGCGCGGAGCCGCTGAAGCACACGAGGTCGCTCAACAGCTGGCCGTGCCACTCGCAGCTGCCCGAGACGCCATCGATGAGCTGTTGGAGCGCCGCCTGGCGCTCGCCCGCGGGACGGGAGCCCAAATGATCCCGCTCGCATGAAGCGACACGCTCTCGGTCCCTCGACCTGCGCCATCCACGGCAAACGGGAACGCCGGATTGAAGGCGAACCAATCACAACTCCCATCGTCCAGAGCAGCACCTTCATCAATCCGGTTGGGGGCAGCGGCGAGGTCCTGTACACGCGATACGGGAACAATCCCAACCAGGTTGAGCTCGCCAAGCGTCTAGCGGCCCTAGAGGGAGCTGAAGCAGCAATCTTCGTGGGGAGCGGGATGGGAGCCACGGCCCTGGCCCAC
>JBDHFY010000368.1:0-4066 GCA_039590195.1 Gemmatimonadota bacterium | reverse complement strand
CCGGCCAGTAACAGGTCGACGATTTCCTTGCGGCGATGGCGCGCGCCGAGATGGCGATGCAGCGGTGTTCGGCCGAGCGAATCGCGGTGGTCAACCGCGGCGCCGGCCTCCAGCAGCAGCTTGATCACCGCTTTGTGGCCGCCTTCGGCAGCGAGGTGCAGCGGCATCTCACCCGCCGTGGTTCGGGCATCGACCTGGGCTCCCGAGGCCAGCAGCAGTGTTGCCACCTCGAGATTACCGTCGCGGGCAGCCGCGTGCAGCGCCGTGCTGCTCAGGCAGTCTTTGCTGTTCACATCCGCGCCGCCATCCAGAAGAAGCTGCGCGAGGTCGCAGTCACAGGCCCGGGCGGTGCTTTCCGACTCCGGTCCGCCCTGGTCCACCGCGCGATGCAAGGGTGTCTGGCTGTGCTTGTCAACGGCGTTGGGGTCGGCGCCGTGCTCCAAGAGCAATCGGGTGACATCGATCTCGCGCTGCCGGACGGCCCAATGCAATGGCGTGTCGCCGAATTCATCGCGCACGTCGACCGTGCCGATCAGCGGCAGCAAGTAGTTGACCATCTCCATTTGTCCACCACCTGCTGCGCTGTGCAGGCCGGTCTCACCGCCGGGACCGCTGGCCGTCACGTCCGCACCGCCGTCCAGGAGCATCTGGGCCACGTGGCGGCGTCCCTGCTCGGCAGCACGCAAGAGTCGCAGGGTGCAATCAGCGGGCGTGTTCAAGAACGCTCCTCAATCGCGGGGCGAGACTCCCCCAATAGGTTGCCGCCCGGCCCACGAGGTAACCTCACGGCGAACCGACCAAGTATAATAGGCCGGTCCGAGGGCACAGAGACTCACGGGTTGCTGAGGGCGCTCCAGGCCGCTCGGAGGCCCCGTTGGGGCGGACGCAACTCACCGGCTGCAAACTCCCGGATGAACTGCCAGTGAAACAACGCCCCGGTGAGCACCGCCACGTGGAACACGCCGTGTGCGTCGATGACGCCAGGAATCAGCGTCGGCCATCGCAGGAAGTCAACGAGGCCACCAATGCTGTAGGCGATGCCCCCACAGGAGGGGTTTGATGAAGTCGAACCCGTAGCGTCGCAAGAGGAGTAGGGCGGAGATGCTCCCAAACCACCCAAGCGTGAGGTAGAAGGACAATCCTAGCCACTCGGCCAGATCGTCAAAGAAGATGGTCTTCAGCGTGATGCCGACGATGGCGGCGACCCAGATCAGACTGAGCTGTCCCCAGCGGAGCCATCCCCGAAAGAGAATGCCAAGGGTCGGCGTAAAGGTGCCGGCGATGAGCACGAAGATCGCGCCGTGGTCGAGACGCTCCATGACCCGATGGGCTGCGCCGCCTCGAACCATCATGTGATAGACGCCGCTCATGGCCATCAGGAGCACACACGCACCTCCGTAGATTCCGAGATAGACCATCCGCGCACGATCACCGCGGCCCCGCTGCAGCAGCAGGAGCCCCAGGATCAGAAACGCCACCGCACCGAGCAAATGGCTGATGGCGCTGAATGAAGCCGGGAAGGTGATAGAGCTCTGTTGCGCTGTCCATGATGGAGCAACGTACCCGACCCGAACAAACGGCCATCCGGTGACCTTCTGGACTTCCCGCCCCCGGGGTGCTATTCTTGGCCGATCCCGTGGACGATAAAGCCACTGGAACAAGTTGATGCCGGTGGCTTTGAGAGGACGCGGCCCGCGTCCGGAGACATTCCGGTTTCGAGGGCCCCGGAAGCCCGAACACTCCGGAATGAGAACACCCCTGCATGAGATTCGATGAACTGAGGCTCGCAGAGCCTATCGTTCGTGCCGTGGCCGCTGAAGGCTACGCGACTCCAACCCCCATCCAAAGAAAGGCCATTCCGGCGGCGCTCGCCGCGAGGGATGTGCTCGGCTGTGCGCATACGGGCACGGGGAAGACCGGCGCCTTCGCCCTGCCCATCCTCCATCGTTTGAACGATCGGCGCACCCGCAACGGGACGCGCGGCGGAAGACCCCGAGCCCTCGTCCTTTGCCCGACCCGCGAGTTGGCAACGCAGATCTTCGAGAGCTTCGGCGCGTATGGCCGCAATCTGACTCTTCGGCACGCCGTCGTCTTCGGCGGCGTCAGCCAAGCACCCCAGGTGCGGGAGCTTCGCTCCGGGATTGACGTGCTGGTAGCAACACCCGGCCGCCTGCTCGATCTGATCGACCAGGGTCTCGTCGACTTGGGGGTGATCGAGGTATTGGTGCTCGACGAAGCGGATCGCATGCTCGACATGGGCTTCATTCGCGACATCCGAAGAGTCGTGAAGCGTCTGCCGTTGCGCCGTCAGACACTGTTCTTCTCTGCCACCATGCCCGCCGAGATCCGCCGGCTCGCAGGCTCCATTCTCCGCGATCCGGTCTCCGTGCAAGCGGATCCCGTCGCGTCGACGGTCGAGGCCGTCTCCCAATCCGTCTATCTGGTCGCCAGGAAGAACAAGCCGATCCTGCTGGAGCGCCTGCTTCGTCACCAGGGCATGGGGCGCACGCTGGTCTTCACACGCACCAAATACGGTGCCGACAAGCTCGTCAGGATCTTGCGACGGTCGGGTATCGAGGCGGGGGCGATCCACGGGAACAAGAACCAGAATGCGCGAACTCGGGCCCTCGACGGCTTCAAGTCGGGCGGGACGCCGGTGCTCGTTGCGACCGATATCGCCTCGCGCGGAATCGACGTGGACGAGATCACCCACGTCGTCAACTTCGACATGCCCAACGTTGCCGAGACCTACGTTCACCGTATCGGGCGCACGGCGCGGGCCGGCGCTTCAGGTAGTGCCGTGTCGTTCTGTGATCACGACGAGCTGGATGACCTTCGAGCGATCGAGCGACTGATTCGCATGCAGTTGGAGGTCATCGAGGACCAACCCGACCTCGCGTTCGGTGCACCTGCGACGCATCGGGAACGAAGCGGGCATCATGTCTCCCCGAATCGGACCGCCCGGGGGGCGTCCCGCCGCAGGCGAGGCCGACCGCGGGCCGGACGCTGGGGACGATCAGCGGTGTCCCGGTCCGCCATCTCCCGGTGAGAGGCCTGTTCATGCGAGACTCCATGCGACACGATGCGACAGCGAACGCTTCTTCCGGAGTCGAGGCACGGTGGACCGTGCTCAAACTTCGACTCATCAACCTCGCCGCGGTGACGATCCCCTTTGCCGGGCTCGTGGTAGCGATCTTCCTGCTCTGGGGCGTGGCCTTTAACTGGATCTACCTGGGACTGCTCGGCGGCATGTACGTCGCCACCGCCCTCGGGATCACCGTGGGGTATCACCGGTTCTTCACGCACGGCAGCTTCAAGACGCCGCGTCCGGTGGCAGCGATTCTGGCGACACTCGGCTCGATGGCGGTCGAGGGGCCCGTGCTTCAGTGGGTCGCCGTGCACCGGCGTCATCACCAGCACAGTGATGACCACGACGATCCGCACTCGCCCCACACGCACGGGGCCGGCCTCTGGGGAATCGTGTGCGGGATGTGGCACGCCCACATGGGATGGCTCTTGCGGGCGCACCCGCGCGGACTGGCGAGGTACGTCCGGGATCTCCGCAAGGACCGCCTGGTCCGTTGGATGAGCCAGCTGTTCCCCGTCTGGGTGCTCCTGGGCCTCCTCGTGCCGGCCGCACTGGGCGGGCTGCTCACCCTCAGCTGGACCGGCGTGCTCCTCGGTTTCATCTGGGGCGGGCTCGTTCGCGTGTTCCTCGTCCACCACGTGACGTGGAGCATCAACTCCGTGTGCCATATCTGGGGCACGCGGCCCTTCCAGAACCACGACGAGAGCCGCAACAATCCCGTCTTCGGTGTGCTCGCACTGGGCGAGGGTTGGCATAACAACCACCACGCATTCCCGACGTCCGCACGGCACGGCTTGCGCTGGTGGCAGATCGACCTCAGCTACCTGATCATCCGGGCCATGGCGCTGGTCCGCCTGGCCCGTGACATCCGGATTCCGTCACCCGAACGCATCGCCGCCAAGCGGTGCATCTGAATTCCCATTGACACCCTATAATCAAGTTTGGAGATACCACCTTGAAGATCTACGTAGGAAACAT
>JBDHFY010000367.1:0-4072 GCA_039590195.1 Gemmatimonadota bacterium | reverse complement strand
TTCGCCGGATGAAGCGCGATCCACGCCAGATCCTGTGGCAACGCGGTCCCGAGAGCGCGCTCGACGTTCCGCAATGCGTTCTCCGCCGCAGCGAAACGTCCGGAGGCCGACTCGATCCGTGCCGCTCGCCTTGCGGCGACGGTTCGCGCAGTGTCGGTGAATGCACGCGCAGCAAACTCTATGATCAACGCGCGCGATTGGCGCGGCGCGTGTTCGAGGGTCGCGCCAAGGAGCTGACCCATGGAACCGGCGAGGGTTGCCGGCGGGATATCGGGCTCCGCCGCGCGAATCCGGTCGAACGGCTGCCTGATTCCCAAGCTGTCGCCTACGATGACCGCTCGCGCGAAGTCCGGCAGGGCGATCCACAAGCTGTCCACCCCCAGCGAAACCAGGCGAGTGGCCCACACCCTCAACGCCAGCGAGTCCCCTTGCAGGCCACCGATGTGGCTCAGGTGGTAGTAGGCGGGGGCCAGGGCTGGGTCCAACGCGATTGCCCGCTCGTAGGCGGGGCGAGCCTCGGCCAAGGTGCGTCCGCGGAAGTGCCCCGTGTGTGCGAGCTGCTCACCGAGCTGGAACCAGCCGGCGAGATCGTCCGAGTACCGTTCGACGAACGCCTCGTAGAGCCGGATGGCGTCCGCCTGACGTCCCTCTGCCCCTGCGAGCGCCGCGGCGAGACGCATGCGATCGCGCTGTCCGAGACGATCTTGATGACGGAGCGCCAGTTGGAAATGCGGTTCCGGATCTTCGATCTCGTCGTACGCCGCGATGTAGCCGGCCCAGTACGACGCGAGCGCGAACGTCGAGTCCAGTCCCACCGCCTGGGTCAGGAGTCCAAAGTCCTCCTGCATTCCCCTGCCGGCGCGGAAGTTCTGGATCCCCGTCAGATACAACCGCAGGGCCTCATTGGAATTGGTCGTTAGTCCCTCCAGACTGGAGAGCGGTGTCTCCTCTCCGATCAGGCCGCGGGCGACGAGCGTCCCCACCAGCTCGTCTACCAGTTCGAACAGGCGGTCCGCCGGTCCGTCGACGCTCGCGTCGATGCGATCATCATCTCCCGGTCCGTACACGCTTGCACGCACCTGCAGCGACCCCTCCAGCCGCAGCACGCTGCCCTGGAGTGCCCGGCCCGCCCCGAGCGTGGCCGACAGGCGACGCGCCTCCCGCGTCGTGGTCGGACCGGCCGAGGCTTCGCTGACCAGCGCCAGGGAGGTGTGCGGGTCCACGACGCGAAGCCCCCCGACCCCGTCCAGCTTGGTGCTGACGAGATCGACCATCCCTTCCCGGAGGTAGGCGAACTCGTCACTGCCGCGCACCTCGAAGGGAAGAACGGCGAGAAGGGTCGGGTCCGTGTCCGGGAGGCGGAGTGCGGAAGGGCGGGGAATCCACCACCAGGCGGCGCCGGCGGCGAGTACGGTGGCGAGCGCGAGGGCGGCGATGCGAATCCTGCGTCGACCCACCGCACCGGAGGCGCGTGGCTCTCTCGAGTCTCGGGTGCTGAGACCCTCGCGCAGGTCACGGGCAAACTGCCCAGTTTCCGTCCATCGGTCCGCCGGCGCCTTGGCCAGCGCCCGTTGCAGGGCCGTGTCCACTTGCGCGGGTACGGAGGATCTGATGCGCCGCGCGGAGGGGACCGGATCCGTGAACTGTCTCGCCATGATCACCTGCGCGGTCGCTCCGGTGTACGGCGTCTCACCGGTCAGCATCTCATAGAGCACGGCACCGAGGCTGTAGACATCGCATCGCCCATCGAGTACGTGCTCGCCGCTCACCTGCTCCGGGCTCATGTACGCCGGAGTACCTATCGAAAGGCCAGTCTCCGTCAGGCGCGCTCCGCTCACGTGACTCACCGCCAACGCGATGCCAAAGTCCATCACCATGGCCACGCCCTCGTGCAACAGCACGTTCTCGGGCTTGATGTCGCGATGAATCACCCCTTGACGATGGGCGTAATCGAGTGCGGACGAGACCTGCTCCGTGATACGGATCGCCTCATCGATGGCGAGTTGTTTCTCCCGATTGATCTTGTCTCGTAACGATTCGCCCTCGACATGAGGCATCACGTAATAAAGAAATCCGTCGGCTTCGCCCGAGTCGTGCAGCGGCAGGATGTGCGGGTGGTTGAGCTTGGCGGCGATTTCGATCTCGCGGAGGAACCGTTCGGGGCCGAGGACCGCGGCGAGCTCCGGCCTCAAGATCTTGACGGCGACCTGACGGTGGTGTTTGAGGTCTTCGGCGAGGTACACGGTGGCCATGCCGCCGGCGCCGAGTTCGCGCTCGAGCTTGTACCGACCTGATAGTGCTGATGCGAGCCGCTCTATTGGATTAATCACCGAGTATCATCCGCGTTCATCTGCTCGTTTCTGCGTGATCTGTGGCCCCGAGTTCGCGCTCGATCGTGTAGCGGCCGGCGAGGGCAGATTTCAGGCGGTCAAATTGGTCGGTCACAGGGCCAGGGTTCCACGCGAGCTAGTAGACAAATGATAGGGATTGGGGGAGGGGGGGGCCAGGACGACGCGTCAGGGAGCGCTGACAGAAAAACCGGCAACTTCCTTACAGGGCATGAAAACGCCGATGAGCCTAACTCATTGCCCCATTGGCAGTTATCTGGTCGGGAGGGGAGTCTGACGCGGGGTGAGGGGTGAGAGCCGCTGGCTCGAGTGAGAAGGGAGAAGTGAGAAGGAAGAAGTTCAGGCCGCAGATTACGCGGGAACTAACAGATGCACGCGGATTGTGCAGGGCGGCGCAGCCCGCCCGCCGGCCGTTGGGAGTCCCGGGTTGATAACCCGGGCCCTTCGACTTCTCGACTGCACGGTGCGCGACCGACTGCCGCGTCCCTGAGGAGCCTTGCGAAGCAAGGCGTCTCGAAGGGCGCGGCGCTCAGGACACGGCTCGGCGGCTAAATGCCGGCAGGTGCGACCTGATAGGACGCTTTCTTTCAGTGTAGCAGACCTTGTCGCAAGACAACTATCTGTCGACTGTGCCTTCGAGGGCCGCCGTTGCGAATAAAGCGTCCTTGCACGACGCACGTCTTGCACTGGGCCGCCGAGCCCGGCCTCTCAACCCGGGACTCCCACCAGCGCACCGACCTGTCTCGCGCTAACCTCCACACCGAATCGGGCTCATTTGCCCCTACGGCTCGCCCCTCTCCCTGAGGATATCGGGCGTAAGGTGCCACTCCAGATTGTTGGGCGGCGTCACTGTAAGCTCTTCCGGTCTAGCCAGCGCCCTTAGTTGTGGGGTGAAATCGTACGGAATTACTGACGGACGAGTCGTGCCCCCTCTGTTGACATATTCCCACACGATCTCGCCATCGGGTTTTACTTGAAAGAGCCTGCCCGTGTTGTCCTCGGCTATGAATGTATTCCCATTGGGAAGCCGCTTCTGACTTCCCATGGTCTTACTGAAGAACTTGATATTGGCATAACCCAGCGTTTCATATATCCAGACTATTTCTTTCGTTATCGGATTCAGCTCGACAATAAAGGACTGGCCGGTATGGGTTCTATGCCTGGTGAAGAGACCGTTGTCGAACAGAATGATGTTGCCGGCCCCGGGAAGTCCCTTCTCGATCATTTCCGGCTCGTGGCTATGTGCCATGCCGCCCTTATAGTCGTGGGTCGCTTCCCAGACGATCTCTTTGGTCTCTTTGTCGATGAGGTACACGGTGTTGATGTTTCTTGCGTTGAGCAAAATGTTGCCCGGCCTGAACCGCTCGTCACCGGCGTCGTACCACTTGTTCTCGGGCAGAGGGGCAATCGAGTTGCCGTGCAGCCAATCGCCCTCCGGAGTGGCTGGTGAGAAGAGGTTCAGATCGAGATGGTTATGCGCGTGCCACTCCCAGACGACTTCTCCTTCCAGATTCACTTCGTAGATATCGGCGCCCAATTGGGTTTCTTCGCTGCCTCGTTTTCGAGGCCCCCACCACGGTGCTATCTCAACATCTCTCACTTGTTGCTGGAATTCTTCAGGTATCGGTTCGTGGGCAATGAGCAGTCTGTTGTTGTTGGGCAAGATGCGCATGTCGTTCATGGAGCCTATGCCCTGGTGGGTCCAGACCACGTTGCCATCCCAA
>JBDHFY010000366.1:0-6734 GCA_039590195.1 Gemmatimonadota bacterium | reverse complement strand
AGGGATCTCGCTATTTGGGGTTCATCTTCGGCCGGGGGAAGGACCCGGCGAGCGTCGAGGCGGCCCTGCGGGAGGCACACGGGGAATTGGAGGTCAAGTTCGGGGAAGATTGATCACTGCAGGGGCAGGAGGGGCAGGAGGGGCAGAAGTGGCATGAGGAGCAGGTCTGGAAATGGGTGGGTGGCGGGGCCCTCTCACCTCTTCTATTGACCCTACATAAGAGCCCCGATATGTTGCGGTCCCTTGGAGGGACCCCAACACCGCGCCCTGGTGGTGGAATTGGTAGACACGCTGTCTTGAGGGGGCAGTGGCGAGAGCCGTCCCGGTTCGAATCCGGGCCAGGGCATTATTCCCGCCACCCAGCGCCCTACCGGGCGGGCCGGCGGGCCGGGCGAAACGCACGGTACCGGCTTTTGATTCCATCCCAGTTCTTCCGCGGTCATTCGCGGTGCCACCGTAGCTCAGTGGTAGAGCTCTCGATTCGTAATCGAGTGGTCGTCGGTTCGACTCCGACCGGTGGCTCTCCTGCCCCTCCTCTCCGTCCACCCCCGGCTACCAGCGACCAACTGCCAACTCTTCCGTAGTGGTCTCTGGATACGGACCCCGACTGATGCACCGAGGAAAGAACAAGGGGAGGCTCGCGCCTCCTCCGTCGGGCCGAGCCGGGCGGCATACCAGTTTGCCCGGATCTCGAGGCCGACCGATTCGGTCAGGGGATGGAAGAGACGATCTTGCGGAAATCGTCCTCCGAGAACGCCTTGAGGGTCTCTGTGCGAACGTTGCCCTGGGATCCGATCGCGAGGCTCAGCTTGGCCACGGTGTCATCATCGGGTCCCTCGGAGATGACGACGGCGTCGTATTGCCCCATCGTCAAGTAGAAGACTTTCATCTCCGCACCGGCGGCCTTGAAAGCGGCCTTGGCGGCTTCCAGCCTGGCAGGACCATCCTTGATGTTCGCCATCCCTTTTTCGGTGTAGCGGAGCAATGAAACGTAGGTCGCCATGGTGTGCCTCCTTGCCGCTGTGATTGAACTGCCCGTAGACCAACGCAGTTGCTGCCGCGAGATTGTGCGCGGAGCAGTTCGGCTAATGTGCGGCCAGAGCCGTCGGTCCGCTAGCAGGACGGGTCGACGAACCGACTCCGGCTGCGGTGCATGATTCGTCGAGGTTTTGTGCGATGAGAGGTTTTGTGCGATGAAGAGAATCGGGATGGTGCCTCTCGCTGTTTGGCTGGTGACCGCTACGATCTGGGGAACGTCTTGGAGCGTCATCAGGATCGGGCTCCGTGATCTTCCCCCTTTGACGTTTGCGGCGGTGCGCACCGCCCTCGCCGGTGTGGTTCTCCTGGCCATCGCGGGAGTTGTGGCGTCATCCCGGCGTCCCACCCCTCGGAACGTTCTGTTCTGGGCGCTGGTGGGACTGCCGCAACTCGGCATTCCGTACGCACTCGTTTTCTGGGCCGAGCAAACGATCTCGTCCGGTCTCACTGCCATGCTCTTCGCCACTTTTCCCGCGTTCACGGCGCTTACCGCTCATTTCATGCTCCGCAACGAGCCGCTCACCGGCCCGAAGGTGCTCGGTACCTTGCTCGCGGTCGGGGCCGTTGCGCTGCTTGCAAGCCCAGCGGAAGGCCTGGGTGCCCCTTCGCTGTGGCATGTGGCAGGGGTGCTGGTGGCGTCGGTGTCGGCGGCGGTCGCCGCGGTCCTGGTTCGGCGACACGGTAGGGACACTTCAACTCTTTGGCTCACGGCAATCCAGGTGGCCTCGGCAGCGGTGTTTCTCGTCGTCGGGGCGCTGATGCTGGAGGGCGGCGCGGACATACGCGTCACCGCTCGGGCTGTCGGCTCGATTCTGTACTTGGCGTTCGTCGTGACATGCGGCTGCTACCTCTCGATCTTCTGGCTCCTCAAACGGCTCGATACGACGTTCGTGAGCATGAGTGTCGCGATCGAGACGACGTTTGCGGTCTTCTGGGGTGCGGTGCTCCTCGACGAACCCCTGAGGTTCAGCTTCCTGGGTGGCCTGGCCCTCGTCGTGTTGAGTGTTGTGCTGGTGAGTCGTGCGGGAGGGAGTCGGGAGGCGGTGGTGAGTTGATGAGCTGCCGGCGACCAGCTGCCAGCTGCTCGGCTCGATCTGAGATTCCGCAACGTTCAGCTGCTGTCAACGCAAACCGAGATACGCCCACTTCTCTCGCTGGTGGGAGCTGGCAGCCGGCAGCTGGTCGCGGTGAGCCAACAGCTAATCAGCGATTAGCTGTTGGCTCATCACTCCCCAACTGAATCCTCGCATCAACCGCGATCGCGCCTTCGTCGAGAGACAGGAGCGGATTGATGTCCAGCTCGGCGATTCGTGGATGTCGTTCCGCGAGTTGGGCGACGCGGAGGATGACGTTTCGGAGCGCGTCGAGGTCGCGGGGTGGCTCACCGCGAACGCCCTCGAGCAAGCGGTACATCTTGACGCTGCGTACCATCTCTTCGGCATCCGAATCCCGCAGTGGGCTGAGGCGCAGCACGACGTCCTTCACCACCTCGACGTAGATGCCGCCCAGGCCGAACATCACCATGGGTCCGACGCGCGGTACCCTCGTCACGCCGACAATCGTCTCGCGGCCCGCTTGGGCCATCTTTTGGATCAACACTCCATCGATCCTCGGCTCCGAGTCGGACGGCTCGCTCGATTTGCGCGTCCGACTCCACACCCAACACCACGCCCCCGACGTCCGTCTTGTGCATGATATCGGGGCTCACGATCTTCAGCGCGACCGGCCGGCCGACCTTCTTCGCCGCCTGACTCGCGGCAGTGGCGAGGCTCGTCTGTCCGTCGTGCGAAACGAACGTCCACTCCACGACCGCGATCCCGTACGCCCCCAGAACCCGCAAGACATCCGGTTCACTCAACTTCAATCGGTTGTCGGCCAGTGTGGAGTCGATGATCGCCGTCACGGTGTCATCGTCCGTGTCGAATGACACCGTCCGTCCTTTGCGCCGTTTGCCCTTGCTGACGTATTGCCACATGGTGCCGAGGGCGCGGGCGGCGGACTCGGGGAAGAGATAGCCCGGCACCTTCGCCTCGCGCAACTCGGCGAGGCCTGCGGGCAGGCCTTCGCGCCCCATCAGAACGGTCAGCAGCGGTTTGTTCGGATGCATGGCATTGGCCTCGACGATGGCTTCCGCGACTTCCTGCGTTTGGATCCCAAGCGGTGGGACGAAGGCCGCGATGGCCGCGTCGACGTTGGGGTCCTCCAAGACCGTCTTGACGGCGAACTCGTAGCTCTGTGCCGTGGCGGAAGCGATGAGGTCTACGGGGTTCCGCACACTGGCTTCGTCGGGAAGCTGCGATCGAAGCTTCTCCTGGGTGTCAGGCGTTAGGGCAGTGACGTCGAGGTTGTTGTCTTCGCAGGCGTCCGCCAGGATGATGCCGGGACCGCCGGCGTTCGTCACGATGGCCACGCGGTTGCCGGTGGGAAGGGGCTGATTGGAGAACGCCATCGCCATATCGAACAGATCCTGCACCTTCTCCGCCCGGATGGCTCCGGCCTGGGTAATGAGCGCGTCAGTCGCCAGGGCGGTCTGTGCGAGCGCACCCGTATGACTGGCAGCGGCCCGCGCACCGGCTCCTGTGTGCCCGGACTTCACGATGAACACCGGCTTGTGAGGCGTGATCTGCCGGCAAAGTTGTACGAACCGGACCGGGTTGCCAAAGCTCTCCAGGTACATGAGGATGAGCTCTGTGTTGGGGTCGTCGCGCCAGTATTCCAAGAGATCGTTGCCCGACACATCAGCCTTGTTGCCCGCCGAGACAAACATGGAGAGGCCGATCCCCAGGCTCTCGGCGTAGTCGAGAATACTGAGCCCCATCGCGCCCGACTGGCTCATGAAGGCCATCGGTCCGGCAGGCGGCATCGCCGGGGCGAACGTGGCGTCGAGCTGTACGGTCTCCTGCGTGTTGATGACTCCCATGCAATTCGGCCCGACCATCCGAATCCCCGAGCCCTTCAGGAGACCGAGCAGCTCTTGCTCCCGGGCCACGCCGGCGCCTCCAACCTCCTTGAAACCGGCCGAGATCACGACAAGGCCCCGAACATTGGCCTCAACGCACTCCCGGGCCGCTTCCAACACACGTTCCGCCGGAACCGCGATGACGGCCAGATCGACCAGCCCGGGAATGTCACGAACCGAGGGGTAGGCTGCGATGGAATGGACGGACGTGGCTGTGGGGTTTACCGGGTACACGGGGCCCTTGAATCCGTGCTGCAACAGGTTGTGGACGATCTGCCAGCCGATGGAATTCGGGCGTCGGGACGCACCGACCACCGCCACCGATGTTGGTCGAAGAATCGCGTCGAGTGAATGCATGTGTGCAAATTTAACAACCTTTTCTCCCCTCACCCCCTCTTCCAAATTCATTCGCCAGTGCCCAGTTTTGGGCGTATGCTCTGGCTCAAGTTGCTCCAGAAGCTCATTCGCACGCTCAACTCCGATGGAACGCCCGGTCAGGTGGCGACCGGGATCGCGCTCGGAGCGGCGTTCGGCCTGACACCCCTCCTCAACCTTCATAATCTCCTGATCCTTGCGGTCGTGGTGGTGTTCAACGTGTCGTTGCCGGCTGCGATGCTGGGATGGTTGCTGTTCACGCCAGTGGGATTCCTGCTCGATTCAGCCTTCGATTCTGTGGGTTTCGTGCTGCTCGGAGGAACGTCTGTGCTCGTTCCCGCGTGGACGGCCCTGTACAACGTTCCGGTCGTTCCACTGTCGAACTACAACAACACGGTGGTGCTGGGAAGCTTGATCGGGTGGGTCGTGCTTGCGGTTCCCATCTACTTCCTCGCTCGGGTTGGTGTAGCGAAGTATCGGGAGAAAGTTCTTCCACCCCTCCAGCGCACGAAGCTCTTCCGGACCGTCAAGGCATCGAAGGCCTACAACATCTATCGCCTCTTCCAGCCGGAGTGACCATGAAGCTCATGCGGTGGAAGGCGGTGATACCGCTGACGTTGTTTCTCGGCCTTGTGATCGTCGTATGGTTGCTCTTGCTCGATACCATCGTGCGTAAGAGCGTGGAGGCCGTCGGCGCGGAAATCGTAGGTGCCCGAGTCGACGTGGAAGAGGCCGACGTGCGATTGGGTGATGGGGCGATCACCTTGCGTGGCCTCCAGGTGGCCAATCCGGATGCACCCATGACCAACTTGTTTGAGGCGGAGGAAATCGTCGCGCAAGTTCGGGTGGCCCCCTTGCTCGAGAAGAAGATCTTCGTCGATACGATGGCGATCAGGGGAGTGCGATTTGGCACGGAACGGGAAACGTCCGGTGCTCTCGAGAGACCGAGTCAAACCAATACCGCCGTGCGGCGACAGGTGGCGGCATGGGCGGACCGTGTAAGAGTCCCTTCGTTTAGCCTGGACGGGCTCGGAAGTACCGTGAACGTGAGCGCCATCCAACCGGAGAGTCTGGCAACGCCCGCGCTCGTTCGTGGGATCACGACGACTGTCGATTCGGCGCGCAGTCAATGGGGATCGGCCCTGCGTGCGCTGAACCCCGGCCCCATTATCGATTCGGCCCGTGCGTTGGTGAATCGATTGCAGGGCGCCTCGCTCCGCAGCCTCGGTCCCGCAGGCCTCGTGAGCACCGTGCGGTCCGGCCAGTCCACCGTCGACGGGCTCACGACGCTGCGGGCCAGCGTTACGTCGCTGGAACAGGACGTGACGAATGGCATGGGGTCGTTGCGCGATCAGGCCGGCGCGTTGGGAGACGCCCGGCGAAGGGATCTCGCGTACGCCAGGAGCCTGCTGCGAATCCCCTCCCTCGAGGCGCCTGACATCTCGCCGGCGCTGTTCGGCGATCTCGCGCTCACCCGGCTTCTTCCGGTACTCTCGTGGCTGGCCCTGGCGCAGGAGTATCTCCCGCCCGGGCTGGATCCCAGGAGACGAGCTGGCCCCCAGCGGGCGCGCCGGGCCGGAACGACGGTCGACTTCCCCGCGCAGGGAGGATATCCCAGGTTCACGCTCGCCTTTGGGGAAATTGGTATGGAGATCGAGGGGAGCGGCGCCGGTGCGGGTCTCTATCAGGCGCAGATCCGTGGCCTCTCCACCGGGCCCGCGCTGTACGGTGAACCCCTCGTACTGGCCGCCGCCCGGACCGGCGGCGCGGCCGGCCCGGACGCGGTGCGACTGAACGTCCTGCTCGACCATGTGACCGAGAACGTGAGGGACTCGGTGTCCCTCAGTCTGGCAGGCGTCCCGCTGCCTTCAGTTTCCCTTCCGGCGCTAGGAGCCCGCTTGGATCTCGGTCGCGGTGTGACGGACCTCGCCTTCTCCCGGCGTGGGGACTCCGTGTCGGGCAGGTGGTTTTGGCGTTCACCCCGCGTGTCATGGGAGCGCTTGACGGATCAACAGGCCGGGGGTGTCCGGGGCCGGGCGGAGAACTTGTTGTGGCGCGCGGTATCCGGAATTCGGGACGTGGAGATCGAGTTGAGGTTCAGCGGAAACGTTGCCGGTCCCCGTCTCGCCATTCGATCAAACGTGGGAACGGCCATCTCCACCAGTCTGAGACGCGAGCTTCAGGGGGAGATCGCCGATGCCGAACGGCAAGTACGGGCGCGGGTCAACACGCTCGTCGCGGGACCCATGCGAGACGCTCGAAGACGGCTGAACACGTTGGAGAACGAGGTCCAGGATTTGGTGGCGCAACGGCGAGTCCAGCTCGATGCCGTGAAAGCCGACCTCGAGGCTCGACTCAGCGA
>JBDHFY010000365.1:0-4086 GCA_039590195.1 Gemmatimonadota bacterium | reverse complement strand
TCACCGGCCAGATCGAGGCCGTGCTGGCCTACATGGCGGTCGGTACCCACCTGCATGCCGGCGTCCGGATCTACCGGATGCGCTCCGAGAACGCACGAGCGGCCTGAAGCTCCCGACAGTCGGCGCGTCGCTACTGGATCTCGGGGATGTTGACGTCGAAGATCAGCGTCTTGCCAGCCAAGAGGTGATTGAAGTCGAGAGCTCCTTCGACCACCGTACCCCCTTCGGGGCCGGGAAGAGCCCCGGGTCCCGTAAATGGTAACGCAATCCCCCGGGGGATCCCGATTCGCTGGGAATCGCACAGGACTCGCGATCCCGCTGCCAGCCCCGCGGCTGTGCATTTCTGAGGGTTGTGATCCCGCGCACATCGGCATCGGCCGGACTTTCCGAATTTCTGGTCCATGTTCGGAACGCGGCGACTGCGCCTCTTGGTCTTCACACTCGGATGGATCGCTCTGGCTGGCTGCAGCGACACCGGTGACTGCGGCTCTGGTGTGCTGGCCAGATGGATGGCTCTGGCTGGCTGCAGCGACACCGGTGACTGCGGCTCTGGTGTGCTGGCCAGATGGATGGCTCTGGCTGGCTGCAGCGACACCGACGACAGCGGCTCTGGTGCGCCGGTCAGCGAGGGCGCGCAGGCGGCGACGGTGGCCTGGTCGGACGCCAGCGGTCCGGTCGTGGCCTACCGCGTGTTCGTGTCGCGCAACAACGGGATCTTCACGGCCCAGGAGGACGTGCCGACCGCGAGCGCGACCGTCAGGGGCGACGTCGGTGAGAGAGTGCGCATTCGCGTGGCCGGACTCGACGCGGAGGGAAGCATGGGTCCGCTGTCCGACACCTCCGTGGAGATCCTGTTCACGCCGTCGGGCGTGGTGGCCGCCGCCACCGCGCAGGCGTCGAGCACGGTCGAGCCCGGATCCGTTGTCGCGCAAAGCGCGCCGGTCGAGACCACCGAGTCAGGGCAGGAGAGTGAAGACATCGCGGCGGGCCAGACCGCCTCGCCAGAGGAGAAGACGCGTCTCGCGGAGGAGAACACGTGTCTCGACTTCGACGGCACCACCGACCTGCTCTGGGAAGACGCCGCGCCGAGTCTCGCGTTGCATCTCACCGGCTTCGCAGATGGCTCCCTGTGCGCCCGGGTGTCCTTCCTTCGGCCGGACGCCGGCTGGTGGGTCGTCGCTACGGATGACTTCGACGGCGACGGCATGACCGACCTGCTGTGGGAGAGCGAGGAAGGGATGCTCGCTTTCTCCCCCCTCGCGATCCTGGTCGAGACCGCCCCCGTCGCCCCGCTCGCGCCGGTGGGCGAGCTCGGTGCCGACGAGGTGCTGGTCTCGACCGGCGATCACGACGGCAACGGGCTGGCCGATCTGCACGTGTGGGACGAGGTCAGCGGCGAACGTTTCCTGTGGCTGATGAACGCGGGGGAGGCCGCCGACATCGTGTCCCTCGAGGTTTCCGTCGCCGCAGGTAGTAGCGTGGCTGCGACGGGCGACTTCGACCGCGACGGCCGAACGGACCTGTTGTGGCGCGGGCCGGAGGGTGCCCTCACGGCGAGCTTCATGGACGGTAGCGTAGCCGCGGCGAGCCTGGACGTGGCGGGAAGCGCCGTCGAGATCCTCGGCGCCGGCGACTTCGACGCGGACGGTGACGACGACCTGGTGTACCGGGACAGCGCCTCCGACGTCGTGGCCGTGCTGATCATGGACGGGCGTCGGAAGCCGGCGACCTGGGACCGCGTCGTCGACGCCGGACCGGGCTGGCAGGTCGGGAGCGTCGGCGACTTCGACGGCGACGGCGCCGCGGATCTGTTCTGGCTCTCGGAGACGGATTCGCTGATCGGGTTCTACGAGCCGGAGGAAGACGCTCCCCAGTTCGTGCACGTCGATCCGGAGCCCGATTGGCTGCTGGTCTCCTTCGCCCAGTAGAGACACCCGAAGCCGCACTCGGCCACGCGCGGGACCGCCGACTTGGCTCGGAGGGTCGCGCGCTGGCACACTGCCACCGATGGACGGCGAGACCGGACGTTTCGCGTCCTCCCACGAGCAGATTCGCCCCCTTTTTCATTGACCGGCAACAGATGGCGCTGGTATGGTGATCCCCCGCGCCCTGATCCTGTATCAGTAACGGAGGGAGGAAAGGAATGCTCTGGTCACATAGGGAATCCGTAGTGACGTCGTTGGCCGTGTTGGGAATGTGCTTCTTGTTGATACCGAATGCAATTGCTGGCCAGTCGCCGTTGCTGAAGTGGAAGGACACGACGCGATGGTTGGGCCCTGGTTTCGGTGATCAGTGGAACAAATATGCATGGTCCATGCAGGATTATGAAGGGTATATGTATGTAGGAACGAGTAACGTACATTTCGATATCATTGGTGCCTTCCAGGATCCCGATTTTCTCGATTGCGTAGCGAACCTTCCTCCGGGGAATAATCCGGCTCTCATCTTTACCTGCTTCACGCAGCTCGGCTATCAGGATTCTAGCGGTAGTGAAATCTGGAGGTATCGATATACCCATCGGAGCTGGGAGCAGGTATATGATTCGGCTGTAGATCCCCCGTCAGGTGGCTTCAGAAAACTCATCGTTTATGAGGATGAACTCTACGCTTCCTCTTCGGACTTTACAGGTACTGCTCAACTCCTCGTCACCGACGACGGGGTCAATTGGACACCAGTTGCAAACCCACCCGAACTTCAGTGTTGGTCTTATAGGGCTTTGGCGGTGTATGACGGTTGGTTGTATGTAGGATCTGATTGTGGAGATCTGTGGCGTTATGATGGAGAAGGAACATGGGAAAAGATCGCTGATGGGGTTGGACCCGTTGGGGTAGGGGTTACAGACCTTGCCGCATATAGGGGTAGATTATATGCGGGCTCCGGAAACCAGTCTGGTGAAATACTGTTGTATGAAGTTGATCAATCTGGAAATGTTGTCAATGCTTCACCTACGGTAGTCGATGGAGTCGATCTAACCACTTTGAACAATACGGGTGTCCTCAAGTTATATGTCTACAACGGCGAGCTCTTCTTGGGAACTGCGAATTTCAGCCGTGGGTTCACCTTTCTCAGGTATGACGGCTCCCAAGATGAGTGGAGTGTGATCACCGTAGACGGATTTGGATTCGATCGTAATACCTATGTATGGTCAATGGCAGAATTCGAAGGCAAGCTCTACATGGGGACATTTACTTCAGATTTCCTGTCTGCTCTCGATGGGGGTGGTGGTCTTGATCTGGGTGGCGATCTTGATCTGGGTGATGTCGACTTGTCCTGGATCGACCTTCTTACACCTTCCGCACAACTGTGGAGCTCCTGCGACGGTCGTAATTGGGAACAGCTTAGACTTCCCATGTTTGGGTTCGGTATCTGGAATTATGGTTTCAGGAACATGGCGGTTGGAGAGGACGGCAGCGGGCTCTTCCTCGGCACAGGGTCGAATTTGTTCGCGCCTGATGCGGATGAACTCATCGATCTACTATTGAGTGGACTCATTAGCGGCGATGGGTTGATCGGTGATCTTCTCGAAGGGTCCACGGAAGGTTTGGCAATAGGAGGGGACGACGGGTTGCTGGCACGTTTGATAGGGCCAGGAACCCAGGTTTGGGTTGTTCGGTCGGTCTACCGGCCGCGTTCCTGCGGCCGCGGCTTCGAGTTGGCTTTCCTCGTCCTGTCGCCGCTGATGTGGCTCTCTTGGAGGCGACGGCGGTCACGCCACTAGCCTGCATTTCTCACCAGGTTGTTCCCGACGCCGACCCGAGGAAAGGGCACGCTTTGGTGATACGACGAGACGACGGTTGGGACGATCTCCTGGACGATCTCGAGGACCGAACGGATGCCGCTACCGCCATGGGTGGGCCCGAGCGGCTGGCGCGTCAGGCTGCGAGGGGTCGCCTGAACGCGCGGGAACGGGTGGCACGCCTGTGCGACGAGGGAACGTTCAAGGAGGTCGGCGCGCTGGGCGGCGCTGCGCACCCGGCCGGAGGAGAGCCGGTGCCCGCCGATGCCCTGGTGGGCGGGGTGGCTCGCGTGGACGGCCGTCCCGTCGTCGTCATCGCCGAGGACTTCACCGTCCAGGGCGGATCCATC
>JBDHFY010000364.1:0-4091 GCA_039590195.1 Gemmatimonadota bacterium | reverse complement strand
GATCAGCGCTACGAACACGAATTGCAGAATACCGAGCGCCGCCTGGATTTGCTTGAACACGAGAGCGAGGCCGCCCATGACGAAGCCGACCCCCTGCGCACCCGCCACCGTCAGAATCAGGAGAGGTATGATTGTGGCCACGTCGACAGAAAGCCAGCGGCCCGTGGTCGCCATCATCAAGACGAGAAGCGCGAACATGATGACGACTCTGAACGCGAGTGCCGCAAAGATTCGAGCGATCAGCACACGACCTAACCCGAGCGGTGACATGGAGAGTTGCTCCAGCGTTCCCTGCTGTGCCTCCTGCACGAGCACCCAGGAGAGCTCGGCGTACGCGTAGATGGTGAGATAGAAGATGGTAAACCCGACGACCATCCCTCCCAACGCGTTGCCGAACTGCTGGCTCCCGCCTGCGAATGTCCGGATGCCCAGAAAGATCAGCAGGAACACGAAGTAGAACGAAACCAGCATGGAGAGCGTGTTGAAGTAGTAGCGCCTCAACTCGATGGCGTAACGCTTGAACATCGCCTTGATCATGATGAGGGTCGCCATCAGTTCCCTCCCCGCACGATAGAGAGGAAGATCTCCTCGAAGTTGGGATCCTGGCGGTCGATGCTCTCGATGACGCTTCCTTCCTCTCGCAGGATGTCCATGAGCTGGTAGAGTGTCTCATTCTTGAGGAGTTCGACCTCAATCTCCGAGGTATGGTCGGTGTGGTATAAATGAATGAGCTCGAATTTGTCCTGCAACTTGCGGCATTGAGCTTCGCTGAGTCGCCCTTCGAGGCGAAACCGATAGGCTCTGGCCCGAAAGAGATCCAAGAGATTGGCCACGCGATCGTCGGTCACGACGCGTCCCTCGTGGATTATCACTACGCGATCGCATACATCTTGCACGACGTTCATGTCGTGGGTGGACAACAGGATCGTGCGGTTCTCCTGTCGCGCCATGTTCTTGATGGCGTCACGGAGCTCGTGTGAGGTCTCGACGTCGAGGCCCAGTGTCGGCTCGTCGAGCAGCAGAATGTCCGTGTGTTTCACTAGCGCACAGGCGACCGCGAGTTTCTGCTGCATGCCCCGGGAGAGCATCCGTGCCGAGACGTCGGCCTTATCCTGGAGGCGGAATCGATCGATCAACTCGTCGATGTATGGTCTGACCCGCCTCGTCGGCATCCCTTGGAGCCCGGAAAAGAATTCGAGGTTCTCCCGAGGGCTCAGCCGCCAGTAGATGTTCCGATTACCCTCCAGGACCGCGGCGATCTTCTCGAGGGCCCGCCGTGGGTGACTTTGCACGTTCACGCCTGAGATCTCCATATGCCCCGCCGACGGACGCACGAGCGTGCACAGACACTTGATGGTCGTGGTCTTGCCCGCGCCATTCGGTCCCAGCAGCCCGACCACTTCACCTCGTGCGACGTCAAAGCTGACGTGGTCAACGGCGGCGACGCGCTTGCGACGCGTGCGATAAACCTTTGATAGGTCGCTGACCCGGAGAGCGCGATCGGTCATGTCGCCCAAGGGCTCACTCCCTGAATCTGCGGTGCCAAGGGCGAAGCACCTCGTAGGTGGGTACCGCGGTGATGGCCGGCCGTGAGACGCTGATGAGCCGTCTCTTGACAAGCGTGCGAAGGGCAGATTGCACCGACCGCTTGGAGAGACCGGTGCCCTCTCCGATTTCCCGGAGGCTCAACATTGACGTGGGCTCTCGTCTGGTTCTGGTCTGCCTCCACAAATACAGGAAGACCAGGAACGCGGCCGGTTGTCGATCATGTCCCACCAGATCGGGCATGAGGGTGTCCAGGATGTACGCGTCGAATTCAACAGTCTTCACACGGACCTCTCCGCGAAGCTATGGCAAACGTTGCCATAGTAGCCGTTTCACGCCTCGTCGTCCAGGCTGGCCACCGCCTAATTGTTGCCCCGTCGATGTCACAACCGCGAGAGGAGGCAGTCATGATCAGGGCCATCAAGTTTGCCGGCATCCCCGTGAGCGATCAGGATCGGGCGCTGGAGTTCTTCACCGAAAAGCTTGGCTTCAAGGTGGCGACGGATCATCCGTTCGACGACAACCAGCGCTGGATCGAGCTTCGCATCCCCGGCGCCGACACCCGCCTCGTGCTGTTCACCCCACAGGGACAGGAAGATCGCGTCGGCACGTTCTCCAACCTGAGCTTTCTCGCGGACGATGTGGAGCGGACACATCAGGAGCTGGTCGGCCGCGGCGTTGAATTCACTCAGGAGCCTCAGAAGGCCGACTGGGGCACGGCGGCTGTCTTCAAGGATCCCGACGGGAATATGTTTGTCCTGTCGTCTCGCTGACGCACGACCGTCCGGGAGTCGCTACCCCTTGCTCGTGGCTTGCGCTGCCGTGCGCAGGGGCAGAAGTTGATATGGGCAAAGCTCCAAACTCGATCAACGTCCTAGGAGGAGGATTGTGCCGGCGAGGGTGATGGGTGATCCGGCCGGACTGTATCGGCTGCGCCGTCGACTCTTTATCGCAGTGGCGGCGTTGGGGGTAGTGACAGCCGTAGGCGTCGTCGGCTACTTGATTATCGGCGGCGACGAGTACGGACTAGTCGACGCGATCTACATGACGTTGATCACGCTCACTACGGTTGGGTTCGGGGAGGTGATCGACCTATCCAACAATCCTGCCGGTCGGGCGTTCACCATTTTTCTCCTGTTGGGCGGATTGAGCGTGGTGCTGTACGCGGTACCACTCATGGGAGCTTTTGTCATCGAGGGAGAGCTGTTCCACGCATTTGCGAGGGCCAGAATGGAAAAGGCAATCGGGCAAATGACCGGTCACTACCTCGTGGTTGGTGATACTGCCGCTGCCGGCTACGTGACCGACGAGCTCAGGAAGACGAAGCGGCAGGTCGTCTTCGTTGTCCCTAAGGCCGATGAAGCCGGCGAGCTGTTGAACGGGCTCGGCGACATCCCGCACCTCGTGGGAGACCCAACAGACGACGACACACTTCGCGATGCAGGTGTCGACAGAGCCGGTGGGGTTGTTGCGAGCATGGACAGTGACAACGACAACATCCTCGTGGTGCTCACTGCCCGCCGCCTGGCACCGCATGCGAGGATCGTTGCCGCCACAGAGCGGGTTGCGACGGAGGCCAAGCTTCGAGCGGCAGGTGCGGACGCCGTGGTGAGCCCCAGCCGTATCGGCGGTATGCGGATGGCATCTGAGTTGGTGCGGCCGCATGTCGTGACATTCTTGGACCGGATGGTCCGCGATGACGCACGCAGTCTGCGGGTCGAGGAGCTGACGGTGCCGTCCGACGCCACTGCGGTCGGCAAGACCCTGAAAGCACTCAAGGTGGACAATGTGAAGGGAGCGGTGCTGCTGGCGGTTCGTCGTGCGGGAACCGGTGACTACGAATTCCGACCGCCCCCGGACACTGCCGTCGAAGCAGAGATGACGCTGGTCTTCATGGCGGATGCAGATGGCCGCGAGCAGCTCGACCGATCCTTGAGACAGCGGCGTTCCTTCGTTGGCTCCGGTTGACCGGTGTAGCGTCGTGGCGGGGATCGATTCCGGTGTTGAAACTGCCCTTCGCGACGCCGCGGCCGGCATCGATTCCGGCGTTAAAGAACGCCGGCTCGGCGCTGGCGCGACGCGCCTTGAAAGGCGCCCCCTTTTGCCCGGGCGTCCTTCAGGACGCGTCCCCGCAGCGGCCGAGCGCGGGTTCTGCTAACCCGCGAACCCATCGCAGGGGCCGAGCGCGGGTAGGCCCTCGCGACCGGACGGTGGCAGACCTCGCTCCTCTTACCCGTTAGAGCCGCCCGGGAGACACGGATTCCGGCGTTGAAGAACGCCCTTTCGTGACGCCGTGGCTGGCTCCGGTTCCGGCGTTGAGAACGCCGGCTCGGCGCTTCGCGACGCACCTTGAAAGGTGCCCCCGACGCCGGGCGTCCTTCAGGACGCGTCCCCGCCGGGGCCGAGCGCGGGTTGTTGACCCGCGAACCCGGCGCAGGGGCCGAGCGCGGGTTGTTAACCCGCGAACCGACAGTGGGGCGAGGCTGAGATCATGGTCTTCTCACGCGGAGCGATTCCCGCCGCGGTTTCGGCGTTTAGAAACGCCG
>JBDHFY010000363.1:0-4099 GCA_039590195.1 Gemmatimonadota bacterium | reverse complement strand
CCGCCGGCGACGGCATCTGCACAAAGTTCAGATAGTTGATCCAGTCGTCACCGGGCAGGCCATTCTCAGCGCTGGATCTCTAGGCCGGCCCGATCGCCAGGGCGACCCTATGCGCCGCCGGTGTCGCGCCTCTTGGACGTAGCTCGCGTCGATCGCAGGCGTGCTATGCCGTCCAAATTCTCCTTCATGGGTATCAGGTCCTCGGTGATGTAACGCCACAGTATAGGATGTATCGCACTTTGGGCCTCTATGAGACACGACGCTGGAGGTCCACAAAATGCCTGCAGTCCCATTCTTGACCGCCACCTGTTGCCAACCGACCGCCCGCACCACGAACACGACCTTGGCTCCGTGGCGGTGCATCCCCGGCTGCAAACAGGACCGCGCCGCTGAGTAGCGGTACGTCGAACGTAGGCATCGTGAAGGCTGCGACGGCGCTCAAAATCCTTGCCGCAGTACGCGCATTTCAGTGTCACAAATGCGTTCTTTCGGCGACACGACTGGCAAGTGCGGGTCTTCGCATTTGGCATGGGCCTCCCGCAGCCCGTACAGGATGGTGGAACTGCGGGGGGCTTGATCGTAACTCCGAGGCGCCGCATGACCTGGCGCACGTATTCTCGGCTGCAGCCAACCTCCCGCGCGATCGCTGCGGCTTCCCCTCGCTCGAGCTGGGTCCGACCGCTCAGCGCATCCGCCAGCGACTTCCGCACCTTCCCGTCATATGTGACCTGCGTGGCCTGCTTGCTCCTCACAGCAATATGTGAGCACAAATCTCATCCTAGGGGAAGGTGGTACGGGCCCGTCATATGCAAGACAGTAATGTTCGATGGCAACGGCGAGGGGCGCGCTCGTGACTGCCGTCAGGCCACGCAGGTGGAGTTGAACGTCGGCGGCGTCATCTGCACGGTGTCTGGAATGTTGATCCACTGATTGTCGTCAAAGTCGATGGGCCAGGGGTCGGGCTCCTCGTCGTTGGCGCAGTCGCCGACCTCATCGATGCTTCCATCGCCATCGTCGTCGATGCCGGTGGCCTCGCCGGTAAGGGGGCAGCCGCTGGTGGGGTTGGTGCCGAGGAAGAGGGCCTCCAGTTCGTCGCGGAACGTGTCGCCGTCGAAGTCGTTGCCCGGGGAGTCGTGGCAACCGTCGCCGCCGATCACGCCGTCGTAGTCCTCGAACGACAGGGCAAAGGGAGGATTACCGGTGGCGAGGGAGCTCGCGGCACCGTCCAGGACGCCGTTGTGGTTGAGGTCCTCGGGGCTGCCCAGTATGCCGTCGGCGTCGGCGATCGACGACAACCCCAATAGGTCTTGACACACGGGCGAAGGAGAGTATAATGGTCTCATATTGGGCGGCCAGGGCGGGCCACCTCAATTCGACATAGCGGGCAGCGACTGCGGGTCCACCGGATATTGGGCGGGCCACCCCAATAGACAAGCCGGAGGGTCGCGTAGACAGCGTCGCCGCTTGTCGTCACCGCCCTAAGCCGATGGCCACAGCCCGAATCGGCACAAGGATCATTTCAAAGGAGCATCCCCGTGGAGAAACCCCGTCGCGTTAACTCGGACACCTACATCGTTCCGACATTCTTCCCAGCAGGCCACTTAGGGCTGCTGCCGATCAACTGGTACCTGATCGAGGCTCGTGAGCCCGTCCTCGTAGACACCGGCATGCCGATCGAACGAGAGGAGTTCCTGACAACCCTGGGATCCCTGATAGATCCCACGGAGATCAAGTGGATCTTCCTGACCCATGATGACAACGACCACGCCGGTAATCTTGCTCAGGCGATGAAGATTGCCCCGAACGCGCGGGTGGTCACCAATTTCCTCGGCTTCGCCAGGCTGGCCGACACTCACGAGCTGCCGATGGATCGGCTGCTGCTGATTAACCCCGGCCAGAGCTTTAGCGCCGGTGATCGAGATCTGACCGTGATACGACCGCCCGTGTGGGATTCCCCTGCCACGCACGGGTTCTACGACTCGAAGAACCGTGTTCTCTTTTCAGCAGACTCCCTGGGCGTCTTGATTCCCGAACCCGCGGAAGAGGTCACCGACGTCCCGGAGGCGGCCTTCACGGAAGGGTTCCGCACGTTCGCCAGCGCCGTAAGCCCCTGGCTCCATCTCGTGGACCAAAACAAGTTCGACAGTCAACTCGAGACCGTCAGCAGATTCGCACCCGAGACAATCCTGAGCTCGCACGGCCCCGTGGCTCGCGGTCGCACCGCATCCCTGCTGAAGGCCTTGTCAGCGGTGCCGGCAACTGCTCCCTTCGCGGGTCCGGACCACGAGGAGATGCTGGCCATCATGGCGCAGGTGGAAGGCGAGGCCGTGCCGGCTTAGAGGCCATCTCACCGAAGGGAGAAATTGCTATGCGGACCATCGTTCTTGTTTCTATCGCCGCCTCGATCCTTGCCCTAACGGCTGCCACAGCGGCGCTGGCGGACCAGGTGTATCACTCCGAGCGGCTCAACTTCGAATTGACCGCGGACGGTGACGCGGCTGGACATCCCGAGCTGCGCGCCGGTCACGTCGTCAATATCCACCCGAACGGCCCGGTGAACGGTGCCCTTGAACGATACATGATCACCGGCGCTATGCCGCACACAGGCTACGATGCGGTACTCGAAGCCTTTGGGGGTGGTTGCGGTGGTGACTCTCTGTTCGCCATGGTGACCGCGACACTCGATACCAACGCCCGTGGGGCGGCTCACGCTGACCTGACCCTGACGCCATCTGACCTGGCGCCGCTGTCCGGAGCCACCGTCGGTGCTCAATGGACCCTTCAGGCGGGTGGGTTGGACGTCTACCAGACGGCCTGCACCACGGTTGTGATCGACTAGGCGGCTCCCCGCCTACGCCAACACTGGGAAATCGCCAGATGATTTTTCGCGGGATCGGCGCCAAATCCAACCAGGCGGCGCGGGCGTAGCAATGACTGGTGACTGCTCGCGCTGACCGGGAATTGGGTCTGCAATGTGGCGGGCGCGGGGAAACTCGGCAGACGGTCTCGATCAGGGGGACGACTCGATGTGAAGTAGCTGCACCTCGGTGTATCGGAACGTACTAATGATCTACAGGAGGAGGACCGACATGAGAATCAGGAGCATAGCAGTAGCAGGAGCGCTCGGGATCGTAGGATTGCTGGCGGCCGTATTCAGCGGCGCTCTCGGTGGATCAGACACCGAAGCCGTCACGAAACCCGGCCGCAACGGTCACGACCTCGTCGTGGCGCTCAGAGGCACGGCGGAAGTTGAAATGATGGAGATTCCGGAAACTGATCGGGGCACCACTGAAGGTCTGTGCTTCACGGTAGACCTGGTGGACCTTGCTACGGGCAACGTCATTGGCGACGCCACGGACTGCCTCGCGGATATCGACCCGGATGATGGCGGCGGCATGGCGTTGACGGGGACCACGATCTTCAACTTCCCCGGAGGTACGCTCGTCTCGCGCGGTCGCACCACCGTCCAGCCGATCCTTGATGGTTCTGTGGATTTCACTCACATCACCGGCGCTGTCCCCCAGGATGGCGAAAACAGCGTCCTTAGTGGGACCGGAAGGTTCAACGGAGCGACGGGAGCCGTTCGCCTTTCCGGTGCGGTGAACCTTTCGGAGCTCGACCCGGATGGGAAGATCACCTTCGATTGTATGTTCGCGATTAGCCTTGATTCGTAGCGCGTCGGGTGCAGAGAAACGGGACGGGAGCTAGCTTCGTCCCGCTGGTGGTAACTTACGGAACGTTGCCGGAGCGTCTCGCCCGTTTGACGGGTGACGGGGAGCGACGGTATCGATCCCAGCGAAGCCAACAAGATCATCGCAGATACCCCCAATTCAAGAAGGAGGAGAATCCAGTGATTGCACAAGCAACTCTCGAAGAGATCAAGACCGGCCTACGAGGCGAGCTCATTGAGCCCGGCGACGAGGGCTACGACGAGGCTCGCAAGGTCTACAACGGCATGATCGATCGGCATCCGCGCCTGATAGCCCGCTGTGCCGATGTCGCGGACGTCATGGCGGCGGTCAACTTCGCCCGAGACAACGGGCTGACCCTTTCCATCCGCGGCGGCAGCCACAGCGTTCCCGGCTTCGGCGTGTGCGAC
>JBDHFY010000362.1:0-5346 GCA_039590195.1 Gemmatimonadota bacterium | reverse complement strand
CGGGAGCGTGATCAAGAGCGTGTCGACGGCGTCAAAAAGATGTGCCTTGTCTTCCTGCAAATCCTTGCTGTAGCCGGCCGGCAGCCCTCTGACCGCTCCCAAAAAGCCGACGAGATCCCCCAGGACCCGAGCTGCCTTGGTCCGGGCGAGCTCGAAGACATCCGGATTCCGTTTCTGAGGCAGCAAGCTCGATCCCGTGGAATACTCGTCAGCCAGACGAACGAATCCGTACTCGGCCAGACGAACGAATCCGTACTCGGTGGAGTTGTACGTGACCAGCTCGCCACCAAGGCGGGATACGTGGGTGGCGATGAGCGTCGAGGCGAAGAGGAGTTCCACGACAAAGTCCCGGTCGCCGGTGGTGTCGAGCGCATTGCGGGAAACGGTCCGAAAGCCGAGTGATTCTCTCAATAATTCCCGGTCGACGGCAATGCTCGACCCCGCGACGGCCCCTGACCCGAGTGGCAGGTCGGCCACCCGCCGACGCACCTCCCCAAGCCGCTCCCGATCCCGAACCAGGGGAGTCGCGTGGGCGAGCAACACAAACCCCCACCGCACTGCCTGGGCTTGCTGGCCGTGGGTATAGCCGGGAAGCAACAGATCGACGCCCTCCCGCGCCTGGGTGACGAGCGCCGTCCCCAACCTGGCAACCTCCTCGTCAATGGCCTGAAGGGCATCGAGGCACCAGAGCCGCAGATCCGTCGCCACTTGATCGTTGCGGGACCGCCCGGTGTGCAGCTTCCCGGCGACATCGCCCACCTCCTCATACAGGAGACGCTCGACAAGGGTGTGAACGTCCTCGTCGCTGGCGTCGCGACCGGCTCCGGCGGCGATTCGCTCCGCCACCCGGTCCAGGCCATCGAGCAGCACCGTCTGGTCATCCGGGCTCAGAGCATCTGCTGCCGCAAGCGCCTGCACCCAGGCCTTGCTGGCTCGGATGTCCTGTGGCCACAGGCGAAAGTCGACAGGAAGGCTGTCGTTGAGGGCGGCAAGGGCGGCGCTCGGGCCCTTCTTGAAGCGCCCGCCCCACATCTGGTGGTGCCCCTCCGCCTCTTTCTCCTGGGCGGACGGCGACCGGGGCTTGGACATCAGAGCGCGGCCACCTGCCTTTGCGGACCGACCTCGGCCCTGGGACCCGTTCTCCGTTCGGAGCTCACTCGTTGGGCCAGACCGAAGAGGCGAATGAAACCGCCCGCATCGCGATGGTCGAAGACCTCATCGGCCTCGAACGTCGCGTGGGCCGCCGAATAGAGGGAATACGGGCTCTCACGCGAAACGGCGCTCACGTTCCCCTTGAAGAGGCGAACCCGCACGACGCCGGCGACTCGCTCCTGAGTTTTCGACACCAGAGCATCGAGGGCCTCCCGCTCTGTCGTCCACCACCGTCCCTCGTAAACCAGATCGGCGTATCGGGGAGCAAGCTGATCTTTAAGGGCCAAAGTCCGGCGGTCGAGCACGATTTGCTCGAGCTCGCGATGGGCTGTGCGCAGGAGGGTCCCGCCAGGCGTCTCGTAGACACCGCGGGACTTCATCCCCACTACCCGGTCCTCGATCACATCGGCTCGTCCGATTCCGTGCAGCCCCGCCACCTCGTTGAGCTGCTCGATAAGGGTCACGGGGCCCAGCGGCACACCGTCCACAGCGACGGGCTCTCCGCCTTCAAACTCAATGGAGAGTTCCTCCGGGGTATCGGGAGCATCGGCAGCATCCTTCGTGAGGAGGAACAGATCCGCCGGCGGGGCCACCTCCGGATCCTCAAGTATCCCCCCCTCGTGAGAACAATGCCACAGGTTCCGATCCCGGCTGTACGGCTTTTCCGCAGTGGCGTCAACGGGGATGCCCTTCGCCGCCAGGTACCCCAACAGATCCTCGCGCCCTTGGAACTGCCATTCCCGCCACGGCGCAATCACGTCCATGTCCGGGGCGAGCGAAGCGTATGTGAGCTCGAAGCGAATCTGGTCGTTGCCTTTTCCGGTGCAGCCGTGGGACAGGACCGTCGCCCCGGCGTCCCGAGCTGCGGCGACCTGCGCTGCCGCAACGGGCGGACGGGCCATGGCCGTGCCCAGCAGATACGTCCGAGCGTACACGGCACCTGCCTTGACCGTCGGGAAGATGAAGTCGCGGATCAATTCCTCTCGGAGATCCACCACGACGCAGCCCACCGCCCCGGAGCGCACAGCTTTCTCCTCGAGGCCCTGTAACTCACCGCTGCCCTGCCCGACGTCGGCCGCAAAACACAGTACCTTGGCCCCGTGGGTCTCCTTGAGCCACGGGACGATGGCCGAGGTATCGAGCCCCCCGGAGTAGGCCAGTACGACGTAAGGTCCCATTTCTTTTCGCTCCGCAGATATATGCAGTTAGGTGTATAAAAATACGACCATGTCGCTGTGCGGTCAACACTGGGCGGGTCCATCAATTGGTTGCGGGAGGTCTCGCAGGGGTGCGGCGGCGGGCTGAGAACGGTGTCAGAGACCGACCATATCTTGAAGCCGTTTGGTGACCTCGCGCCGGGACCTCTCGCTTTTGCCGATGATCAACAGCGTGTCGTCTCCGGCGATGGTGCCCATGACACCTTCCCACGCCGCTCTGTCGAGGGCGCCCCCAAGAGCTTCGGCGCTCCCCGGGGGCGTTCTTGCAACGAGGAGGGGCCCAACGCCGTCCACGGACAGCAGCAGCGCCGGCACGAGCTGATCGAGCGGCGGATGAAGCATTTCCGGCTCCGGCGGCGCCCCGTAGGACGAGACGCCGTCCGGCCCGGCGATCTTTGCCAGGCGCAGCTCACGGACGTCCCGGGACAGTGTTGCCTGTGTTACCTCTATCCCTTCCTTGGCCAGAAGCTCGCGCAGACTCTCCTGACTCGGAACCCGTTCCGCATTGATCAAACGCAGGATCGCGGCATGACGCTGGGCTTTCATGAACTTCCTTCCTCCGGCCTCTGCGGAGCGGCCAGACCGTCGACGTCGGTGCTGGCCTCATGGACCAGGCGACCGGCTAGGCATGTGAGCAAGATATCCTGAGCCGTCCCAGCGAGAACCCGCTCCGCCACACCGTCTTCGCCCCCCTCCCACCCCCCCTCCGGCAGCACACAGACGGCGCAGAGGGCTGCCCACCTCCCAACCTCCAATGACCCGATCTCCCCCTCCATGCCGAGCACTTTCGCGCCATCCAGCGTCATCAATCTCACCGTGCGTGCCGCCGGGAGGTCCGCGAGCCGGCCAACCATCCGGGCGTCCTGGAGGAGATCGAGGGAATCTACACTCGCCACGGAATCCGTTCCCACGGCACAGGGAATCTTGGCATCCAGAAACGTCGTCACCGGAGGAGTCCCGTGTCCATGTCGCATGTTCGAGCGCGGGCAAAGCGCGACCGCGCACCCATGCAACGCCAGCAACTCGGCATCGTCCGGATCGGTCTGGACGGCGTGGATGGTCAGTGGCGATGCATCAAGCACGCCAAGGCCGTTCAGGTACGCCACGGGCGAGCGCGCCGGGGAGATCTCCGGTATGCCCCGCTCGCGCCACGATGTTGCGAACGGTCCTCCTCCCTCACCGACCAACTCGGTTTCCTCTTTGGATTCGGCGAGGTGCACTGCGATGGGGAGCCCTTCGCGCTTGGCAAATCGGGCGACGCGGCTGAAGAGGGGTCCGCTCACCGAGTACGGGGCGTGAGGAGACACGCCGATCCGGACGGCATCGGAGGCAACATCCTCGCACAGCCGCTCGACCGCTGCCTCGAGTTCCGCCATAGACTGATCGGCCTGTGCCGGGTGCGGACCAAAGATCTCTTGATACGCGACCCCTCGGCCACCGAGATCCGCAAGCGCTCGGGCGACGGCACCCGTATCTCCGGTATCGGCCACCGTCGTGATGCCGTGCCGCCATGCCTCACCGACTCCGCGGCGAGCCGACTCCCGAATCTCGTCCGCCGTTAGCTCGTCTCTACTCCGTCGAATGTGCTGGATCCAGTCAAAGAAATCTGGGTCGTTGATGCGACCGCCGAGCACTGTCAACTCGAGGTGGGTGTGCGCGTTCACGAACCCGGGGAGAAGCACCGCCTCCGGGAAGCTCCTCAAGGTCGCCCCCGCCGGCCGCGGAACCGAATCGTCCGGTCCCAAAGCGGCAATCCGGCCATCTTCACCCACGAGGAGGGCGCCGTTGACGATGGCAGGTGATGAGACCGGGAAGAGATAGCCGGCGGTGATACGAAGGAGACTCAACGGCCCTCGGAACACACTGGAGATCCCCCAGAAGCGGCTGTGGACGGGGCAGTACTCCCTTGGCTCCGTGCCTGGAATGAACCACTCCCAGTACGTCTCGGCGCGCGGACAAAACGGCGTGGCGAGATAGCCGGTCGTGTTGTCGACTTCTCGAGTGACGAGGTTGGCTGGACGCTCCCATCCTCCGGGGCGCGGACGTCGGCTATAGACCTCGTTGATGAAGTTGGCCCACGCCGGTGCAGCAAGCAGTCCGCCGGCAGAATTGGCCATGATCTTCTGCGGCTCGTCGAACCCAATCCACACCCCCGCCACCAGCTCCGGCGTAAACCCGATGAACCATACGTCGGTACCGTCGTTTGTTGTCCCGGTCTTTCCGCCCACAGGGATGTCATAGGGGACCTTGCCGACGGCCCGCACCGCAGTGTACGCCGTGCCGCGGTTGACGACGTCCTCCAGCATATTCGTGAGTATCCACATGTGTTCCGGATCCATGACCCGATCTCTCCGGACCTGTGGCTGCCAAACGATGTTACCGTCAACGTCTTCCACACGGAGCACGCCAAAGGGGGCCGCGTGCACACCGAGGGTAGCGAAGGCCGCGTACGCAGCGACCATTTCCAGCGGCAACACACTGGCCGAGCCGATGAAGATCGACGGCACATCGGGGATACGGGTGGAGAGCCCGAAGCGGAGCGCTTCGCCCTTCACGGTCGACACGCCCAATTCCTGTCCCAGCTTGATGGCGACGAGGTTGCGGGACCGGCGAAGGCCTTCACGAAGCGTCATGGGTCCGCGGAAGTCATCCTCGTAGTTCTGGGGTTCCCAGGGCATACTGTCGTTCTGCATGATGCTGATCGGCCCGTCGGTGATGATGTGGCTCGGCGGCCGGTCGGCTCGAATCGCACTGGCGTATACAAACGGCTTGAAGGTGGAGCCCGGCTGGCGAGCCGCCTGGCTCGCCCGGTTGAAGTGGGACTCGCGGAAACTTCGGCCCCCAACCATGGCCCGGACGTGACCGGTCTCCGCGTCCAACGCGACGAAGGCACCCTGGAGGTACGGCGTCGTCTCCAACGCCGGTGGATTGCCCTCGAGACTGTCCAGGTACTCCTGGTAAGTCTCGTGCGGGAAGT
>JBDHFY010000361.1:0-4130 GCA_039590195.1 Gemmatimonadota bacterium | reverse complement strand
CGGGACGCGGCTAGCGGTACTGGGTCTTGATACGAGTCCAGGACGCCTGCTCAACTGAGATCGGTGCCGGTGGAGAAACGAGTGCCGCGAACTGCCACGCGAAAAAGTCTCCACCAGTCGTGACCGCGACGACGTTCGCGCCGCTGATCGTCGTGACCGGCAGCGCGAAGTATGACGTGTAATCGGCCACATTTCCGCTGAAGATGTCAGCGTCGGGACCGCCGAGAATGACGGATCCGTTGAACTCGATGGATTCGGTTCCGGCACTGTCGTCGGCCTGGTCACCCTGCGTGAAGAGGTGGAGTGTCCCGCCGCCCTCCGTAACACCCACGATGGTCGAGGCCGAACTCGCGTACTGGAGGGCCTCGCCGCCGAAGCCGATTTGAATCTGCCGCATCGGAAGGGATACGTCGGAGTAGACGACAACGAGGAGGTGTCCGTTAGGAATGGCAGACGTCTGCGCATTGGGAGCGACTGTGTAAGAATAGGAACCGTCGCCGGAGACGTCGCTGGTCACGTCGACGATATACCCCCCGAGATCGAGGGACGTGGTGGTGAAGTCCACGACACTCGCCGCAACCGTGCCGTAGTCCGCCGCGGCGAACGTGAAGTTCATGGAATGGGTCGGGTCATCCCATGAGTTCCAGATCCCGGTGATATAGAAGGCTCTCTCGATCGTTGCGGTCGGAGGGATTCCGCTGATCGTAAAGGTCCCTGACAGACCCCACTCGGCAACGTCAGTCGCGATCTGCCCTTTGCCGTTGAACGCAAAGACCGTGGTCGGTGGGCTGTCGCCACCAGTGAAGGGGCGGCCAACCGTGATGCCAGAGTGGGGGACGTCGTCCGCGAGAGCCGCGGGTGGGACGAGCAGCGCGACCGAAGCAGCGAAGAGGTAAGTGCGCGTCATCGGGAGCTCCCTTGCGCAACGAGAGATCCGGAGCGTGCGCGCAACAAGCGGAGCGGGAACGCAGGCGGTGAGTGAAGTGTGCCATGCGACATGTCGATGGCTCAAGGAGAGGAAGCGGCTTTGGGCTTTCACTGAGGGTCAGCCAGAAGGTGGAGTTCGACGTGGTGGCCGGGCAGAAGGGTCCCGCCGCGGAGAACGTGGAGACGGTGACCGCATAGAGGTCGCTCGTCTGAAGTAAATGGTGGCCCCGCTGGCGCGAGTCGCTGGCGGGGCTTTCTATTTCGCACGAAACAACCAACGCCCGAAAGCCAGAGAGCTTCCGGGCGTCGTCTTTGCAGTGCTGCCCAACCTTCAGGGCAGAACAGGGCACTTGAAGTCGTTGTCCTCCACGCGCGTGATGGTGACATCTCCTGTGTCGGCCGCGGCCAGCACCTCCTCCTCGGAAGTCAGCAGATACGCGGCCACGTTCCATGTGACGCTGTGGAATGCCCACTGTCCGCCGTGGTAGTCCCGGTCCCCGGGAGCGACTGCGACGACGGGGAGCTGGTCAGGTACGCCGCCCATGATCGCGTAAAGGTTGTCACGGCCCTGCTTTGGCATAGCCGCCGGGGGGACGACGGTCCGGACGATCGTTCCGTCGTAGTACAGCTCGCCGAAGCCGGGTCTCGCCGCATCCGTCTGGCCCACGGTCGAACCGAGCACGGCAAGCGTCGCGACCAATGCGATGAGAGTTCTCATTTGATGCCTCCCACTCCGTTGGATGCCTCCGTCCGAGCCTCTGCCGGACGGTTCATCGATGCGTCTTCGCGTGTGCGCGTTCGGACAGGAAGGGGACGGAGTCAATCCTCCTGAGAACGGGCACGTTGGATGCCCATACGCCTACCCGAGGCCCGGCTCAATGACGGCGGTCATGTTGGAGGTCAATGGTCGTCAGGTGGCCGTAAAAGGTCGAGTTCGACGTGGTTGACGGGCAGAAGGGTCCGGCCGCGGAGCACGTGGAGACGGTGACCGCCTGATAGGCGCACCTCTTCGGTAGCAAGGATGGCCCCGCTGGCGCGAGTCGCTGGTGGGGCTTCCTGTTGAGATGCGGAATCGCGGCGGGGGTGGTGAACGGGGAGAGAGAACGCCCTCGACGAGGAGTCCCGTCGTCCCGTCGGTTGCCCCAAGGAACTCAACACACACCTGGACTAAGGAGCCGCCCAAGAATAACTTCACATTTTGCGGGGTCTGATCGTGTAGTTCCAGTCCGGCATCGATGGATGCCGGCGTAGATTCACACCGTCGATTTGCTCCTTTGGAACTGGAGTCCCTCTTCGATACTGCTTGGGTACGAAGGCCGCGCGGACGCGCAAGCCCGTGGTCGTCTTCGTGGTTCGAATGTATTTGAGGACCGCCTCGTAGCTGTCGAGGGGCCTCCCAGCCCAGTTCTTGCTGATCTCGCTGAACAAGCGATGATCGACCGGGTTCCATTTCGAAGCTCCGGGCGGATAGTGACTGACCGTGACGGTCAATCCGTAGCGATCACAAAGCTTCTCCTGCACACCGAGCTTCCACGCGTGACACCGAAACCCGTTCCCACCGCCGCCATCGGCCAGGATGAGCAGTCGTTGGGCTCCATCGTAGCGGTGCCGGCCCTCGTTGCGCCACCAGATCGCCACGCTGTCTGCTGCGAACTCGGGCGTGTCATGGGAGGTTCCCACGCACACAAAGCCTCGATTTGCGCCGACGTCGTAGATACCGTACGGGATCGCGATTCCCTCCGCCATCGAGCGAAAGTCGTGGTCGTTGACCAGCACGGCATTCCGGTTCCAGGCTGTGCCCGCGTTCTTGAAGGGTCCCACCAACTCCTTCTTCTTCGTGTCGACGGCGATCACCGGGTCGCCCAGCCGCGAGAACTTGCTTCGCATCCGTCGAATCTTTCGGAACTGGGCATCGCGGTCGCCCCTGGAGCAGCGCCGCGACAACTTCTTGTGGTTCACCCGTAGCGAGAAGCCGATCCTCTTCAGCAACCGACCCACCGTGTTCCTGCACACCTCGATCCCCAGCCGACGCAACTCTTGGGCGACCTTCTCCGTCGTCCGGTGCGTCCACTTCAGACCGCTGATCGGATCTCCGGCGGTTTCGCACTCCATCAGCTCTTCGATCCGTGCGATCGCTTCTGGTGTTTTTTTTCCAGCCGTTTGCGCCCGCCACCCGCACGGCGAACTCGATCCACCTCCACATCGTGCTCTTCCAGTTGCCTTCGGCCCCGAGCAATGGTGCTCGCATCAAGGCCAAGAATCTCGGCGACCCGCCGATCGCCCCCGTGACCCAGCTTCAGCGACTCGAGCCCCGCGTAGAGACGGCGCTGCTTCTCATCTAAAGAGCTGAGGAAGAGCACGATCGCTGCCTTGAGTTCGTCGGTCATGGTTCGAGGCCGTGAGGGAAGAACCCCAAGCCCCACCTCCACATCTTCGCTTCGCCGGGCGCGCCGCTGCTTTCGGAAAAGCGCTGCCTTCGCGGAGCAGTAGAGATACCTTCCCCCGATTCTCTCGCGGGAGATGCGATCCCGACGGTGGAGCTGAAGCAGCGCTTCCTTTACCGGAACCTCAAGAACCGCTTCCAACTCATTCGCGTACCATCCAGCCTCGGCGCTCTCGACAAAGGCCGCCGCGGTCGAAAGTAGCGTCCCGTGTCGAGAAAAACGTACCGAGCGACATGACCACAGACCGAGTTCGTCGAACTCGGCTATCTCCTCGAGCGTGTAGTAGCGTCCGCTGTGCGAATAGCTCGTCAGGGAGGGCAGTGCCCTGAGCTTTCGGAAGATGGTCGCATCCGCTAGCGTTCCAAGCGCATCCTTCAACTGCGCCATCGTCGCGATACGCTCCTTGCGAAACAGCCGCACCAGATCCTCGGGATGGAATCGTTCGGGCCTCATTATGACGGAATCCCTCCTCTTAGGGATGGACTCTATCATAACCCTCCGGCCGATTCCACCTCCCTCAGTCCCGTGACACCCCGGATTCTCCCCTGCGGAAAGACACCACCCAGGCCGTCATTCCCATCTTGGCGGGGCAAAGATTATGCCCGAGTTCTGCAACAATACTGGGTAGTTATTTGTGGGCGGATCCTAAGCTGACGTTCGAGCCCGAGGTGGAGCCTGTGTTTCACCGCGACTCGTACGGTTATCGGCCTAGCAAGTCGGCACTGGACGCGGTGGAGGTGGCGCGGAAGCGCTGCTTTC
>JBDHFY010000360.1:0-4479 GCA_039590195.1 Gemmatimonadota bacterium | reverse complement strand
TGACGGGACCCGCGCCCGTCGGTAGAACCCCTCCATGGCCGCCATGCCCTCAGCAGTCAGCGTGTGTACGTGGAACACGGGTCGCCCGGGCCGCGAGGCGCGAAGGGAGCGCACAACGGTTTGCGAGCCGACTTTCGCCATTTGATAGACGAGCACGGCGGGCTGCTCGCGGAGACGGTCCCACCCGCGTGCCTGGAAGACCCTGGCGAGCACCGGATAGGCGACGTGCAGCACACCGCGCCGTGCGGGACCGCGGTGAACGGGCTCTGTGATCATGCCATTCTCCTGGTGACGCCACCCGCCAAGACGCGATACCGCCGCCCCCTCCACTCGACCCGACGATATCGAGGAACGGAAGCAGCCAGAGGTACCGAAGCTGCGCGCGATCACGTACAAAGACCTGGCCCATGACCAGCAAGACCGAGAGCCGTGTCGCGATCGCGACTATCCCCAACATCTCGAGCGGCCCGCTTGCCACCAGGGCCAGCACCAACGCGACCGGAAATACCGTCCGCATCCAGCAGTACCACGCGTAGAACGGTCCAGCCAGTACATGCGCCATCCCGACCTGCCACCGATGGGCCTGGTTCCACCAGACGTGGAAGGTGACCGTGCGGCATGGCACCTCAACGGGCTCGTGGTGCATCAGGACCCGGTACCCCGCTCCATGAACGCGGCGCGCCAGGATGACGTCCATCAAGACCGACGCGCTCTGGGGACCGAACCCCCCGATCCGTTCCAGCACGTCGCGACGTATCGCCATGCACGACCCGTTGGCCAACCGGAGACCGCCCCAGACCGACTCCATGGCGAAGTGCCCCAGCAGATCCTGATTGATGCCTCCCGCCAGCATCGCCGCCGGAACGCTGGCGGCGTTACGGTAAGCCGGAAAGCACGTAATGAGACCAACGTCGCTGTTCTCGAGGGGTGCGGTGAACTCTCGGAGATACCGGTCGTGAGGTAGGATCGTGTCGCTGTCCACGAATACGAGCCACTCACCCGTGGCGGCCTCGATACCCTCGATCAAGTTGTGCAGCTTGCCCAATCGTTCACCGCAGGGGCCGGTGATCACGACGCGAATGCGGTCGGGGTTTGTCGCGGCGAGGGCTCGCAGTTCCGGCACGGCCGGATCAGACTCGTCCTCGACGCAGAACAGCCACTCGCGGGGTGCCTCCGAACGCTGCGACGTCAACCGGCGAATGGCGTGTGTCCTCCCCTCGTCGAGCCCCTTGACCGGGACGATAATGCTGATCGGCGCGGCGCATCCGCTCGACCGGTATCGGCGGGATCGCCGCTGTACCAGCCACGCGTGAAACGGGAAACTCGCCACGACCACGGTGGGGACTCCGACCGCCACGACGGCGATCCAGAACGCGATAGACATGCTCGCACCTCGGTAGCTTGAGGACTGGTCGGCGGCACGCACGACCGCCGGCCGCTGGACATGTCTCGCACGCCAGCGTCAAGGAAGTGTCAAGGTGTGGCAGGAGCCGGAGGCAGGTGGGGACACTCAGCGCCTGGCCCGTACGGTGGCGGGGGGGGGGGCCACAAGGCCCACCGGAAAAGGTCTATGAGGTTGAGGCGAGGTGCACGCGGCGGCAAGAGTCGCAAGCGCCGCAGGATATCGGATTGGCTCGCCGAGGCCCCGTGCGCCGGCGTTACCGCCGGTGGAAGGACTGATGACATCTTTGTGGAAGAAGCCCTACAGCGTCAACTCCGCAGTGGTGCCAGAGACGACCAGGCAATCGGGCTGACAAAGTGGACCGTCTCGAGGTTGCGTTTGAGCGGCGCGGCGGCGGGAGCGGAGAGAACAGCGGGGCGCGAACCTCGTGATTGGTAATTCGTTGAGGAGCCCGCTCGGCCCATAGCGTTCTCGCAGCTCCTGCCGTCGCGCCGTCGACAACTTGAGATAGGCTCTACTAGGGAAACTCTGCACAAGACTGGCGCAGCCCGGGGGTGGGGCTAGGACGCTGACACGCGAGGCGCACGGCGAGCCCAGCAGCATCGATCTCGCTCACGCTTCGCCGCCGATGTGCCCGACCGAGCGCCTCGCGTGTAACGCGTCTGCCGCCCTCACCCCCGTGGCTGCGCGTAACATTGTGCAGAGCTTCCCTAGTGGAAGTAAGACGTGCAGAGTACGCCCAGCTCACATAGTTGCCGCTTCACTCCGCGCCGCCGACACAAAGTCAGATTCACAATAGCAGCGCCGCAATCGTGCCAAACACAACCAACGGGATATTGTAGTGCAGGAACGTCGGCACGACCGTGTCCCAGATGTGATCGTGCTGTCCGTCGGCGTTGAGGCCGGCCGTTGGCCCCAGGGTGGAGTCGGAGGCGGGCGAGCCGGCATCCCCCAGCGCCGCGGCCGTCCCGACCAGTGATGCGGTGGCCAGGGGAGAGAACCCAAACCCGATCGCCAGGGGAACGTAGATCGGCGCGATGATGGGAATGGTTGAAAACGAAGAGCCGATGCCCATAGTAATGAATAGCCCGGTCAGCAGCATCAAGACGGCCGCCAGGGGTTTGTTGCCACCGATGAGCCCATTCACCGAACTCACCAGAGCATCGATGCCCTCCGTTGCTTTCATGACCTCGGCAAAGCCGGAGGCGGCGATCATGATGAACCCAATCATGGCCATCATGTGCACGCCGCGGGTAAAGACGTCGTGGGTTTCATTGAAGCGAACGACGCCGCCCAGAACAAAGGTCACCAGGCCGGCCAGCGAACCGACGATGATAGAGTCGGTATAGAGCTGCAACGATAGCGCGGCCACAATCGCTAATGCCGCTACGCCGATGTGCCGCAGATTGAGCGTCTGGGTTTCGGGTTCAGAGGCAAGGATTCTCTCAACGGAATAGTCGCGGGGTTTACGGTAGCTGAAGAATACCGCCACCAGCAGGCCGATGAACATGCCGCCCACGGGGATTGCCATCACCAGGGGAAGCTGATCGGCGGTCACGGTCGAGCCATTGGCCACCAAGTTCCCGAGCAGAAGATCGTTCAAGAAGATGGCACCAAACCCGACGGGGAGGAGCATATAGCTGGCGGTCAGGCCAAACGTCAGCACACAGGCCACCAGGCGTCGGTCGAGCCGTAGTTGTGCCATGACGTGCAATAGCGGTGGGATCAGAATCGGAATGAAAGCGATATGGACCGGCACCAGATTTTGAGAGGCGACGGCCGCCAGCCAGATGGCGCCGAGTAGAATCGATTTCACCCAGACTACTTCTGAAGCACGGCCATCGTGGTTGAGTTTCGAGATGACTTTGAGGGCCAGCACATCGGTGATTCCGGATTTGGAGATGGCCACGGCAAAGGCCCCCAGCATGGCATAATTCAAGGCGATAGCCGCACCGCCACCCAGCCCGCCGGCAAAAACACTGACGGTGTCAGGTAGTGACAGGCCGCCTATCATTCCACCGACCAGCGCGCTGAAGACCAGGGCGAGAACGACGTTCACCCGCATCAGGCTCAAGCCAAGCATCAGCAGTACAGCGATGATCACAGCGTTCATTGTGGAAAAAGTCCTTATCCTTATTATCTACAACTCAGACTCGAGCCAACGATAACCCCTCTCTCAACGTATTAGAGGCAGTGATGTCACCTCCCACACTCGGCATTCTAACCGGAATCTCCTACGTCTCGGGCTTGGATTACTACAAGGGCATCAACGAGAAAGTCCTCGCGGACACGCCCACGTGCCATGTGATGTCTCCCAACCCCTTCCTGGTCATGGTCTCCGTCGACTGCGACGCGTACGTACACCACCTGACTGAGAAATCGTTCAGCAAGGTCGAGGAACATCTCCTCGCCGGCGTCCGTAGCCTCGTGGCTGCCGGCTGTGACATTTTGGTGATCGCCTCCAACACCGGTCACATCTGCGTACCGGCGGTCGAGCGTGAGTATCCGAAGCTCAAAATCTTGCACATCGCCGACTGCTGTGCTTCCCGGTTGAAAAGACAAGGGTTGTCAAATGTCGGGCTGATCGGCACCCAGCCCACCATGGAGGAGGATTACCTGAAGTCACGTCTACTCCTCCACGGTGTCACAACGATAGTGCCGGATGACAAACAGACTCAAGAAGAGATGTATGAGATCATCTGTCAAGAACTGTCGTACAACATCTTTCGGGATGAGTCCAGGACGAAGATGGTGGACGTGATTCGTGGACTGGAAGCGTGGGGGGCGGAGGCGTGTATCTTGGGTTGTACCGAAATCGAGCTGCTGGTACAACAAGAACACGTCCCAGATCTGCCTCTGCTTCCTTCGGCGGAAATCCACATTCAGACCGCGGCGGACGTGCTGTTGGGGAAGGTGAAGTTGGAGGATGTATTGCCGGCCGGGGAGCAGTGAAGGTTCGCGGGGGTACAAAGCAGGCGAGGGAGATAATGTCACCCGGGCGGCACCAACGCCAACGGCAAGAGCCGGAAGACTGACACCTCCCGGCTCCGCGCCGCAGCGAAATCCGCCACGCAGAC
>JBDHFY010000359.1:0-4143 GCA_039590195.1 Gemmatimonadota bacterium | reverse complement strand
TTCGAGCAGGAGACCCGTTTCCCTGTGGATGAGGAAGACCTGTTCCACCCGATACACCAGACTGTGCCGGAGAGCGATTTCACCGAAGGACGTCCCGGTGCGGAAGGCCTCCCAGCGCCACCGCAGGCCGCGAGGTGTGAAGGTGTTATTCAGGCCCTGGTTGATGGACTGAACAATGCCGGCGAGTGCGTTGGCGATGTATTTGCGAATGGCCGGACCAATGACCGGAAAGATGGCGTCGGCGAAGGTACGAGGGTCTCGCCGCACCGTGTCCTTGAATGACTCCACAACGAGCGGACTCAGCGATTGGTCGAGACGCTGATCGCGGCTTCGACTCAGCGTAACGGCCGAGGGCAGGGCTCGTCCGACGTCTTCGGCATACTTGGTGGGATCGCTCAGACGGTCGCGGAGCTCGAGGACGCTATCCCAATCCGGGCCACGAAGGAGGGTTCGCAGCTCTTCGAGTCGCTCGGCCTCCGCTCGGTCACCCTCTGCGCCGTCTCGGGCGGGGCCATCCGCCCTGGGGTCGGGCGACAGAGGCTCAGCCCTTCTTCCGCCCATGGTCTCTCGACGGAGCCTCCTCCGCGAGACGGAGAGCCATCTCACTCAGGAGAGCCGCCAGGGCTGTGCGGTCGGTCTTGCCCTGCCGGAGCTCATCCGCCTCCCGTCTGAGCTCCTGCGCGAGCGCGGTGACCTTCTCATGCATCTCTTGGCTCAGAGATTGGGCCCGCTCCTGCAACTGCGCCCGTACTTCGCGGTCGCGCTCGGCGGCTTCGTTCGCCAGCGTCGTGAGCTGCTGCATTGCCTGCTTGCGGACTTCGTCGAGCTTGGCCGCAGTCTCCTCCAGGGCCAAGGTCCGGCTCTCTTGCTCGCCCTTGAGACTCTCCCCGAGGGTATCCAGTTCCTTCCGGAAGAACGACTCGAGCGTTGTGACTCGTTTATCGAGGTCGGCTCTGAGATCGGTCGAGGCTTTCAACAGGCGGTCTTCCAGCGCCCGGAAGCGCCGGTCGTACTCCTGCATCTGGCCGCCGAAGATGATGTCACGGATCTTGTCGATGTTGCCCGAGGCGCCGTCCTCTGAAGGCTCGAGGGGGGGGGTCCGATTCGGGGGCTGGGCCGGGGCTCTGGGCTCTTTTTGCTTGCTCGCAGTCATTGTCCGGTACCACCCTGCTAAGGTGAGGTCTCCTCGTACTGATCCGATAGTAGAGATCGCTCCGAAACTTGTTTTCGGCAACCGGCCGGTTCGGATCGTGATGCACGGCGGCGTTCAGCTAGACATCCACCCGCCTGTCCCGGGCCTCCTGCAGGCTGTCGGGGCTGTCGCAGGTGTTCACCGGGACCGGTCTTCTCGGGGTCGGAACATACGCAAACCTGGTTGCTCAGGATGAGCGCGCAGTGCGAGTCCGGAGCCCTATACGCCAGGGCGGGATCGCGCCGCGAGGCCGCGGATCGGGACCTTCGTACGCGGCCAAACGAGATAATATAGCGCTCGAGAGAAACTGCCAGACGTGAGGGCTCTGGCCGATGAGCCACTACCAGCGAAGGATCGAGGGGCGCTGAGGCGCCGAACCGAGGATTGTCGCGAATTAGCAGGGGCGGGACTCGAACCCGCGACCTCAGCATTATGAGTGCCGTACAGGGGGCCTATTCATAAGGATTGCGGGCCCCCGCCCTGTTGGTTCCGGCACCTTGCGGCACCTGGAGGCACACATCTGACCCTGGCTTACTACCACCTGTACTACCACGGCCGCCTGGAGGACACGATGACCGCACCGGCACCCGGCCTGATGCCGGGGCCGTCATCACGTTGGGGTGGGACCAGTGAGCGACTTCCCGGACGAGCGGGTGCTGACCCCGGCCACGTCATTTGGCACTCGGGCGCTCTTCCACAATCCGGGGAAGCGACGACCGAGAGGTCTTCCCCCGCTGCGAGCTATTGCGTGGATATTCCTTAAAGGTCCCGATTTGCCGAGCGGAGCGCTGGCGCTGGCGGCGACCGCCTTCTGGGTCGCAACCGCACGATACGAAGAGCGATTTAATATCGCTCGTTTTGGCGTGGCGTATTCTGAGTACATGAAGCGTACGAAGATGTTCATCCCGTTCTTGCTGTGAAAGCTCCGCTCTCCGATATTGACCGACAGTCAACCGCAAGCGTAGATCGCCCAATGGGTCAAGACAAGGTCCTCGTCATTGGTGGGACTGGCCACTATGGCCGTCGTATCGCCCAAAGCCTCCGACAGGCCGGTGCCGACGTTCGCGTTCTTACTCGCAACACGAAGCGTGCGCGCGAAGTCCTCGGGCGAGAGATCGACACAGTCGAAGGCGACCTGACCTCCCCAATCGATCTACCAGCGGTGCTCGACGGCGTGGATCGTCTCGTGGTCGCGGTAGCTGCACATGACCGCAAGCTCATCCGGCGTCGAAGTGAAATCGAACGGGACGCTGTGCTCGCACTCCTTGACGAAGCAGCTCGTGGAGGTGTCGCGCGGGTCGTGTACTTGTCGGGCTACGACATGCGCGAAGAGTTCGCCCGCAGCCTTGGCCTATTGGAGTTTGCGCGACCTCAGCTCGACGTCGAGGCAGCGTTGCGCTGCTCGAACTTGAACTGGACCGTGCTCGGCTGCGCACCCTCCATGGAGATCTTTTTCGCGATGATGCGTGGAGATGTCCTCAACGTCCCCGGCGGGGGGCCACCCACGCTTCCGACAGTCTCGGAGCACGATGTCGGGCAAGTCGCGGCGCAAGCGGCCCTCCGCAACGACTTGGCGAAACGCAGATTCCGTCTCACTGGGCCCGAGGCGATGTCTTTCCCAGAGGCAGCTCGCCGAATCGGGGCAGTGTGGGGCCGGCCGATTCGCTTTCGGCGAATCCCGCTTGGACCGTTGCGCTTGGCTGCCTTGCTGACCCGGCCAGTGACGCCCTACCTGGCCTTCGTCGTCCAAGCGGTCACCCTGCTAAACAACTTCCCTGAGGATTTGGCAGCGCTGGTTCCGGAGGACCATGGTCAGCTGCGCGCAACGTTTGATTATGAGCCAACCACGCTTGAGGAAGAAGCGAGACAGCGAAAGTAAACAATATTCCCTCAGTTCGCCTTCGGCGCTAGCTGTTGTGACGACACCCGCGCCCGGAGCGCCCGCCAGCACCTCGCGCGGGTAAGCTGGCGCCTGGCCGCGCAACCGATCTCATTGCGCATCAGGGGACCCTGCCCTTTTCGGAGAGGTTCCCGCAATCGCTCGAACGGCCCTACTCGTCTCGCATCACGGCGCGGACTTTCTCGACAACGTCCGGCGTGACCTCCTGCATGCTATGGACTTCTTTCGCATGTTCGGCGACCAGCTTCAATGCTTCTTCTTCAGTGTCGGCGCGGATCACACGGTCGCACTCAAATCCTACGTCCCTGCAATTCACTACTTTCGTCATGTTGCACCTCCCCCTTCGGAATAAGGCTCCATAGTCACGTGACCGCCATTCGCACAAGACGTGGCGACCGGTGCGCCTAACGAATTCCGCGTCAGTGGCGGGTCAGCTCAGCCCGCCCTACTCAAATCAACGACTTCCACTACTCCCAGCAAGGCCCGGCCACTGCACGCGGTGGTTAGGCCGCGCACGCGTGCCTCTTCGTCAGAACTGGCGAGCGACTCCAAGCGTCCATTCGGCTACGGTGCCATGAAACGGGTCAATCGCTCGCACCCGCAGCTCAGCCCGTCCGCTCCAGAGTTCCGCCAGGTGGACCCGGGTGCCTGCGCCGGCGCTTAGCGTCAGATCGTTGGCGCTGGCTCCGCTCACCCAGGCGTGGGACAGGCCGACACCGCCGCCCAGGAAGGGCCGGACACAGCGGCCCGGGACTTGGATTTGCGCTTGGATTTCTGGCAGCAGGTAGCTCACGCCACGACCGAACTGGGTAGAGTAGTGCGCGTAGGTGAGTCCCGGCTCAATCACCAGGACTCGACCTACCGGCAGTTCCAGCCGAAGTCCACCGAATCCGCTCGTGCCGGTCCCACTCAAGTCGTATTCCCACGCGCCACCGACCAGTCTGCATGGGTTTGTTAGACGGCAACCTAGTTGTCAATGCGGACGACGTAAATGTCATACCCCTCGCCTGAGTGCGCCGCGAAGGCGAGCTGTCGCCCTGTGGGATCCCAA
>JBDHFY010000358.1:0-4172 GCA_039590195.1 Gemmatimonadota bacterium | reverse complement strand
GCCCAGTTCCCGTATCCGTCCGAACAGGCGACGGTCGCCAGGGCCACGAGCGCTAAGGTGCAAGTGATACTCGGTTTCATCTATGTTCGCTCCCTCTTTCTTCTCTACACGTGATGTGTGGCTTCACTCTCAGGAAGAACGTCGGTGCGTTGCTGGCAAAGATCGGAGGCACACGCGCAGCGGCGATCGTGCCCAGCAGGTTACCACGTTCATCAAACAGACAGTGTTCGTTCCCGACTGATTTTATGTGGCTTCCCCGAACAGGCAGAGAACGTGCAGGCACCATTCCCACCGCCCGGATCATGATATCCCGACCAAAGAGCAGCGATGTTCGCCCGAATGTCAGGCCGCCGTGAATCATGTGGATCCCCCGCTCTTCCGTGCCGCTGCCGTTCGTTCTTCACACATCTGCTATCCCCTTTTTCCCTAGACTACACGCGAGGAGCGGTTTTATTCTGAGCCAGCATCCTAGCGCTTTCCGGGGTTTCCCTGCCCCGTGCCCAGCAGCTCGTCGAGTACCTGCTTCATGTCCGCCCGATACCGCTCGAGGGCGGCACGGCCCTGGCTGGTGAGATGAAGCATGGTTCGCGGCTTCTTGCCCACGAACTTCTTCTCCACCTCAACGTAACCGGCCGCCTCCAATTTGCTCATGTGCGACGACAGGTTGCCGAAGGTCACTCCGGTCTGTCGTGACAGAAACAGGAAGTCGGCACCGTCCACCACGTAGAGATAGGACATGATCAGCAGGCGGGCCGGCTCGTGGACGAGCCGGTCGATGTTGGCGAGCGGCGGCGTGGCGTCACCGCCGGGCTTAGCCGCGGCCATCAGACGTCCCCTCTGCCAGGTGGTACTCCTCCGTAAGCCTATAGCGCCGCAAGAAACGCACAAACAACACGACCCCGATCGTCACCATGACAGCCGCGGGGACGAGGACCGCGATGAAATCCGGTATCCCGATATACTCCACGCAGATGATCCGGCCCGGGAACACCAGCGCATACAGCCAACCGTACAGGTACAGACGACTGAGGTCCATGAAGTAGGCCAGCAGGCTGAAGATGACGATGGCCTGCACGCCGAAGATGCCTGCGGGAACGATCCAACCGGCGAGGTCCGCAAGCCCGGCAAGGCCCATCAGCGCAACACCAAACCAGATCATGCCAGCGACCAACGAGATGGAAAGGAAAATCACCGCCTTCTTGTTCTTTACCTTGCGGTCCTGGCCAAACTCGACCATGCCAAGCCGCGGTTTCGTGACGAATCTCTTGCCGACCAAGAATCCAAGCACCGCCAGTGCCGCCAACGCAAACATGATGGTCAACGTCCGGGGGACCGGCACCCCGCGGTCGTAGAGCCACGGTCCAATGGCTACTTGCAGCAGCATGACGCCCAGCATTACGTCAAAGAGACCGTCCTGGTGCGTCGACTTCCACGCCCTGCGCTCGAGTCTGGTGAGATCCAGTAACTTGGGCACGTGACGTCCCCCCTTCAGCGAGGTTATCGACTTCCCCGAGCTTTGGGCTCTGGCGGCAGCGGGTAGCGGCGGAGAAAACGCACGAAGATGAACAGCCCCGGAACCAACACGACCGCACCCGCAAGGAAGAACACGATGGGGTTGTGCAACAGCATCATGGTCGTGAAGGCCACCGCGAACACGAGGCCCATGAGGTACAGCCGCTCGAAATCCAGCCAGTAAGCCATCAAGCTGAAGACGGACACGATCATCACGCCCACACCAACGGGAAAGAGAACGGGTTGCTCACCCAACCACTCAAGCGCTCCGCTGCTCAGCGTCACGACGACGTAGAGCGCCAGTCCCAGGAGGAAAGTCATGGTGAGCACGGCAGCGATCTTCATTTTTTTGACTTTCCGCTCGGCGCCGAACTCGACGAGACCCATGCGGGGCACGGTGATAAACCGTTTTCCCACGAAGAACACGCCAAGAGCCGAGAGTGTCAGGAGCAGGTGCACGGTGCTCGAATCGGTGAGCGCGTACACTCCCAAGGCCAGCAGCATGAAGCCCAGAAAAACGTCCCACAGGCCATCCTGGTGGTAGGACCTCCACGCTTTCCGCTCGAGTTCCTTCAGGTTGATGTCTTGCATGACGGTGATCCTCAAAATTCGTACAAATAAGTCTGAACTGACTACTAATTTGTATTGCAAACTTATCTGCGTCGATTATAACCAGGGTGACGAACAGGGGCAACCCTGCACTTGCATCGGCGAATATAGTCGTTAGCTTCCTAACGTCTTAGTTAGGGTACTAACTCCTAAAGGACCTGACGCGGTGAGTGGCGATCCTCTCGATAGATTGGTGAGACTTGGCTTCTCGGAGTACGAGGCCAAGGCCTATCTCGCCATGCTCAGGGAAGGTCCCTCGACAGGGTACCACATCTCCAAGGCCTCCGGCGTTCCTCGATCCATGATCTACGAGGTGTTGGGCAAGCTCGTGGGCCGCGGCGCCGCCATGACGCTGCGGCAGGAGGGCGGCACCAAATACGCTCCGGTTCCGGCGTCCCAATTCCTCGATCAACTGCAGCGCGGCCACCTGGATCTGGTCGATTCCCTCAAAGACGACCTCCCAACTCTCGACTCCGGCTCGGTCCTCGAACACGTCTGGAACATCGACGGCCACGGCAGCGTGATGGCGAAGGTCATCGAGATGATCGAGCAGGCGGAACAGCGCGTCTATCTCGCGCTCCAGCCGGCCACGTATGCGGCGCTGCAACCCGTCCTCGGGCAGGCAATCGATCGCGGTGTACAGGTGGTGCTGTACTCCACCAGCGCGCTCGATCTCCCGGGTGGCCGAGTGGTCGTGTCCCCGATGCCTGAGCGGGCCAGCGAACAGCTGGAGGGCCTCTGGCTCGTCATGGTGGTCGATGGCAAGCAGGCATTGATCGGTGAATTACTGACGGAGAATCGCGCGCGGGCCTCGTGGACGGGCAGTCCGCTGTTTGTGTTTGTGGCGGAACACCACTTACGAACTGATCTGTATCTCCCTCGGGTGCTGGCTCTCCTCGGGGATAAGGCAATGGAGCTCATCCACGAGGACGATCGAGAGCTGTTCGCCGTCCCCTTCGAGAGCCGGATCGAGCACTGACGGAGCATACACGAAGGAAGGAATCCAATGGCTGTGGCAGCACGTCTGACAGACGTTTACAAAACCTACCTGCTAGGGAGAATGGAGGTACCGGCCGTGCGGGGCGTGAGCCTCGAGATCGAAGCCGGCGCCTTCTTATCGATCGCCGGCCCGTCGGGTTCGGGCAAGACCACGATTCTCAACTTGCTGGGCGCGTTGGATACGGCGACGTCCGGCACCATTCAGATCGGTGACCGGACGACAGCGGGTCTTTCGCCCAAGACGCTGGCCGACTTCCGCAACACCCACCTCGGCTTTGTCTTCCAGACGTTCAACTTGATTCCCGTCTTGACCGTGCGGGAGAACGTCGAGCTCCCCCTGCAACTGCAGGGCGTGACCGATAAGCAGGAACGCAAGGAGCGTGTGGAGCGGATTCTCGGAGAAGTCGGACTCGGAGACCTGGCCGACCGGCGTCCCACGGAGCTCTCCGGCGGCCAGCAACAGCGCGTGGCGATCGCACGGGCGCTGGTGAAAGACCCTACACTCGTGCTCGCGGACGAGCCGACGGCCAATCTGGACAGCGGCACCGCCGGGGAAATCATCACACTCATGCGGTCGATGAACGAGCGGCACGGAACCACGTTTATCTTCTCGACGCACGATCCCATGGTGATGGAGCGCGCGACCCGCCTAATACGCCTGCGAGACGGCATGGTCGAATCCGACGAGAGCGGCAATGGAGACCGCCATGACTCGTGAGACGCTGCCCGGCGCTCTGAGCTCCTGGGCGACCGTTCGTCTCGCCTGGCGCAATCTCAAGCGCAACCGCCGGCGCACCTGGATCACCGCGACGACAGTTTCGCTCGCAGTCCTGCTGCTTCAGATCATGACGTCCATGATGACAGGGCTCGAACAACAATCGTACGACAACCTGATCAATTACCAAACCGGACATGCCAAGCTCTACGCGGAAGGTTACTTCCCGAACCGCGACGAGTGGCCACTCGATCATGCGCTGAGCGACCTGCAGGCCGTGCAGGCTGCCGTCGAGGACGTCGACGGTGTGGAAGCCACAACGCCACGGCTGGTGTTT
>JBDHFY010000357.1:0-4174 GCA_039590195.1 Gemmatimonadota bacterium | reverse complement strand
CGTAATGAGCAGGTCAGCGGTTCGAGTCCGCTCGTCGGCTCCAGTCTCCTCCGGCTAGCACAACCAGTTGGAGAACCTTCTAGCGAGTGGCCTTACCTAGCCTTCGCGACCGGGTCCGATGAGGGTCCGATTCCGAAGCGCCGATTCGTCGTGTTGCAGCAGAATGAGCGGGCAGGCTCTCAGGACCGTAGGCGGTTTGGAAGGGTTTCTCGGCGGATCCGCGGAGAGTCCTCGAGACCCAGAGATCGTTAGTGCCTCGAACGACATTCGGGGGTGTCTACCCGCAGATCTTGCCGCATACACGTCGTTAGGTTGGCTAACAGACCAGAAATCGGCTGATTTGGCCTTGCCATTCATCGATTCATCGTTGCAGAGTGAAACCAGCCCCGCGGAACGAGGTCTCGGAGGAGGTTCCAATGCGGCCGCGGCAGCAGCTATTCCTGGTGCTCCTCGTGGCGACACTCACGGGCATCGCTGCGGACGCGCGGGCGTGGGAGTACACCGATGGCACGGGAGTCCCGTCGTTAGCCTGGGCCGTAGCGGTGGATCCCGCCGGCGACGTCGTCGCGGCGGGCGACCACTGGATCTCCTGCCCACCGAATTTCTATGTGGTCAAGCTGCGTGGCGGCCACGGCACGGAGATCTGGGATCAGTCGTTATACGGCACCGACTGCGTGGGCCCACACTCAGCGTCGGCAATCGCGGTGAGCACGGCCTTCCCCCACGACGTCGCCGCCGTGGGTTATGTCATGAACTCCGGAAGCCAGCGAGACATGGCCGTGTACAAGCTGGCGGGAACGACGGGCGACGTCCGCTGGTCCGTCTCCGATCTCGCCGGCGACGCGCCCGGCGGTCACGACCAGGCCTGGGCCGTGGCCCTCTCGGGAGAGGACGTGATCGTCGCCGGCGTTACGGAAAATAGCGTCACGAGCCTGGATTTCACCGTGATCAAGCTGAGTGACAGCGGCAACGGCTCGGAAGACTGGCGCTACCGGCTGCCGTCCGGCACGGCCTATTCGGTAGCGGTGGATGCGAGCGGGGACGTGATCGCCGGCGGGACGGCCTACAACTCTCTTACGTCTTCACACGACTTCACCGTGGTCAAGATCAACGGCAGCACGGGGGGGCAGATCTGGCGCACACAGATCGACGGCAGCGCCAATGGCCCGGAGGAGGCCTTCGCGGTGGCCGTCGACGGGAACGAGAATGTGATCGCCGCCGGTACGACGCAGAACACCGGCACCGCCTTCGACTTCACGGTGGTCAAGCTGAGCGGCGCGACCGGGGACGAAATGTGGCCGGCGCCGAAGAAGATCAACGGCACCGCGACGGGCTCGTGGGATGCGGCTCGGGCGATTGCGCTGCTTCCCGTCGCCGGCGAGCCGGACGACGTGATCGCCGCAGGCTACACGGAGAACAGCGGGACCGACGCAGATTTCACGGTCTACAGACTGAGTGGCAGCAATGGGGCGACGGTCTGGCCGAAGAAGATCGACGGCACCGCCACGGACGAGGGGGCCGAGGGGGATATCGCCTGGTCGGTTGCGGTGGATGCGGACAGAGACGTGGTGGCCGCGGGCGTCATCCGGGACGCCTCGAGCCTCAACGACTTCGCCGTGGTGAAGCTGAGGGGTGGGAGCGGAGCGATGAGCAGCGGGTGGCCCTTCACCCTCAACGGAAGCCATGCCAGCCTCGACGATGACGTCGCTTACGCGGTGGCCGTGGGCCCCGATGACAGCGTGATCGCCGCGGGCTTTGCCATCAACGACATCACCAATCGGGACATGACGGTGGTCAAGCGCAGGCCGGACGGAACGGACTTTCCCTTCTGTGGCGACGGCCTGCGCAACTTTCCCACCGAGCAGTGCGACGACGGGAACACGACGGACGGTGACGGGTGCTCGGCCACCTGCCAGGAGCAGGCAGCGCCCGATGACATAGTGGCAGGCGTCTCCGGAACTCCGACGTCCTGCGATTCGACCACCACCATAGACGCTATTCTTGCCACGTCGTCCGATCCGGTCGAGACGCGGGTGTGCGTCTACGGAGCGGGCGGCGTCGAGATCCACGAGAGCGCCATCGAGGCGAGGGAGGGCGGCTTCGAGATACTCGGCCAGCAGGTCGACGTGCTCTTCTCCCCCGATGCCCAAGAGGATGAAAACGCGCGCATCGCATTGACGTTCTTGATCCATGAATCGCGCCTCCCCGAGGACGTGGACCTGAGTGACCCGAGCAGCTTCGAGAGCGTCCAGGTCTTTCACGATGGAAGCCTGGTGGAGGACTGCGTCGACATCGGTCCCCTTGTCCCCGAACCCAATCCGTGTGTATTTCAAATAGACGACTTTTTTGACAACCTCCGGGTCTTCGTCTACACGACGGTCTTGAGCCCTTGGACCGTCGGTGTGCCGGGTCCCACCGGGGTGCCGCTCTTCGTCGACCTTGCCACGCCGACCTCGGAGATGGTCGATGGCGAGAAGCGCGAGACCCTTTTCCAGTCGTTGGTGAATGCCAGGCTGGTCGCTCTGAGCGCCCTTCTCGACCCGGGAGCCGTCACCGATCAGTTCCGCTGGCGGATCTACGAGTCGAATGCCTCGGGAAGCTTCGGATCCCTGATCTTCGACACCACCGCAGCCTACGGAGACCTGGGAGAGGCGACCTACCCGAGGGCGATGAGCTTGAACGTCAACAAGGGTGACTACTACATCCTCTCGCTGGAATCGATCCAGACGGGCGCCAACAAGAACCGGATCCAGCTCGAAAAGGAAGGCGACCAGGGGCTACCGTTCACCACTATGGACGGCCAGTTCGTCGTGCTCGACGGCGGCGCGAATGGCTCGTTCAGCGACACCTTCCTGCCCGCGTTCGGTATCACGTCCGAGGGCAGCCCGAAGCTGGTCCCGACGCTGGGCCCGGTTGCAGTGCTGCTCCTGGGTTCGTGCCTGGCGGTGATCGGCGCTCTATCCATCCGCCGCTGCGAGAGCAACGCCCGCAGGTCGCGGACCACGCCCGTCGCGAGATAGATCGGGCGCAGATGCATCCCGGCCTGGCGGGGCCTTGGGACGCGTCTACTCGGACGGGAAGTTCACGTCCAGCGTGACGGACTTCCATTCCGCGATGGATTCCATCAAGCCGCAAAACTTCTCGCGATAGGCCTTGTAGACGTCGTGGCCGAGCAGCAGGTGGAGCGGGGGGTCTTATGTCAAACCCCTACGGGGACCCGCGGCGGGACGATTTCAGAGTGCGCGGCTGGGTACTGCGCCGGAGTCGATGCCGAATTGGAAGAACGCGTCTGTGGCGAAGACCCCAATCGTTGCCATTCCACGGTGCTGTCTTCACTCATCTTCCGTCCTGTGCCGCCTCCCGGTCGCAGGGGTCCGCCAGCTCTCGTTGGCGAAGTGGTTACACAGACGCGGATGTGTGAGAAGTGCGTCTTGCGATCCTCCCCTATGGAAGGCGCACGGGGAAGTGCGTCTTGCGATCCTCCCCTATGGAAAGTCGAACTCTGCCTTCCATGATGGCAGTCAACCTGACCGCTGAGAAACTCACCGCCGGCAGGGCCGGCAACGGGAGACGTACGCCCCGAACCCACGTCGAGGGGTCGACCGCCATGATCGAAGGCAGAACCGGTCTTTCGGTGGAGCTTCGCCGCGGCGGCCGATGCGCGGGCCTGCGGTCGCCTGTCCCTTCCGGGAACCTCAACCGACGGGGCCAAGTTCTCGGAGGGCACAGCCCCGGTCGACCGCACTCTGACCGCAACGCTGTCGCAACGGGGGCGGACATTGGCGCACGCGGGCAGACGTCAGCGGAATCCGCCCATCCCGCAAGCACTTGCCCGGCATACGTTTCTGGACGCCCTTGGACGCCTGTGGAAAAGAGCCGCAACCGGCTCGTAATGAGCAGGTCAGCGGTTCGAGTCCGCTCGTCGGCTCCACTACTGCGGTGTCAGTCGAGGATCCCCATCTCCTTCCAGGCCGCGATCGAATCGACCATCATCTTCGCCGCATCGAAGGTGATCCACTTCTCGGGCACCACCTCGATCACCAGCCGACGTTCGCTGTCGAGCATCTGCACGAACGCGTCCTGCAGCTTGCCGGGCGTCGGGACGTTGGCGGCGGCGCACAGCGGGTAGAACCACCGCTTCGTCTCGTCGTCGTCATGGATGATCGCGCGCCCC
>JBDHFY010000356.1:0-5766 GCA_039590195.1 Gemmatimonadota bacterium | reverse complement strand
GAGCCGACCGATTCCACTCCAGGCACGGCCGCTATGCGCTCCTCCAACGTCCGATAAAATGTCCGTACCTCGTCGAGCTCCCCGCCCCGCGAGAGCGTGAAGCGCACGATCTCATGCGTCTCGAAGCCGAGGTCCACGGCATAGAGCTTCCCGAAGCTCCGCAGAAGCAGCCCGGCACCGGTCAACAGAATCACGGAAAGGGCGATCTCCAACCCGAGCAGCAAGCTGCGCGATCGTCGTCGCATGGGCGCCGCCTCGGACCCGCGGCTGGCGTGCACCAGGTTCGTCGACAGGGGAACACGCGCGAGGTACGCAGCTGGGCTGAGCCCGAACAATAGGGTGACGGCGAGGATAAGGCCCAGCGCAAAGAAGAGCACCGTTCCGTCGATGGCGATCTCGCTGACGCGGGGGATCGTCCCGGCCGATGTCAGGCGGAGCACCTCCACCCCAAGCGCGGCCAGCAGGAATCCTCCCGCACCACCGACTGCGGCGAGAACCCCACTCTCTACCATGATCTGTATCGCGAGTCGCCCGCGACTTGCTCCTAGAGCCGCTCGCACGGCGATCTCCCCGGTGCGCGTCGATGCTCGGATCAACAGCAGGTTCGCCACGTTGGCACATGCGATGAGAAGGACCGCCGTGACGGCCCCGAGGAGGATCCACAATGCCACCCTTACGTCGCCGACGACGCGATCCTGAAGTGACATCAGGTGGAAATCCTTTTCAAAGTTCGACTCCGGGTACGCGTCCGACAGTCTCGCAGCGATCGCGCGGGCCTCAGCCTGCGCCGACGCCACCGTCGCTCCAGGGGCAAGACGACCGATGGTCCGCCAGGTGTGGCAACCGCGTCCGCAGCTTTCCGGGCTGATGCGGTGAGGAAACCACACCTGGGTCCGCGTGGGGAAGTCGAATCCTTCAGGCGCCACCCCGACGACCTCGAAACGTCTCCCGTTGAGCTGGATGGTCTCACCCAGCGCGTCGGGGGACATCCCGAAGCGGTCCTGCCAAAACCCGTAGCTGATCACCGCTACTCGCGCCGCATTCGGTACGGCTTCTTCGGCGCGTACGTCCCGACCGAGCGCGGGGGAGAGGTGGAAGGTTTCCAGGAGACCGTCGGACAACCGTGCGACCTCGACAAGCGCCGGCTCACCAAACCCGGTGAGTGTGGCGGTGTAACCTTGGTAGCCGACCAGGGTCGCCAGGGCCGGCGACAGGGCCGCGAGATCGGCAACGTCGGGTGGAGACATGTCGTCCATAGGGCGGCCCTTGCGGTCCACGCCGACGGTGACCAGCCCGCCCGAGTCATGGTAGGGAAGGGGCCGCAGGAGCACGCTGTTCACGACGGTGAAGATTGCGGCGGTGGCGCCGACGCCGAGCGCGACCGTGAGTGCGGCGACGAACGAGAAGCCGGGTCTTCGGAGAAGCGAGCGGATCGCGAAGCGAAGATCCTGAAGCAGCTGTGACACGAAAGCGTCTCCCCTCTTCCAAAACGACGGCCCGGCGCCCGTGGGCGGCACGCTGTCAGTCATCTCGTGCCCCCGACTTGGCTCGAACCGCTTCACCCGGCGTTCGCTGAGTGCAGTGCGAAACACCACCCGGCGTTCGCTGAGTGCAGTGCGAAACACGTCTCCGAGTGTGTGCATCCAAAACCGGATGGTGCCGAGCGGCCCGGAGAATCGGGAATGGCTTCGGTGGGCGCGAAAGAAAACCAACAGATCGTGAGAGAATCCCTCACGGAACGACCGCGGATACAGCATCAAAAGGAACAGACACACACGCTCGGCGAGTGTCCGGGCGCCGGTTTCGGCCTGCGGATGTTCTTTCTGGCCGGGCACCGTGCTACTCGGCCCCGGCCGCGACGGTTTTGTCGCGGGCGTATTTCAGGATGCGATCCATTCGGGCGAGTTCCGACCGCAAAGCCCGGCGCCCCGCCGGCTCGATCCGATATACCCGCCCCCGCCGCGCGTCGACCGTCCCGGCCTCCTCTGCTTCAGCGATATACCCTCGGCGCTCGAGGCGGTGGATGGCCTGGTACAGGCTCCCCGACCCCAGGAGAAAACTCCCACCCACCCGCTCTTCGACATCGAGCTTGATGGCGTACCCGTGGCTTTGGCCTTTCGTGAGCGTCAGAAGGATCTCGACCGCCACGTTGGAGAGAGGCTGGTCGTCAGATGGCCGCGGCTTTGCCATGAAAGCACTCCCTTTATGTCACATGTACACATGTCACGCTGTGATATATACGTCCGGCGAGATACAAAGTTTCAGCCAGCTCTCGTCTTTCAAGATTGAGTACGGAGTGCCGAGCCTGCTTGCCCCTGAGGAGCCGTGCGAGGCACGGCGTCTCGAAGGGCATTTCAGTGCAGCACGGCGCGCATTCCCCTGGCCTGAAGGCCGGGCTCGGCGCGCTGGCGCGGCGCGCCTTCAAAAGGCGGTGGATCGTCCTTCAAGACGAGTACGGAGTGCCGAGCCCGCACTTTAGTACAGGGGACCGCTGCAGCATTTCACATTGAAACGCAGACGTTGTCCAACCTTTCACACGAGATTAGTATCAAACGAGATAAGTATCACTTGATACAAAACTTTGAGGAATGACCATGATCCCTCGCCCGATGAAGCCCCAGTGGTTCCACATCTTGCTCGCTCTGTCCGATGAGGACCTGCATGGCTTCGGCGTTCAGCGAGCGGTGCGGGAGCGCACCGACGGCCACATGCACCTCTGGCCTGCCATGCTGTACCGGTCGCTCAACCGGCTCGAGGCCGAGGGGCTGATCAGGCAGATCCCGGCTCCCGAGAGCGAGCCCGAGGACGAACGCCGGCAGTACTACTCCCTGACCCGGGATGGGCGGACGCGCCTGGCGGAGGAGGCGGAGATGCTGGCACAGTGGGCCGACGCCGCCCGCTCGGAGCGACCGAGCTGACCATGGCGAAGCCACTGGCTCTCTACCGCCTCTTGCTTCGGCTCTTCCCCAAGCGCTACCGGCGGGAACGAGGCCAAGAGATGGAGCGCCTCTTCCTAGACATGTCCGCCGAGCGGGTAGGGCGGCGGGAGAGCCTGGGGCCCGGGTTCTGGTTGCGTCTGGGCTGGGACACGGGATCACAGGCTGTCAGCGAGCGTCTCGTACCGTCGCTGCCGCCACCACCACGAACACCGATGCCAAGTTTGGGAGATCGCATGTCCACATTGATCGGCGACATCCGGTACGCCATTCGCACGCTGGTGCGGCAACCGAGCTACGGCTTGATGATCGTGGTGATGATGGCCCTCGGCATCGCCGGGAATGCCGCCGTGTTCCGCATCTTCAATGGCTTGTTTCTGCGGCCGCTACCCTTTGAGGACGCTGAACAGCTGGTCGATCTGGACGAAACGGCCCCCCGGTGGGACCTCGAGTTCGTGGGGATCTCCTACCCTGACTTCGTCGCCTGGCGCCGGGAGAACGGCGCCTTCGCAGGCATGGCTGTCCACACGACGCGAGGAGCGAATTTCGCAGGGGACGCCGATGCCGAGCGAGTAGTGGTATTGCACGCGACATATGATCTCGCGTCGGTGTTGGGCTTCGATGCAATGCTGGGACGCTTCTTCAATGAGGAAGAGGACGTACCGGACGGACCTCGTGTGGCGCTCCTGTCGCGCAGCTTCTGGCAACAACGGTTCGGTGGAGATCCCGGAGTCATCGGCCGCACGATGAAGCTCGACAGCCGCTCGTACGAGGTGATCGGGGTGTTGCCCCGGCGCGCCGAGTTTGTGGACGAGGCGGTATTGTGGGTCCCGTTACAGGAAGACGAAGACCACGGCGGTTCGTGGTACTTGAACGGCGTGGGGCGCCTCAAGCCGGGCGTGTCGCTGGAGCAGGCCCGGGCCGATTTGTTGAACGTGCACCGCGGAATGGTCGAGGAGCGGTCGGTGAACGAGATCACCTCGCCGGTCGTGAACTCGGTGCGCGACCGCTACCTGGGCGAGTTTCGCTTGGGCTCGTCCGTGTTGCTTGGTGCGGTTGGCATTGTGTTGCTCATTGCGTGTGCCAACATCGCCGGTCTCATGCTCGCCCGATCCCTGGCGCGGAGCCGAGAGATCGGCATCCGGATCGCGATGGGTGCCGGGCGTGGTCGTATCGTGCGCCAGCTGTTGACGGAGAGTCTTCTGCTTGCCTCCGTGGGTGCCGCGGTGGGCACGGGCTTGGGTGTGTGGGGCTCTGCAGCCCTTGTGACCAAGATGACCGAGCAGTTTCCCCGCTGGGTGGCTTTCGATTTGGACTGGCGTTTTGTCGTCTTCACGTTGCTCGTCACGGTTGGGGCGGCCGTCGTGTTCGGTCTGATGCCCGCGCTCCAGGCTGCCGGCGTTGACACGCGGGGCGTGTTAGAGTCGTCGTCCACGCGGACTTCGGGGTCGCTCGGCAAGCGCCGTAGCATGAGCGTGCTGGTGGCCGGTGAGGTGGCACTGGCACTCGCATTGCTCATCGTAGGTGGCTTGAGCGTGCGTGACCTGCAAAAGCTTCGGCAGATCGACCCGGGGTTCCGCACCGAGAATGTGCTCTCGTATCGGCTCGCCCTGCCGGCGGCCAAATACGAAAACGAGGAGCAGCAGCTCGCGTTCTTCGACCAGCACTTAAAGCGTGTCCGGTCACTTCCCGGTGTCACGTCGGCTGCGGGCGCAAGCGCTTTGCCGCTCTCTGGACATTGGGGTTGGTTTTTCCGAGCCGAGGGGGCGCCTCCGCGCGGCCCCGACGATCCGAATCCGGTGGTACTCTTCCGCGTCGTGACACCTGGGTACTTCGCCACGATGGGCGTTACCATCAAGATGGGCCGCGCATTCAACGAGTTCGATGGTCGCGATGAGGGATCCCGGGCCGTCATCGTGAACGAGACGTTTGCGAATCACTTCTTCCCCAGCGATGCTGATCCCGTCGGGAAGAGGATTCGCCCTGGTACCGGTGGTGAGGCCCCGTGGATTGCGGTGGTTGGCGTGTCACGCGACGTGAAGCACTACGGGGTAGACGAAGAGATGCGGCCGGGCGTCTATCTGCCACTCCGTCAAATGCCCGACTCCCGCCTGCAGATGGCGGTTCGCACTGAGGGCAATCCAGTGAGCATGGTGAACGCTCTTCGCGCGGTGGTTCGCGACGCGGATTCGGAGCTTCCGATCTACGAACTGGAGACCGTGCAGGACATCCTGGACGAATCGTTGTGGACGCGCCGTGCGTCGTCCTGGCTCATCGCGGCATTCTCGACCGTGGCGCTCGTGCTTGCGGTGGCGGGACTCTACGGCGTGATCTCCTACAGCGTGGGACAGCGCGCACACGAGATCAGCATCCGCATTGCATTGGGTGCGGCGAACGCTCAGGTCCTCCGCCATGTTATGAGGCAAGGGATGCTGCTGGTAGGTGTCGGAACCGTGCTCGGCCTCGGGGCGACGTACGCGGCGTCGCGGGTGCTTGCGAACCTCTGGGTGGGGGTGAGCGCAACGGACCCGGTCGTCTACGCTGCTGTCACCCTTCTTCTGGTCGGAATAGCGGCGCTCGCCAACCTCATCCCGGCGCGGCGCGCGGCAGGACTCGAGCCGATGGAGGTGCTGCGCGGGGAGTAGTCCCGCCCCGCATCTCACCGCCACCGGCGGACCCACCGCACCTCTCCCCGCCACCCGGCGGCCCCCTTCCCAGCCCATCACAACCCAGGCGGTCCGGCGGGCCCCCCCCCCGCACCGGGCGGACCCACCGCACCTCCCCCTGCCACCGTGCGGCCCCCTTCCCATCCCATCACCACCCGGGCGGC
>JBDHFY010000355.1:0-4181 GCA_039590195.1 Gemmatimonadota bacterium | reverse complement strand
CAGGTAGTGGTCGGCAGTCTCGAACCCCGGGTGCGCTTTTGCGTATTCGGCAGCACGCCGATAGAAGGCGGCGGCTTCCCTTCTCTTGCCCCGCGCCTCGAGGATTATTGCTTTGCGTTCAATGGGATCAATTTCGTCAGGGTATTCTCTGCTGAGCTCCTCCCAGACCTCCTCCGCTTCGTCGAGCCGGCCCTGGTCGACAAGGTGCACAACACGATTGGATAGACGGTCAAGCGGTCCTTCCGCCGTCACCCAGTTCATTCCTGTGCCGGGGTCATGGAACGGCTTTGCCCCTGGGGCGGGTGTGAACTCGGAGGTCGGGGTCGGGCCCGAAGACTCCGTCTTGCCCAAACAGCACCGTTTGTACTTCTTGCCACTGCCGCACGGACATGGCTGATTGCGGCCGATTTTGTTCCCCATACTCAGGACCTCATCCAGATGGCTTCGTGTCGGATAATCCGGACTCACATCCTTGTCCAGACGTGGCTCGAGAGATTGCCCGACGTCGATGAGGTGCGGCCACAGAAATGCCTCGGCTGTGACAGGCGGCATCATGAGGAAGGCTGTTCCATGCAGGGGCACGGTCTGCGCAACCGCACTGTCTGGGGTCCCCCTGCATTTGGGCAGGAGCCAATCCGGCAGGCTGTCTCTGCCAGACGCTATCGATGTGTCCTTTGCCGATGCCTCATGCTGGTCGTTCCCTCCGAGATCGGTCCCTACGTGAGCTTCACGCTGCCGGCCATCCTTGCAGCGCTCGCGCACTGGGCCTTGGAGATGCTCCCACCGGGCGAAATCCTCGCCAAGCTGTCGCCCGTCACCAAGCCTCGAGGATTTGGCGATCCGTGGCTCTGGTCGAGTCTACGACGCTGGGTCCGACGGCGACGGCTCCTGTTTCCGATGGTCGAAGTCCAAGACCGAGCAACCTTGCGGGAGACCGGCGCCGCACTGGTGGCGGCTCTGGTCAGCCGTTTGGCTCGGGCGCCACCTTTGCCCCAGGTGTCGGATGCGTGGGGGGCCGCTCTGCTTACGTGAGGGTCATTGCGAGCTGAACGGCTGGTGAAACCCGCCCCACCACATCCGGTTCCTGATGGGGCGTGTCGGAGTCCGGCAGACATGAATCATCCACTCAAATCTGGAGGTGATTCATGTCTCAACCAACTATCCGGCTCTCTCGGCGTGATGCGGTCGCCCATTTTCGGGCCGACATCGTCGGCTCTGTGGCCCGGTGCGAGCTCGACCACGGTCAGCTCATTGCCGACCTGCGCAACCTCAGCAGAAAGCGTTTTCGGCCACCTGGTTCCAAGCGAACGCGCACGTACTCGGTCCCGACTCTTCAGCGTTGGTATTACCGCTACCGCGCTGGAGGAGTCGATGCTCTCAAACCCCGACGTCGCTGTGACGCTGGACGTGGCCAGGGTCTCACCGCCGAGCAACGTCAGCTATTGCTCGACATTCGGGCTGAGCATCCTCAAGCCTCAGTGCCGCTCATCCTGCGCACCCTCGAGCTTGCCCGCGTGTTTCCCAAGGGCTTGGTTGGCCCTCAGACGGTCCGTCGCCTCTATCGAGAGGCGGCAATGCCTAGGCAGCCTCGTGCATCGGTCAACCCCGAGCTCGATGAGGTCCGCCAGCGCTTGCGTTGGCAGGCTCCCTACGTGTGTTCGCTCTGGCATGGCGACGTCTGCCACGCTCTCAAGCTGCTCGACCTCTCGAGCACCAAGAGCACCCCGGTTCTCGTCCACGCCATGCTCGACGACCACAGTCGTTACATCATCCGCATCGAGGTGCGAGAGACCGAGCGCGAGCAGGACATGCTCGAGATCTTGGCCAATGCCGTGCGCGAGCACGGCGGTGCCGACCGGCTCTATCTGGACAACGGCGCTACATACTCCGGGAACGTGTTGTCTCTGGTGTGTGAGCGGCTTGGCATGCACCTGCTCCACGCGCGCCCCGGTGACGCACCGGCGCGTGGCAAAATGGAACGACTGTTTCGCACCATGCGCGAGCAGTGCATCGACCACATCCATGGAGCCGAGACGCTCCACGACGTGTACGTGCGGCTGCTGGCTTGGCGCGAGCAATACCACCGGACCCCCCACAGCAGCCTGATGGGCTGCACACCCGAGCAGGTCTGGCGCGAGGGTGTTCAAAGCATCCGGCACCAACAGCGCCGGCCCATCACCGAGGACGAGCTTCGCGAGGCATACGTCATGCGCAGTGAGCGTCGTGTCCGCAAGGATTCGACTGTTTCCTTTGATGGCCGGCTCTACGAGGCGGACGCTTCATGGCTCGCCGGCAAGAAGGTGATGCTGGTGCGCTCCTTGCTCGCCTCGGACGAGCCCCATGTGGAGTTTGAGGGTCATCGGTTTTCTCTAATGGCTTGCGACCCAGAGAAGAATGCACGCCGGCACCGCAAACCACCCAAGGAGCGAACCCTTGAGATCCCAAGAACCGACTTCCGACCAGCCGATGTCGCCCTCGACGTCATGCTTGGTCGCGACAACGAGGAGAACACCTGATGAGAAAAGCAACACTGAAAGCCTTTGGACTCGCCACAGATCCCTTTACTAAGGAGTTCAATGACCAGGATGCATGGCTGCCTGACTCCAAGAAGAAGGCGGTTTCTGCCATCGTCGACGCCCTCACTGCGCGTGAGCATGTGGCGCTGATCGGCGAACCGGGGGCCGGCAAGACTGTGGTTCTGCGGGCCGTGCGTCATGCGCTGCCAGAGACACGATTCCGACTGACCTACTGTCACAACGCCACATTGGGTCGTCGAGATTTCTATCGCCAGCTCTGTGGCGCCATTGGGCTGTCATGCAAGGCGAGCGCAGCTGCCATCTTTGATGCCCTCAACGACTACGTTGGGGCACTGGCCACCGAACGGGGGCCTCATCCCGTCTTCCTGCTCGACGAATGCCACCTGATGAAGGACGACATGCTCGACCATCTTCACATTCTCCAGAACTATGCCTGGGACTCCAAGTCTCTGCTGTCTCTCGTCTTGATCGGCCTACCTGAGCTAGGCGAGCGGCTACACCGTCGGCGGCACCGTTCTCTCATGAGTCGTATCCAATGCCGTCTGCGCATCGAGCCGTTGGGGCCGCCAGACACCGGCGAATACCTGATGTACCGGCTCGGGCAGGCAGGCTGCACGCAGGAGCTCTTTCCGCCAGACGCGGTGGCGCTACTCCACGAGAAGACGAGCGGCTTGATGCGCGACATCGACCGCATTGCCGCCTTGTCTCTGAATATCGCCCACCGCCAGAGGACCAAGGTGGTCCACAAGGACATCCTACTCGACGCCATCAACGTCGACACCCACGGGGAAATCCTGTGATGAACCGTGAACAAATGAGCATGAAGCGCTACAAGCTATGGAGCGAGCTCTGCCTTCTCGCCGAGCACGTTCAACGCATTGCAGACGAATGGTGGGACCTCGATGACGAAGTGCAGGCTCTTCACTACGACCGCTGCAACTTGGGCCAGCTCACCCTCTATGAGCCGGAGGCACCACGCGGCCACTCAGGTGAAGACGACACCTGAAGCGGAGACCTCCCGTCTCGGGGCGGGCGGCACAGCGCAGCTGCCCGTCCTGCCAACTCCATCAGACACACGGTCCGCAACCCCATCAACCAGCCGGAGCGGCAACACCAGGCCGGTGGGGAACACGAAGTCGAGATCGGTGTCATAGCCGAACTCGGCGCCGGTGGCCCGCACGGTGCCGGGAGGGGTGGTACCCCCACGACCGATCCAGCAGCGCCGGTGGATGTCGACGGTGTCGCCACCGGGATTATCGGTGCGCATGTCTTCATCCTTGCGCACGGAGAACTGATGGCCGTGGTCGGCGGTGATGACGAAACTCTCGATGCCAACGCTGCCGAGTTTCTTCACTGCCCGCGCCAGGTTGCCGATGATGGTGTCCATCACCTGGCGGGCGAGCAGATCCCCGTCCATCTCGCCCACAAAATCGATCTCCTGCGACCGTACTACAACGAGCCGGGCGTCACTGATCATCTTGGTGAGCCGGGAGCGCGGGGTCGCCAGGAGTTTGCCTAGCAAGATGTCGACCGACCCGGGCACCTGGGCTTTGAGCAGCTTCATACGCTCCTGCAGGCCGGGCAGAATCGTCCCGTCTACGGAGGCCGCGAGCTTGTTCTTGTGGGCCACGACGGCGAAGCTGC
>JBDHFY010000354.1:0-6714 GCA_039590195.1 Gemmatimonadota bacterium | reverse complement strand
ACGAACTAGTTCGCTTTAGTCCCGTAGCTCTGCGTCCCCGCCTTTCGGCGGATTTGCTCTGAGCAGCGGAAGTTCTATTGAGCCGGGAACCTACCGAAGAGCGCCGCCGGCTGCAAGAGGCGCCGCCGGCCACTCAGCCACCTCCAACCCGTTGGATCACAGGTCAGCTCGCGGCATCCACCTAGGTCAAACCAGACCCCGAAACCTCGTCATCACTACGAAGCCCGTCAGCCCCGATTCCGGGCCGTCTCGCCGGATCGCCCAGGTGGAGCACCGTGACGCCGACGAGCACCAAGCCGAGCACCAACCACAGTCCGGCGCCTCGCAACACTCCTGGATCTACCGCCATCGTCAGGGGAACGACCGCCACTAACAGGACCATGGCCGCACTCCGCCGACGCCCCGGGCGCACGCCGTCTTCCTTCCTGCCGTGGCGGGTGATGGAGTGCGCCACTACGGCGCCGACACTCAATCCGGCAAGGAACAGCACCAATTCTTGCAGCATGGAGGTCCCTTCGCGCACGGGAAACGGGTCTGGACCCTTGGACGAGACAACAAAGCCGCCGACCGTCCAGGTCAGGCGGGTGCAGGAACAAAACTAGGGCCACTGGTCCAGTAGTCCGTGGGGTGCGTCACGGAATGAGCGGGTAGGCGGGTAGTTTCCCCTCTCCCCTCCCCGCCGGGCGGACTGGCGGGCCGGCGGACCGGCGGGCAGTGGCCCCGCCCCTCCCCGGGGGGAGGCGGGGAGGACAGTCCGCCTGCCCGCCCCTGGGAAGGGGTCCGCCGGGAGGTGGGGTTGTGTGGTGCGGGTCCGCCGGTCAGCCGGGGAGGGGGGCGGCGGGGCTAGGCCGCCACCGCCACCTCCATTTCCTTCGAGTACGAGCCGGACCGTGCGGCGCCGTTGCACTTCGCGCGATGGTAGAACGCGCTCTGGGCCGCCGCGACGTTGGCCACATCACCCTTCCAGGTCTTCAAAGCGGCATCCTGCAGGGCGCGCCCGTACGAGAAGCTCAGCTCCCACGGATAGTCGCCCATGGCGTTCATGGCATTCAGGTGGGCGGTCGCGACTTCGGAGCTCTGCCCCCCCGACAGGAACACGATTCCAGGCACGGCGGACGGCACGGTGCGCAACAGACACCGCAGCGTCGCTTCGGCCACTTCCTCGACCCCAGCCTGCCTGGGGCACTCCTTCCCCGAGAGCACCATGTTCGGCTTGAGGAGCGTGCCTTCGAGTACCACGCGATGCTCAAACAGGTGAGTGTAGACACGGCTGAGCGTCGTGGCCGTCACCGCCTCGCAACGCTCGATCGTGTGGTCTCCATCCATGAGCACTTCGGGCTCGACGATCGGGACGAGACCAACCTCTTGGGACAGCGCGGCGTAGCGGGCCAGGGCGTGTGCGTTGGCCTCGATACAGTACCCGGTGGGCGTGTGATCCCCAATGGTGATCACCGCCCGCCACTTCGCAAAACGGGCGCCCAACTCGAAATATTCGACCAATCGGTCCCGCAGACCGTCCAGGCCTTCGGTGATCTTTTCTTCCGGAAACCCCGCTAGAGCCTTGGCCCCCTTGTCCACCTTGATCCCCGGAATGATCCCTTGGTCCTTGAGCACCTGTGTGAAGGGTGTCCCTTTGGCGGCCGATTGCCGGAGCGTTTCGTCAAACAGGATCACTCCGCTGACGAACTCACCGGCGCCTTTTGTCGTGAACAGCGTCTCACGATACGCGCGGCGATTATCCTCGGTAGAGGGAATGCCGATCTTCTTGAAGCGCTTCTCGATCGTGGGAAAGCTCTCGTCGGCCGCGAGGATGCCTTTGCCCTTGGCCACGAGTGCTTGGGCAGTTGATGCAAGGTCGGCTACGTTCATCTGTCGCAAACCTCTCCCCGTCAGTACGAGGTATTCATTAAATGAAATAGGGCGTAAACAAAATAGGGCGTAAACGCACCTTGATATTAGCACGGTGGTCCTGCGCGGCAAAGAAGCGGAAGCCGACGATGGGTTTCCCGCTCTTCTTCTGACCTGAGTCAGGATGGGCCTGGACAGACCCCTCCATCTGGCATCCATTACGACAAGTACGCTTTACTATAGGACCGAGAAACCTTTGGCAGGCCGAAATCGTTACCCTTGCGGAAGTTTTTCGCGGCCGGAGGATGACTTGACAGGCGAGACTGACGGCATGACGGAGTTCAAGACCCCAGATATCGGTGAAACCGCACCGGATTTCGAGCTGCCAGACTCGCTGGGAGTAGTCCATCGGCTTTCGGACGTGGTGACCGCGCGTCCCGTCGTCCTTCTGTTCTTTCGTGGGCCATGGTGACCGTTCTGTCGCCGCCAGTTGGCGGATTATGAGAGTCAGTACGACCGAATCACGGCGCAGGGGGGGGCGCTGATGGCGGTCGTGGCGGAGGAGCCGGTCCGTATCGAGGACCTGCGCCAGGAGCTTGGCCTGTCCTTTCCTATCCTCTGCGACTCACACAGGGAGATGCTGCCGACTTGGGATCTCCTCAACAGGTGGGAGTTAGGGGGGATTTCACGCCCCGCCATAGCGGTGGTCGACGCCGGTCGTCACATACGGTTTCTGGCCAAGGGCAAGCCTGCTGAGCGCGTCGCAGCCGCCGATCTCGTGACTTTCTTGAAGGAGGGAACACTGCCCGTGAACACGGAAATCACTCTCCCATGACACAACGGCGCGAGGCATGATGAAGAACAGCCTGAGAGTGCTGCGGGCGGGGCATAAGTGGTCCCAAGCGGAGCTGGCACGGCGCCTCCGAGTTTCGCGGCAGACCGTCAATGCCCTCGAAACCGGTCGCTACGATCCGAGCTTGCCGCTGGCGTTCAGAATTGCACAGCTGTTCGAGAGGTCGATCGAGGACATCTTTCAGCCGGAAGAAGACGCGCACAGGGTCGACGCCGCCGAAGCTTGAGTCGCGCCACGGAGAAGGCACCGCTGCTGCCCACTCCGCCCGATCCCGCTCACCGCGAAGCATGTGATCCCTCGTCGTTCTCTGGATCCGTCACCGCCACAGCCGTCAGCTCACCTCGGCGACGACGGGGTTGGACAGCACGCCGACACCTGGGATCTCCACCTCCACACGATCGCCGGGCGCAAGGGGCCCCACGCCCGCAGGCGTCCCGGTGGCAACCAGATCTCCCGCCTCGAGCGTCATGATGTGGGAGATGTATGACAGCAAGGTGGGGATCTTGAATATCATCTCCCGGCCACTGCCATGCTGCCGGGTTTCGCCGTTCACTCGGCACATGACCTCCACCTCATCGAGGGGTGGCAACTCCGACAGCGGAACGATGTTGGAGCTCATCGGACAAAACGTATCGAAGCCTTTAGCCCTCGCCCACTGGTCGTCCGTCTTCTGAAGGTCCCGGGCCGTGACATCGTTTACACATGTCAGGCCAGCCACAGCTGCCAGCGCGCTGTTTTCGTCGGCCCGACGAAGCGCCGTGTGCAGCACTATGCCAATCTCCCCCTCGTGCTCCACTTGCTTCGACGCCTTGGGCAGCTCGATCGGCTCGCCATCGCCGACGAGGGCGGACGGTGGCTTGAAGAATAAGAGTGGGCGCTCGTCCGGCACCACGTTTCCCAGCTCCGCGGCGTGCGCCGCGTAGTTGCGGCCCACGCAGACAATTTTGGAAGGGCGATTCATGATCTTTCCAGTAAGAAGCGAGAGATGAAAGCTTGTGAACGAATCCGTGGTTCGCCTCGGGAGGTGTCGCTTCATGGCGCGCGCCGGGGGAGATCGCGCCGTGGAGACGCCCCGGTCGCGGGCGCCACCGAGGACCTGAGGCGAGACCTCCCCCACGCGCGCCAGGTCAACCTCGGTTGGTCCGTTTTCCGCTCGCAGGCGAAGACACAGCGATTCTTTCACAAGCTCTGAGAAGTGAGACGGGCCTTGAGCCACCATTCCGGCCGCCCGCTGATACACCGTTGGCGCGACGTCCGATTGCCCGTCGATCACATTAGTAGTACTGTCAACCCCTGTCCAGACACAGTCCGGGGAGTGGTTTTGTCCCAATCCACCAACGACATGAACGGCAGGGTATGCATCGTCACCGGCGCCAACCGCGGTATCGGCAAGGCAACCGCTCTGGGATTGGCCCGGGCCGGAGCCCACGTGGTCATGGTATGCCGCAGCCAAGAGCGCGGAGCGATAGCGGCGACTGAAATCGACGAGACGGTCGGAAGACACCTCACCGGCGTTCTGGTAGCTGACCTGGCGTCGAAGGAATCGATCCGGCGGGCAGCGGTGGCATTCACGAGCCAACACGATCGCCTCGACGTCCTCGTAAACAACGCCGGCATCATCACCCGCAGGCGCATCCTCTCCGCCGATGGCATCGAGACCCAGTTCGCCGTCAACCATCTGGCGTCTTTTCTTCTCACACACCTGCTCCTCGATCTCCTCAAGCGCAGCAGGCCGTCGCGCATCGTCAATGTGTCTTCCGACTCCCACTTCCGCGGCAGAATCGACTTCGACGATTTACAGGGCGCGCGCCGCTACGGCCATTTTAAGGCGTACTGTCAATCCAAACTCGCCAACGTTCTTTTCACCAGAGAGCTAGCCCGGCGGCTGATTGGAACGGGGGTGACAGTCAACTGCCTGCACCCCGGCGTCATTGCCACTCACCTGCTGGCTAGCGCCATGCGGTTGCCACGGTCACTCGAGGGTGCGCTCACTCTCTTCTTCCGCAGTCCCGTGCAGGGTGCGCAAACCTCTGTGCATCTCGCGATGTGGCAGGTAAGCGCGAAGCTGGCGGGGATTACCTGATGGGGTGCGACATGGATTCCAACACACCGGACAAACCCGACGTCATCTCCCCCCCTCCGCTGATATACTTTGGCCTCATCGTCGGGGGCTTCTTGTTCGATTCTCTCTGGCGCTTACCATTACATCTGTTTCCGCTGCAGCGTGTAGTAGGGATTGTCATCGTTGTTGTCGGGTTCGGGCTAAGTCTGGCGAGTATTCTTCAGTTTGTCAGGCATGGCACGCACCCCGACCCCTCAAAGCCGAGCACGACGTTGATCACGACCGGTCCCTATCGGTACTCGCGAAACCCGATCTACCTCGCCTATTCCTTGATGCATTTCGGGATCGCGCTGTGGGCGACGAAAGCGTGGCTGCTCATCACACTGCCTTTTGCGGTAGCCTTGATCCGGTTCGGCGTCGTCATTCGTGAGGAGGAATATCTCGAGCGGCGGTTTGGGGAGTCGTACTTGCAGTATAAAGACTCGGTGAGGAGGTGGCTGGGTCTGAGAACGGGGAGCGGAGAGCGGGGAGCAGGGAGCGGGACGTTTCGGCCAATGGGTCAGTGACACGACCGCGGGGCCACCCGGCAGTTCCCGTTCCCTGCTCCCTTACCCCGGTTCATGGTGACGCGGGACACGGCAGAGGAGCGCGACGCCGTTGAAGAGTGATCCAGCTTTGAAGAACCCGGCCGGCGAGAGGTGATGTCGGCCCAAAGAAACAGCGAATGACCGACCAACAGGCAAGCATGTCATCTCCGTCTCGGCTGCCCTGGTGGAAGCGGGCACTCTTCCTCGCGATCCCGGTTATCGTGTCGGCCTTCATCGGACTACTCGTTGTGGAGTCATACGTGCGCAGCACGCGGACGCGACTCGATTTGTGGGCCCTCACGGGCCGGAAAGTGGCGGAACATCCCATGGCGGCGTGGGCTCAAGTCGACGCCTTTTCGGCGTTCCGAGGCCGACCTGCGCATCATGAGGCGAAAACCTTCAATCAACACGGATTTGTCTCGACCCCCGAGCTCGGTGTCTCGAAGCCGGAAGGCACGATCAGGGTCGTTTTTCTGGGAGGGTCCTCAACAGCAGGTATGGGGCGCGATCTCGCAGATGAGGATACGTGGCCGTGGCAAACTGCGGAGATGGTTCGACGGAACCTGCCCGACACAAAGATCGAGTTCATCAATGGTGCTCTGGCGGGCTATACGTCCTTTGAGTCCTACGGCCGGCTGTGGAGCCGCATCCGCTTCTTTTCGCCTGACGTCATCGTCGTCAATCACGCCTGGAACGAGATGTATTACTTCACCAGCGGCAAGGTCGACAGCATCACCGCCTGGCGAACGCTGTCGGACGGATCGTGGACGTTGGATCGCACCGACCAGCCGCTGGCCGTCTACAAGCCAAGAGCAGTGGATCACGTCGTTCGCTGGTCCCAGGCACTCGTGCGGCTCCGGCTACTGTTGTCACGGAAGCCTCCGGGCGAGGTCGGGGGGGCCTCCGACACACCGACCAAAACTCTTGCGACCGACTACGATCGACGGGGGCTAGACATCTGGAGAGCCAATCTGCGACTCATCAGAGAAGCGACACGGATCATGGGTGCGGAGTTGTTCGTCCTGAAGCAGCCCACGCTAATCGTGGAAGGTACGACCGAGTGTCCGCGCCTTTCCGAGAGGGAGCGCCGTCGCTGCTGGTACGAGTTCCACGGCTTCGACCACGCCGCCCACATTGACGCCTTTCGGCAAATCTACCGTGTGATCGATGAGGAGATCTCCGCCCAGCGCATCGTCGACGTCACGGCCATCTCGGGTCGGCCCGAATACTTTTACGACCACGTTCACCCCACGGAGGCAGGCGCGACGAAGATCGCAGAAACTGTATCGACTGCCTTAGTCGCCTATCTTCGCCCGCAAGTGGCCTCCGGCGGCCGTTCCACGCGCAAGGATTGAGTGCACCTG
>JBDHFY010000353.1:0-4624 GCA_039590195.1 Gemmatimonadota bacterium | reverse complement strand
CGCCTACTTACGTCTCCTGCCTTGCGAGGGCCTGCACCCGGCCGCGCCGAAATCCACCTTGCGGAGATCGCGGTCGATCTCCACGCGGTCGCTCATGGCGACGTCTGAGCCGTGTATGTTGAAACAGGCGGGCATTTCAGCGGGTTCCACGTGCAATGACCGCGGTTGGCAGCAGGCGAAGCGTATTGGCCACCAGGGCCCAGGGCCAGGCCGGAACGGTACTGTAGGCCCGCCGACGTCCTATCAGGTCGGCCATCAGACGGGCGCCCTTTTCCACCGGAATGACGAATGGCCTGCTCTTTGCCCCGCGGTTCATCGGCGTGTCGATGAATCCCGGGGCAAGCTCCGTAACGTGTATGCCTTCGTTCCAGGTTTCGGCCCGCAGGGACTGCATGTAGAGGTGCAGGGCGGCCTTGCTTGCCCCGTAGGCTGCAGATCCCGGCAGACCCCGGTAGCGCGATACGCTGCTGATGGCAACGAGATGGCCATGACCCTGTTCGCGCATCATCCGCAGTCCGGCGTCCAGGGTGGCACAGGCGCCGGAGATATTGGTCGCAAAGGTATCCAGGTCGTCCTGGAAGTCGCCGGTGCCGACAGCTCTGATTCTGCCAATGCCCGCATTTGCCACCACGATGTCGATGTGCCGCAGGGCTCTTCTGGCAGCGTCCAGGGCAGGGCCGATACTGGCGGTATCCGTGATGTCCAGTGTCTGGATGTGGGTGTCCCCGCCCAGTTCCTGGCGCAGTTTTTCGAGCCGCTCGTGACTGCGCGCGACCAGGGCAAGGCGATAACCTCGCCTGGCGAGTTCCCGGGCCAGAGCTTCCCCAATGCCGCTGGAGGCCCCGGTGATGAATACCGACTTCGCACTACTCATTTCACTCCGCCAGTCCGTATACCAGTAGCTCGTTGATTTCAACCGGAGTCTGGGGAACAAGCATCATGGGGGGATGGCGTCTGCGGACAGCGACGTAATCCCCCTATGATGCTTGTTCCCGATGCTCTGGCTCTCAGTCTATGCGTCCTGTCCGACCCGTTGCCGGGGCAGCATCCACGTGCCCATCAGGAACAGAGCCGCAACGAGCAGGGCCATTCCCCATTCACTGAGCGTCGGAATCGTCGCACCCGGACCGTCCGGACCGCAGTCTATTCTGGGGAAGCTGAGACCATTTGTCGGGTCGGTGACCGACACTCCCGAGGTTTCGAGGCGTGTCTCGATCTCGTTCGGAGTCACCGCGTTTCCTGACTGTATCAGTAGGGCCGCGCAGCCAGCCACATGCGGGGAAGCCATGCTCGTCCCGGAGGCGCTGGTCGTTGAATTCGCCAGCGTTGCCGACACGACGCTGACCCCGGGAGCGAAGACATCCGTGGAAGCATTGCTGTTGGAGAAGGCAGCGACGTTATCGGCATTGTCCGCAGCGCCTACGGACACCACGTTGCTGAGGCAGGCCGGAGACGTCATCTGCGTCCCCGATCCATCGTTCCCGGCGGAAGCAAAGGCGATCACTCCGTTGGAGCGCAGGGTATTGATGGCTGCGGCGCCGGCCATGTTGAAGGCCGTACTGCTGTCACAATCCCCGGCGAACAAGGCGAACGTTCCAATGCTCATGTTGATGACCTGGACCCCGTGTTGCGGATTACTGATGATGAAGTCCAGGGTGGCGACGACCTCGGAGAAGAAGAAGAAGGCGCCGGAGAACGTCGGACCGGCCGTCACCTTGAGAGCCACGATCCCCGCATCCGGCGCTGCGCCGACGGAGCTTTGAGTCCCATTCGAGGTGACGATGCCCGTCACGTGCGAGCCGTGCCCCGCGTCGTCTTCCGCGGCCCCGGCGCCCGACTGTCTGTCACTCCCGTTGGGACAGAGGCCGGCTCCGTCTATGGATCCGTCGTTGTCGAGAAAACACTCCTCGTGGAGGAGGTTATCGGAGAGGTCGTCGTGATCGGTATCCAATCCACTGTCAATGATCGCCACCACGACTCCGGCGCCGGTGTTTCCCAGCGCATGCCGACCATTCGCACCGATGACAGGCACGCTGTTGGCCAGACTTCCAGTGCCTCCGACGTCCAGATCGATCTTCTTCACGTGCGGATGGGCCGCTAGCTTCGCAAGTCCGCTCTCCGTCAACACCTTCCCGGCCAGCGCGGGCACAGCCGTGTACGTGCGCCTCCCCCGGTACTCGGAGGCGTTCACCCGGGACAGCACGTCGCGCTGGATGGCTGCGATCTCGGCACGCAACGCGGGCAGCCTGGGCTTCGCTCTTCTTGATTCAGACGGCTGCACGAGGGCGATGATGACATTGGCTCCCTGGGGCGTGCGTGCCGCCTCGAGCACACCCTTGCCGATCTTCTCCTGCCCCTTTCCGGGTCCTCCGCCCTGCGCCATGGCCAACGGCACGGCGCCGGCCGACACGAAGGCCACGGCGACAGATAGACCCTGAAGCCGGCGCAAGAGGCGCCTCGATCCCTGCCAGGGCCCCCAGGGCCTCCCGGAGGGGAACCCCCCGCCTCCGGACCTTTCCCGAAACGTCGGGTCCCTTTCATCTTCTTCCGAAGAGTAAGAAGACATATCGGGAACGCTCCCGAAGCAACGATTCTCGTCCCGACGAGGTGGCCGTGGCCCAGGAGGTCGAGCGCTTGGGGCTGCGGCGGGCGGCAGTTTGTGACGCTGGCCAACGCTTGTCAGTGGTCTTCAACTCGTCGGGGCGCTGTTCATTTCGTCACATTGACTCAGCACGGCGCGAGTATCAAGAATGTGTAGGCGATCGGGGTGAATGAGAAGGAGAAGAACATGCGCTCTCTGTTCGTTGTTCTCGCCGCAGCGGCGGCGCTCCTGCTGCCAGCGCCACGAGGCCGCCGCCCAGGGGGAATGCGGTGGAAGGCGCCTGCGGTCCCCCTAGCCCCAGATCCACTGGGGACTTGTCATGATCAGAGGTTCTCGGGCATCCCAGGCCCTTGAAAACACGCTTGAATCGACCATCTGCGGACGTTCAGAGCCCCGGGATGTCGTTGCATTGCCCAAGGAATAGGCCGCCGGCAAGATAGAGAAGGCTGGGGAGGCCATCGTGGGCTTCACAGACGAGGCTGTACGCCTGCATGACATCGGTGGGTACCACCTCGGCGCCGCCGGCAGCGGAACTTGCGAGGTAAATGCAAACGTGATTGCTACCGGCCATGCTATTTGCCAATAGTTGGTCTGGCACGACAGGCGGGCCGTCAGCCCTGAAATATGTACGGCCCTCCATGTGCAGACAGTGGTGGCACAAGGGCCTCGTAGACGGCTCGTCGAAGGCGGTGTGGCACTCCTCATCGGTGACCGCCGTGTCCTGCGCCTGAACCGGCCGGGCGGCGAAGCACGTGGCGCACACTGCAAGACAGACCAACAGCGTTCGTCTGATGGATACATTCATGGGGGCAACGCTCATCTGGAGGCTCCATTGGGGATGTGGTCTTTCCCACTCGGACAATGATGCAATTTTCGCGCCCTACATGAAAAAGCAATAGTATCAACGTGTTACAGCGCCGCGTCTGCCCACCGACGGAACGGGCGTTCCCAATTGCGGAAAGATTTGTCCGTCGAACGAATTGCGCGGTCGTCGCATTCGGACGTGACGGCTGCGATTGGTCCTACCAGTGCCGCCGCCTTGGGGCACATTGCTTCACCGGTCTGGAAGCTAGAAGCAACCGGGCCCGTCAAGTCGGAGTCGCCGCCGGCTCCGCCGCGTCGTCCTCGGCGTCCGGCGCCCACGCCGCTGCCGCTCGCCGTCCGTAGCGCAGGCCAGTGAACCTACGGCAGATTCCAGCGTCGGTTACGGTCGCTTCGAATCAGCCGGTCAGCGGGCCGGCAGCTGAGCGCCCGGTCCGTTGGGCAGACCCAGAGGTGGGACGCGGCTGGTGAGAATAACGATCTTCCAGATGAAGCTCGTGCATACCCTCATCTTCTGGGTTCTGAGCCTGTGCGTTGCCTACGCGCTGTTCAGCGGTGTTGCGGACCGCATCACCATGTGGACTTGGGTGGCCGTTGATCCTTGCCGAGCGCAGGGGAGCGGTGCGAGGCTCCGTGACTGACATCTTCCTGCCGAGGTGGTTCGCGGATCGGATCTTCCCCATCTGCGGCACGCTCTACGGGATTGCTCTCTTGATAATCGTGTTGCGCGTGGTCCGATGACGGGGGACTCCGGTGCGGAGTGTTCGGCATAGCGGACTCCGGGCCAGGCGAAGTGTGCAAAGATCCCCTTGCTTCAAGACGAGGCTTCCCAACAAGCGGATGCACCTGACAAGGTGCGCGCGGGCATCCTCCCGTTCTTTCGCAGCCCGGACGCGCTCTTGGTCATGCCAACAGGCGAGGCATCGGAGAGGTCGAGTAGCCGCTCGGAATCATTGGCGCGCCGGGAGGGATTCGAACCCCCGACTGTGTGCCGTCAGCCGAGTTTGGACCAAAGGGGCCAATGATCTAAGAGAGGGTTCCTGGCTCCGAGAGGAGAAGGAATCCATGGCGAAGAAAGAATCAGCAGAGAAAGCGGTCCGAGACATTCGACGGAGGACTCGACGGCGGTTCTCGGCGGAAGAGAACATCACGGATCGTGATCGAGGGCTTGCGAGGCGAGGAGGGCATCGCCTCGTTGTG
>JBDHFY010000352.1:0-4978 GCA_039590195.1 Gemmatimonadota bacterium | reverse complement strand
CCCGGGAGCTCGAGCGCCGTCACAAGCCCCCACGTCTCCTCGTGGATCGGGCGCGCGAGGGCCACGCCCTTGCTTTCTAACTCAGCGATGGTGCTTTGCAGATCGTCGCACATCAGATATAGCTCGTGCGAGCCCTCCTCGGCAGGGTGAACGGCTAGCTCCGCCGGCGGGAGCGCGAAGATCAACCAGCCCTGGCCTGCGTCGACAGACCGCCACCCGAGCACGTTGCGGAAGAAGGCTCGTACATCGTCGGCCTGGCGCGAATAGATGATTGCGTGGACGCCGGTTATCATGGACTCCCTCCGGTCATTCCTGCGTGGCGGGCATCTGCCCAACGGATTGGCTCATCGACTGTGGCGTGATCACTTCCGGGTTCGGGGCGGTCAACGCGGTTAACAATGTTGCCAGCGTCACAACTCAATGACCTTCCTTTCGCGCGGCTCAAGGTTCGGAAAGGAATTTCAGAATCTCGCGCATCAAGCGCTCTCCCTGGTCCGTCTCGAAAATGAACTGCGCGTGGGCGGCTCCGTCGAGGACCACCAGCTCCTTCGGGCCCGGGGCTCGCTCGTATTGGTCGCGAATCTCCGGAAATCGCAGGGTGCCGCTGCCGGTGGTATCGCCGCGGCTCGTAATGAACAGCTTCCGGCCCTGCATCCGCTCCGGCTCGTCGATCGCGGAGCTCGCCAGCAGCACAATGCGGTCGATCTCGCCGGGTTGCGTCTCGACCGCCGCCTGGGCGGCAGCCCATCCTCCGAAGCTGGCGCCGACGACCGACCGGTCTCATGCAGGTAGCGGACGGCGGCCAGCACATCGAAGTGGACCCCGTCGTCGCGAGAGGTGGACTGGGGTCCGCCGCGCGACTGCCCCCGCCCGCGGAAATCGATGGCCACGGCGCGGAATCCGGCCTTCGCCAGTGCTTGCGCCTGCACCGCCCAACTCTCCTTGTTGAACCGGCCTCCGTGAGCCAGCACGACGCCGTGGTCGCCCGTGCCGTACACGTCGGCGTAGACGATGCCCCCGTCCTGCGTCGCAAAGGAGACGCGTTCCTGCGGTTGGGCGGCGACGGCGGCGATCACGAGAGCAACCATGGCCGCTTTGAGAATAGGCATGCCGCGATCTCCTTGGTTCGGTGAGTGACCATCCCGGCCGTTCGGAGTCAGCCGGCGCCTTGGCGGTCTCGAAGCAGGACCACCCCTATCCCAATCACGACGACACTCCCGAGTACCCACCAAATGCGTTCAAGACGGCTGTCCAGGTCGATGCCGAAGAACTCGAGTTCGATTTTGTCGCTGATGCCCAGCAATGCAGCCAACCCGAACGCGGCAGCCACCGACCCCATCACTAGGAGTGCGCAGCCTATGCCACGGCGGTCGCTCTTCGTTGGGGTGAGCTGGTCCGGCACCTAACCGGTCCCTGTGCGCTGCCTAACGGATCGGCCCATAAGCTGCAAGTGATTCCTCGCCAGCATCAGTGACGACTCGAATTTTCTCCCTGTGCTCATGCGTCCATCGTCTACTCGTTGTACGACCCTGGCGGCATCCCGCGCCTGGCAAGCCGCTTTATGCGGTCTGATAGATCTGTATGAGGTTCCCGCAGGAGTCTTCGAATACGGCAACGATAGCGCCACCCGCGTCGGTCGGCTCGCCTGTAAAGACCACGCCAAGTGACCTCAGTCGCCCGTACTCCTTCTCGATATCGTCAACCGCGAACGCGGTCAGGGGAATACCCGCTTCAACGAGGGCGCGCTGATAGGTTGCGGACGCGGGATGGGCATTGGGCTCGAGGAGCAGTTCCGTGCCATTGGGTTCCTCGGGCGAGACGACGGTCAACCACCTGAACTCTCCGGCCGGGATGTCTGTCTTCTTGGTGAACCCAAGAACCTCAGTGTAGAACCGAAGTGCACTTTCCTGATTCTGCACGAGCACGCTGTTCAATTTGATCTTCACCGCTGTGTCCTTTCCGAAAACGGCCCAACGGGTTTGCCCATGACCTGCGGCATGAGCACGTTCCAGCTAGTGGATGCCGAAGTCAGCCCGTGGACGCCTCCTCGCTGCGGGCCAGCCTGTATGCCTCTCGCAGAAAAGGCGTGACCACGTGCAGTTCCTTCGTTGAATGAACCTTTGTCACGTGGGCGACCCGCCCGTCGGTTCCACGCTGCACTTTGATGAAATAGGGAGCACGAACCTCACGCCCCAAGTGAACTACCAACCGGAGCGCGTCCCGCATGAACGTCATGTCTGCGAAGATACGCGTCGTACGGAACAAAACGTACCGATCGCGGGTGACGATCTCGACCGTGCCCAAGCGGCACACAGTGGCTTCAAGACGACTGTAGAGCTCCACCAGGGCGGCGGATTTGTTCTGGAGAAGGGCTTGCCGATCGCCGACGCCGCAAGCGTGACGCTGATTGGTTCGCCGGAACTTCCGCTTGCAGCGCGGGCATTTCCAGATCGGTGGCATCGTCGTCCTTTGGCTCGCTCGCCTCCGTGGGGGCCTAGGGGCTCAGTCGAGCGAGTCGGGCGGAGCTTTCGGCAACACCCTCTCGCAGATTGACCGCCGCGTAGAGGTCCCTCGGTTCCCCCCACAGCCGTCTCGCCTCTTCTACCCAAGCCCGGTGCCGACCAGGGCTCCGTCAAGCTCGCCGGCTCAGCCTTCCTCGGTGGGCGGCTCGTCCGGGGGCTGCGACTTCGCCGCCAGCGCGAGCCGCGCGGCCACCGCCTCCATCTGACGCCGGCGCAGCCGGTGTCCGGTCGCGGTCGGCTCGAGGAGGGCCTGCAGGTTGCCGTTGGTCCATTGGCGGAAGGGACCGTCGTACCTCACGGTGCCCTGCGCGTCGAACGTGTCACGCAGATCAATGACCAGGTGCTCCCACTCCTCTTCCGAGAGCCGCCGGTCGAGATCGATCGTCCGCCCGACGCCGATCGGCAGACCGAGGTAGGTCCGTGTCGCCGGGCGCCCGCGTTGATCCATCGATCTCGCTGCCTGGACCACCAACTCGGGTGGGATACCCACTTCGCGGCCGATCTCCTGCAGGTCGTCGAGCGTCATGCCCTCGCCCGGGGGGAGCTGACGTCGGGGGCTTTGCTGCGCCTCGGTGGCCCGCCCGAAGATCGCGGCGACCTCCTCCTCGCTGTATCGTCGCTCGGTCATAACGGCTACAAGATCGCTGGGCGCGCCGCCCGGGGCAAACCGCCTTACATCGGTGCTCGCAGCGGGCTGCCTCCCACGCGGCCCTGCAATCCAATTCCGCCGTGTCACGGTTGCCCGGCGGCAGGCGCCTCGAGTTGCTGCTGAAGCGCCGCGAGATCGAAGACGCCCCACTCCTCCACAATCTTCCCGTCCAGCAGACGTAAGACGACAATTTCTTCAACGGCAATGGACCGCCCGGTAGGAGCGATCCCCAGGTACTCACCGGTGTGCACCATGTGTAGTGTGATACCAACCGCCACGAGATCGTTCTCTGCAACCACGTAGTGGATCTCATGGCGCATGTCCGGAAAGGCATTCAAGGCGTCAGTCATGAACTGGCGATACCCTGCCAGGTCCATAGCATCCGGACTATTGAAGCGGGACTGAAAATCAGGCGCCATCCACTTATCGATGAATTCCAACGAGCCGCTACTCTCGTCGATATCCCTGAAAAATTGTCGCGCCAGGGCCTTGTTTTCCTCGAGGAGCGCAACGCCAGGCTGGCCATAACATGACAGGGTAACCAATGAGAGCAGTGCCAACGGGACGATTCGGTGCTTGTTCACGAGCCGCCTCCTTGTGTGATCGGGCAAGAGCTTATTGAGCCACCCAAACGTTACCAGCTTCACATGCATGACATACACGTTTGAAAACCCCAGCGCCGTCAGCTGCATGAGCGTGTTGGGCGCCACGGCGAATTCAACGCCTCGAGAGGAGCGTCTCGAAGTACACCTCTCGGCCGCCTCCCTCGGCCGGACGCTCTGAGGTCATCCGCACGGTACCCTCCGCGCGCTTGGTGTACGTAATGCATGTGTCGGCATCGCGCTTGGGATAGACGAGCGTGAACACCAGGGTCTCCTTCGCTTCCCACACGCCGTCGTACAGCAATAGAGCGCCAAGGCTGTTTACGCTGTATGCTTGGTACTTATCGGTAGATGAATCATGGGCAACTCCGCCACGTACTTCGTAAAGGCCAAGTCCCGGAAGAGCTGATCGAAAATCGTAAATCAGCCACCTCCCACCTACTTCCCATCGGTATGACGCTTCGCCGGCACTGGTGCCGCCCGGGCCCCCGGGTCCCGGGTAGGTGCGGTCGGAAGACGTCCATTCGCCTACCAAGAAATCGAGTTTTGTGTCGTCGGGGGATCGCATCTGCTGACCTACCTCTTGTGTGCAAAGGTGTCTAGTCACCCCTTTTCGCTGTGGGGAGACCTGTTGTCTCAAGGCGGCTTCAAACTCACTTCATCGCCGCTTCATGCCGCAGTGACATTGTTGCGATCACCTGCCAATTGCCGGGGTGAGCATCATGAACACCATGTCTGCAGCCATCGAGAAGCATCATCAGAAAATAATCATTGGCCTGACACTTGTGATCGTATTCTTCGCGGCCGCATGCACGTTCCATGACGTAATACCCGTTTGTCACTATCTCTTTGGATGTGACCACGGAATGCATTAGATTGGGCGACGGTCAAACCCTGAATTGCTGGCAGCTGGGCACACGCAAAGTCTGCGAGGCGCCCAGAAACGGTATCTCAAGACTACTGATCGCAGGTCTCCACAAGGGAGAGCGCGCCTAACGGATTCGCCCATCAGCTGCGGCGTGACCTCACACCTGCGAGGTAATTTCAATCCGTTCATTGCTGCTTCCAGCATCGAAATTCAATGACCATCGTTCTCAAATCGATAGCGCCGGCAGCTACATGAGCTTGCAAGGCAGCGCGCTCACTCAGCTCGCGGATCCGCGCACTGCCCAGGCGCTTGCGATGAGAGCGATGCTTCCATCAGG
>JBDHFY010000351.1:0-4228 GCA_039590195.1 Gemmatimonadota bacterium | reverse complement strand
GGTGACCGGCGCTCCCCGGCGCTCCACCCCGAACGCAGGGAACGACTGGACCCACTGCTCCTCACGGAACAGGGCGACGGCCAAGAGCTTCGAGGCAATGACCGCTCCTTGCCCGCCACGTCCATGGATACGCAACTCACGCATTCAAGCACTCCCATCCCCGAAAGCGAACTTGCGTGCGCTCCGGACCCCCGTAGCCGGCCTGGCGGCCGCACACAAAGTCCGGATGGCGTTGGCAGGACACACTAATGAAGAGTAGTCTGCTTCGGATGAAGACTCACTTGCACGAAGAGTGAAGAACTCTTTAACCACAAATTCAGAAACCTCTCATCTGCTGTACCCTAGCTTAGAGCCGAACGCAGCCATTTTCTTAATGAGGACGCTTCCGGACGCATCTTGCTCGTCTGCCGTGACGACGACGACTTGTGCGGGTGTGTGGTCGGGGGCTGCTGAGTGACCGGAGGGTGGTGCGATGAAAGACGGTGCGGGGGCAAAGTCGGCAGGCATGGCACTGAGCCATCCGGAATCCGGCCTCGGAGCGCCGTGCTGGGAAGCTCAGGCGGACGGTGTGCCATGCGACGAGCTCGGCGTCGATTGTAGCGACTGCGAGCGTGTCGAAGCACCGTCTGTGAGATCCCAGGGCGAAGAGCCGGAAACTGCCTGAGCGCCAAGCCGCCGGCGCGTGGCTTTGCGCACCCGATCGCCCGGGCGGTGTGGGGGGGCTTTGCCGCTTGGGACAGGATGGCTCTGCAATCAGAAACCTGTAACCCACAATTCAATACGACCGTGACGAGTTAGGAGGCTGGAGATGACCGATCGCGGACTTACTCGGCGGGATTTCGTAAAGGTGGGCGCCACCGGAACGGCCGCCGTGCTCTTGAGCTCGAAAGCGGCCATGGGCGCGGAGCCTCCGATGCCGGAACGCCCGCTCGGACGCACGGGTCACCGCGTCCGACTTTTCAGCCTGGGAGGCCAGGCCACCATCGAGAAACCGGGGACGCGCGACGAGTCGGTGGCCATCGTCAACCGAGCCATCGACTTGGGGGTGAACTACATCGACACCGCGGCGGCCTACGGACGGGGCATCAGTCAGACGTACATCGGCGAGGTCATGGCGACGCGGCGGAACGAAGTGTTCCTGGCAACCAAGACCCACGACCGGACGCGCGACGGATCGTTACGTCTGTTGGAAGAGAGTCTACGTCTCCTTCAGACGGATCACCTCGATCTCTGGCAACTCCACAACATCAGCCGCACCGAACAGCTCAACCAGATCTTCGGGAAAGACGGGGCGATCGAGGCGCTGAAACAGGCGCGCGATGAGGGGACCGTGCGGTTCCTGGGCATAACGGGGCACAACAACCCCTTGGTGCTCATGACCGGCATCAACCGGTTCGATTTCGACACGATCCTCATGGCGTTGAACCCCGCGGACAAGCACCACCTGCCGTTCACCGAGGAGCTGCTGCCCCTCGCAAACCGGAAGGGGATGGGCGTGATCGCCATGAAGATTCCGGCTCGAGGGCGCATCTTCCGCGAGGGGGGCATCACGTCGATGAAAGACGCGATGTCGTACGTCCTCTCGCTGCCGGTGAGCACGGTGATCGTCGGTTGCGATGACGTCGCGCAGCTCGAGGAGAACATCTCCATCGCGGCCAACTTCCAGACGTTGAGCGGCAGCGAGATGGCTCGTATCGAAGGCCTCACGGCGAGCTACGCGTCGGAGGCGGCGTTCTTCAAGCGGGACGCTGCGGGCTTTGGAAGAGTGGGCGAGGAGGACGATCAGCAGACCGGCTGACGTCACTCAGCCTCCCCTCCAGCCGCAAGCCCCCGGGCGCGCTTGGCACGCGCCCGGGGGCTTTTGCCTCACACCGCAGCCACGCGAGCAACTTCCCCAAGCGCCGCCGCGATACCCTGGCACTGCCTCCTTTGGGTGTACCCTCGCCTCGGATGCGCCGGATGTGTGCAACCGCAGCGGCGCACCAATGCCACGTTTTGGACCTCTAACCCATTATTCCCCAAGACTTTACAGATCTCCCCCGCCGGTTGAAAAACCACATGGGGGCCGTCGCACGACCCGGTCGAACGACGTAGCTTGGTGGAGAATGTCGGGAAACATGAGACGATCACGCCTCGACAGCAGTCAGAACACGGAGGAGGGCAGATGAAGCGTATGAATCGTTGGCGCAGCCGGACGACGCTTGTCGTCGCACTAGCTGTGATATCGTTCATTCCAGGACTCCTCGTCGCCCAGGCAACCCCCTCGCTCCCGCTGGACGATATGGCAGCCCGCATCGTGGCCGCACTCCAACCAGCAGCTGATGAAGAGGCTATCGTGCGGTACGATCCGCGCACCGGGGCCGGGCTCGAAACCGCGGTGCAGCGGGCGCTCGAGGCCAAGGGTGTCGACGTATCCCTCCTGCAGTACGGGCCGGCGCCCGAGTTTAGAGAGCGGCTCGACCACACCGACATCTACATCTGGCTGCCGGTTCGTCCACCTGCCGGTCCGACGCCCGATCAGGTTGCGGCACTTGGCGGGTGGCTCGACGCGGGGAGGGGGCGGCAGGTCCATTTCCACTGGGGCGCCGGCACCATGGCCGAAGACGGGCTCGCTGGAGAGCACTCGAGCGCATACGACTCCGTGTACGTCGACGCCCTGGACATCGACTACGCCGCGCTCGATCGACGGCAAACCGCGGCCATCGCCAGGCTGAGGTCCGGCCAGGTGTGGGTTACCACTGACGCCGGTACGGACGTGCGGTTTCGGGTCGGCGACCGCCCCTTCAATAAGCAAAACGGCAATGCCTCACGGGAACGCATGGCGGCTGCGGTCACTCGCATCGACCGGGAGACCGAGCTTCCCGCCGGTGTGATCCGTGTCGCTCCCCTGGAAGAGACGGTGCACGGCACAGTAGTCGTGCCGTCGGCGCGAATCGGCGACGTCGACGTACGCAATCTCCGGCTCGAGTTCCAGGAGGGCAGGGTGACGAGCATCTCGGCGTCGAGCGGCGAATCCGTGGCTCGAGCTGCCCTAGAGGCGAGCCCCGCGCTCATGTGGTTTCGCGAGTTCGGGCTCGGCTTCAATCCCAAACTCGTGACGCCAAGCGGTCACCGGTGGCTCGCCTACTACGGATACGGCGCCGGCGTCGTGCGGCTGAGCCTCGGCAATAACATGGAGGTAGGCGGAGCGGTGCGCGGTGACGGGGTCAGATGGTTCTTCTTTCCACGGGCGACGGTGACGGTTGATGGGGCGGTGCTTGTGGAGCATGGACGGTTAGTGGGTGAGAGGTGAGAAGGGTGTGGGGTGTAGGGTGTAGGGCTTGGGGCTTAGGGTTTGGGGCTTGGGGTAGCGGCCGGCTGCCAGCTTCCAGCTTCCGGCTGTGACGTCATAATGTCATTGCATGGATTACTGGTGCATGCAGGGAGGTGGCCGCTTGGGGCCGACCCGTGCACGATGACAAACCCGACACCAATCAAACTGACCCCGGGCGGAAGCCCGGGGTTCGGTGCTTGTCTTCTTCCGGCCGCTAGACTTGACGGCTGGCAGCGGGTCGCTGGCCGCTGGCGGTGTGGGGTGGTGGAGCGGCTCACTCATATCTCAGCGCCTGCATCGGATCCACGCGCGTCGCGCGCACAGCGGGAACGTAGGTAGCCAGCATGGCCACACCGATCAAGAAGGTCGGGAGCGCCACGAACGTCATCAGATCGCCCGTGCCGACGCCGAAGAGAAACCTCGCCATGAGTTGTGAAGCGCCGAAGGAAGCGGCGAGACCGATGCCGACACCAATAAGTGCTAGCGTGGCCCCCTGACACAGCACCAGGCGTAGCACGCTGCGTCGCGACGCTCCCAGCGCCGCTCGGACGCCAAACTCGTGCATGCGCCGGCCAACCGAGTACGAGATCACCCCGTAAATGCCCCCTGACGCCAGGAGAATTGCACCCGCGGCGAGGACAACCAGCAGACCCGCGATCCCGCGGAACGGCCCCAAAGTTTCGTCGAGCACTTGGTTCATGGTCCGCACACTCACCGGCAGGCTGCGGTCGACCTTCCAGATCTCCTGCCGCAGTGTCGCTGCGAAATCCTCCGGCGTGCCGGCCGTTCGCGTGACGATGAAGACGCCGCGGAACGGTTCCTGGTAAAGGCTCGCGAAGATCTGCGGGCCTCGCTCTTCGTAGAGGCCGCCGCCGATCACGTCTTCGACGACGCCCACGATGGTGGCCGTGGTCC
>JBDHFY010000350.1:0-4240 GCA_039590195.1 Gemmatimonadota bacterium | reverse complement strand
ACGAGCGGTGGGTCAATCCCCATCTCCCCGTTCGTGGCCACGCTCGACGTGCCGGCCGTAACCGTTCCGACGGTGAACCCCGACAACAACCAGCACAGCCCGAACGAGAACCTCCGGCTCGGCAACTTCGTGGAGGGGATCCAGGTGATTCTCGCGATCCTGCAGCAGCCGATGCGGTAGGGATCAGCCGTCAAACGTCCGGCGGATGCTCTCCGTCAGCCGGGCCAGCTTCTCGCGAAACTTCCGAGTGTTGCGTCGCCAGATGGCGTGGCCGTCGACGACAACGTGGCGGCCGGGCAGGCCATAGCCCTCGCTGGGCACTCTGGGACGCCCGACGTTGTGCACCTGCACTTCGGCGTCTACGGGAGCTGGCCCCCAGTGGAGGGCAACGATCGCGCAGTCAACTTCAGCAACATGGACGGACCCGTGGACTGCCGGCGGGGCCTGGTGAACGGAGCAACGTACACGGCACGATAGGTGGAACAAAGGCTGGCCTTCAGCACCCTGATTCCCCATCTTAGGCCAGCTCCCGACGAGGTCACCCATGACCTCCACCAGCCGCTGTACCGATCGATGAGTGCGCCCGGCGACGAGAGCCCGGCGTCACAGCCAGATCCCGTGATGGACACGCAAGCTGCCCGTCAGCAAGCCGGTCCACTCGCAGAATTCACACTCGATCTCGCCAAGGCGATGCTCCGGACCGGGTATTACGCACCGGATCATCCGCAGGCGCAGCAATCCCGCGCCGGGCTGTACGAGGAGTTCTGCCGTGTTCTGGAAGATCGCTCGGGGCTCACCTACCTGGTCGGAATGGACCGTGACCACCGCACGCTCATGATCGACGGGTACGATCCGGACCCGCTCATGCTGGACAAGATCATGATCGCCGGCATGGCGGAGCTGTTCACCCCGAAACTCCTGGATTTCTTCAATAGACGACATCTCCTGAGCTTCTCCCTCCTGGCCGGCATAGAGGCCGAGGAATTCAATGCCTTCATCGTGTTGATGAGCGAGCCTCCCACGGCAGGGCGGGCGGACGAGGAACGGGACCGGGTGACACAGGCGTTCGTGGATCAGCACATCGTGCACGTGTCAACGCTGTTCGAGGCGGACGTCCTCGGGCGGGAACGGAGGCTTCCCTGGCGCGTGGAGCGGGCCCTGAGCAGGCTGGGGAGAGACCTCAGCATGCTCCCCCTCTACAAGCAGGCATCTGCCGAGAAGCTGCAGCAGATCAAGATCCAGATCATCGATGAGGTTATCCGCCCCTTGCGGACACCTCAGCTTCTCGCTGACCTCTTGGTGAATTGCGACGTTCTCGCCAAAGACATCGCCGTTCTGGAGGAGACACAGGTCGAGCACGAAATCATCGCTCAGATCACCCCGGAGCGCTTGGTCTCCACGACCGGGCAGCTGATGGACGGTTTGCAGCGGGTGACGGCGACGCAGGACGAGGAGTCAACCGAGCTCGCGAGTCGACACCGCTTCATCATCCGGGATGTTCTGGCGCAGTTGGACCAGAGGGAAGTGGAGGTCGCCGGCGAGTTGCTCGAAGCCGTCGTCAAGCAGGGTGTGTTCACCCGTGACGAGCTGCCTGAGAACTTGCAGCAAATGCTCAGGCGGCAACTGGTCGTCCGGAAGTTCCTCACCGACCGTGATGATTACTTGAGGGGCCTGGCCCACTTCCCCACCGGTGATTTCGGCCGGCGTCTCGAAGCCATCGTCCGGGTGGTCTTTCCCGAGCTGCTACGCCGGGGGAGTCATTGGGTGGAGGCGGCCGGGATGCTCGAAGCGCTCGGCTCGGGCGGACACGCGAGTGACGCCGCCGAAACGGTCCGGCAGCTCCTCGACTGGTGTCACCGCATGCTGGCTTCCCAAGAGGCGGTCGGGCGCCTGCTCGATGCCCTGGGTGACGAGCTGCTAGACAAGGAGTCCCGCGATAGCGTGGTGGAGCTTCTGTCGATCAGCGGCGCGGCCGCCACCGAGCGACTACAGGAGGCGTATTCCGCCTCGACGAGTGTCTCCGTCCGGTCGAGCGCCTTCGAGGTCATGAAGCGCATCGGCGCACCCGCGCTGGTACCGTTCCTCGAGGCGCTGCCCAACATCGAGCCCGAATGGTCGGCAATCCATCACGTGCTTACAGCCCTAGAGGACCTGAGTGATCCGGCGCTGGCCGATTCGATCAAGCCGTTCCTGCGGCACGAGAACGCGCGTGTGCGCCAAGCGGCGCTCATGCGCGTATTCGAGCTGCTCGGACCTGACTCGGAAACCAGTCTGATCCGGGCTCTGCACGATCGTGATGCCGTCATGCGGCGCGCGGCCGTCGCGTGTCTAGGGAGCCTCAACAGCCAGCATACCGAGGTTCTGGCGTTCTACACCGGCGCGCTACATCCCGAAACCGGGGTAGATGCCGAACCGGAGGACGAGGAAGTCCTGGTGGAAGTCTGCCGGTCGCTGTCAGGCGTGGGCGACGCCACGTTCCCGGACGGCTCGAGCGCGGAACAGGTGTTGCTCGAAGCGGTTCACCATGAAGGCCGCAAGAAGAGAATCTCGGGCATGTTTCAGAAGACGCCCCTGTACCACACCGAGCGAGTGCGGGTCGCGATCTGCGAAGCCCTTGCGAGTGTGGGAGCCGCAGCAACTTCGAAAGCGCTGCAGGAACTGGCCTCCAGCGAGACCGACGCCGTGGCCGAGGCCGCGCGAGCGGCCGTCGAGCGGATCGAGGAGCGAGGCCGCGACGACCGTTCGCCACCATAGCCGACTAGACATCTCATGTTTGCCCCCTCATATTCCCGCGCTTCAAAACCGGCGCCACGCACGAGCACGAGGAGGTTCACCAATGAGATGTCTCAGCTGTGTCCTGATCGCCCTCGCGGCAGCCGCCCCCGCGACTGCCAGCGCGCAGTACTTCGAGCACGACCCCAGGGACTCGACCCAGTACGCGCCATTGCGTGAGGGTGAGGTGCCGGTCATCCCGCTGGATACCGGAGATCCGGCCTACAACCTCTGGCAGACGCCGCGGGCCGACCTGATGGAGGGGCGTGAACCGGGCCCGATCAACATCCAGCGGTATGTCGGTGGCGCCGGATGGTTGGGCATCCCGACCTTCTTCAGGTTGCCGGTTGCCCTGACACCTGAGGACCTCGCGGCCGGTGACGTGGATGTCGCCATCGTCGGCGCGTACACAGACATGGGTGGAGGTACTCGCGGCGCCGCATGGGGTCCCATGGCGTTCCGCGCTTCGCCGAGCACGGTTGGCTGGGGCGCGTTCGCAATGGACCACATGCTGACGCTCGTGAATCCGTTCGAAGAGCTGACGATGGTCGACTATGGCGATGCACCGATCGATCCGTTCAGTACCGAACGGAGCATGCCGGCGATCCGCGAGTTCATCAGACAGATAGCCGACGTGACGATCGACGGTGGCGACCACGTGATTCCGATCGTCGTGGGTGGCGACCACTCCCTGATGTACTCCGATGTTGCCGGGCTCGCTGACGTATACGGCAAGGGCAACGTCGGCGTGATTCATTTCGACGCCCACTACGATGCGACAAAGAGCATGTTCGGGCACCTGATCAGTCACGGCCAACCGGTGTACCGATTGATCGAGGAGGGGCACGTCCCGGGCAAGAACTTCATCCAGGTTGGACTGCGCGGCTACTATCCCAATGCCAAGTCGTTCGACTGGATGCGAGAGCAGGGTTTCCGGTATCACACGATGGCGGAGGTGGAGCGGCGCGGATGGGGGCCCGTGATGGAGGACATCATCCAGGAAGCCAAGGACGGGCCGGAGTACCTGTTCATTTCCTTCGATATCGATGTGATGGATCCGGCGTACACGCCAGCCACCGGTACACCGGAGCCGAACGGCCTGACACCGCGGGAGACCTTCCCGTTGATACGCCGCCTGTGCTCCGAGAGCAACGTCGTCGGCTTCGAGCTGGTGGAGCTCCTGCCGTATCGCGTCGCCGGCTATGAAACCGTGTTGAATTCGGAGCGCGTCGTAAGAGAGTGCCTGGTCGGGATTGCCATGCGCAAAAAGGGAATCAGCGAGAAGTGGTATCTGGCCCCGAAGACGGTCGATGACGGACGCCCTTAAGGGGGGCCGGCAGCAAGCACGACCACGGTGTCCAGATGCAAGAAAGCCCCGCACTCGCGGGGCTTTCTTCAAGGCGCCGGGCGGACTCGAACCGCCGAATGGAGGTTTTGCAGACCTCTGCCTTACCACTTGGCTACGGCG
>JBDHFY010000349.1:0-4280 GCA_039590195.1 Gemmatimonadota bacterium | reverse complement strand
CCGGAGGTGGTGCGGGCGCAGACGTATGATGCGTCGTTGTTCCGCACGTTGGAGTGGCGCAACATTGGCCCCAACCGTGGCGGTCGCTCTATCGGTGTGGCCGGCAGTCCGAGCCGACCCAACGAGTACTATTTCGGCGCCACCGGCGGCGGGCTGTGGAAGACCGTCGACGGCGGCACCACCTGGTTCCCCGTCACGGACGGCCAAGTCACCAGCTCCTCCGTGGGCGCGGTCGCCGTGGCCGCAACCAACCCCGACGTCGTCTACATCGGCATGGGGGAAACCGAGTTGCGGGGCAGCATCACCCAAGGCGACGGGGTCTACAAATCCACCGACGGCGGCACGACCTGGCAGCATATGGGCCTGGCAGAGACCCAAGCCATTGCCCGTATCCGCATCCACCCCACGAACCCCGACCTCGTCTACGTGGCGGCGCTGGGTCATCCGTACGGGCCCAATCCCGAGCGCGGCGTCTTCCGCTCCACCGATGGCGGGACCACCTGGCAGCGGATTCTCCACCACAGCGACAGTGCCGGGGCCGTGGATCTCATCATCGACCCCACCAACCCCGATATCCTCTACGCCGCCATGTGGCAGGTCTACCGCAAGGCGTGGAAGATGTGGGGGGGTGGGCCCTACTCTGGCCTCTTCAAATCCACCGATGGCGGCGACAGCTGGACCGAGTTGACGAACAATCCGGGCATGCCGCCGCGGCCTATCGGCAAGATTGGCGTGGCGGTCTCACCCGCCGCTCCCAACCGGGTGTGGGCCATGGTGGAGTCGAGCGAGGGCGGCACCTTTCGCTCCGACGACGGGGGCGCTAGCTGGACGCGCACCAACGATGAGCGCAAGCTGCGGCAGCGCAATTTTTACTACACGCGCATCTACGCCGATCCTCAGGATCCCGATGTCGTCTACGGCTTGAACACGCGGTTGTTCAAATCGACGGATGGCGGCGAGACGTTCGAGTTGCTCGACCAGCAGCCCCCGCACGGCGACCAACACGATCTGTGGATCGATCCCACCAATCCACAGCGCATGATCAACGGCAACGACGGCGGCGGCAATGTCTCCATCAACGGCGGCAAGACGTGGACCGAGCAGGATTACCCCACCACCCAGCTGTACCACGTGATGGCCACCAACGATTTCCCGTACCACGTCTGCGGCGCGCAGCAGGACAACAGCACCGTCTGCGTGCCCAGCGACGGCTGGAGCAACATGCAGGCTCGGGGCCCCAACCACGGCTGGTACTATGCGGTGGGCGGTGGCGAGAGCGGCTGGATCAGCCAGCACCCGACCAACCACGATCTCTTCTACGCCGGCAGCCAGGGAGCACTATTAACTAGGTACGACCGCTCGAACGGACAGATGCAGGACATTCAGGTCTATCCGCGCTTCTTTTCCGGCGAGCCGGCGAGCGCGCTGCCCGAGCGGTGGCAGTGGACTTTTCCCATCATGTTCTCGCCGCTGGATCCCACCGTCATGTACACCACGTCGCAACATCTGTGGAAGACTACCAACGACGGCCAGAGTTGGGAGCGGATCAGCCCCGACTTGACGCTCGCCGATCCCGCGACGCTGGGTCCCACGGGGGGACTGATCACCATGGACATGAACGGGCCGGAGATCTACGCGACGATCTTCGCTCTGGCGCCGTCCTTCCACGACATCAACACTATCTGGACCGGCTCAGATGACGGCTTGATGCACCTCACGCGCGATGGGGGCGCCACGTGGGCGAACATCACCCCGCCTGACATGCCCACGTATTCCCGCATCAGCATTATCGACGAGTCGCGCCACGCTGCGGGCACGGCGTACGTGGCGGCCAACCGGTACCAGGTGGACGATCGGGCGCCGTACGTGTGGCGCACCCGGGATTACGGCCAGACGTGGACGAAGATCGTGACCGGGATTGCACCGGGTCACTTTGCCCGCGCGGTGCGCGAGGATCCGGTGCGGCCGGGCTTGTTGTTCCTCGCCACCGAACACACGGCCTATGTGTCGTTCGACGCCGGCGATAACTGGCAGCCGCTGACGCTCAACCTGCCGGACACACCGATTCGCGATCTCGTGGTCAAGGATCACGACGTCGTCCTCGGCACCCACGGCCGCAGCTTCTGGATCCTCGATGACATCGATCCCCTGCGCGAGTACACCCCCACACTCGCGCAAAAACCACTACATGTCTTCCAACCCCGGGAGATGTACCGGCTGGTATCCGGGGGGCACTTTAGGATCACGCTCGAGGAGAGAGCCGCGTTCCAGTATTACCTCAAGGACGAGGTGGATACGGTCACGGTGGAGATTCTGGATCGCAGCGGTGAGGTGATTCGGACGTTCGAGGGAACTGCGCCCGCGGCCGAATCGGCCACCACTCCAACGACGGCGGCGGGATTGAATCGGGTCGAGTGGGATCTGACGTACCCCGGCGCCACGGTCTTCGAGGGAATCATCATCTGGAGAGGCGAGCCGGAGGTGGGGCCCATCGCACCGCCGGGAAACTATCAGCTCCGCGTCACCACAGCCGGTGCGACTGCAATGACGCCCTTCGAGATCCGCATGGATCCCCGCCTCAAAGGCGTCACCGAAGCCGATCTACAGGAGCAATTCGAGCTCTCCCTGAACATTCGGGACAAAACGAGCGCTGCGAATGAGGCGGTGATTCAGATCCGCGACCTTCGGGATCAGATCAAGGACCGTCTCGACCGATCCGATGACGGTGGTCTCCAGCGAACCGCCCAGGGGTTCGTCGAGAAGATCACGGCCGTCGAGGAGGAGTTGTATCAGGTACGAAACCGCAGCGGGCAAGATCCGCTCAACTTCCCCATCAAACTGAATAACCGCTTAGCGACGCTCCGGCGAATCGTAGAGAACGGGCAGGCACGGCCGACGGATGGCGCCTACAAGGTGTTCGAGGAATTGTCCGCCGAACTCGAGGGACACCTCGGAGCACTGAACACTGCACTGACTGAAGACCTGACACGCGTGAATCAGCGGCTGGGAGAACTCGGCCTGGTACCAATACGGGTGGAATCAGTTCGAATGGCGACGCAGTAGCGGCCCCCCCGCCCCCCCGCCCCCCGCCCCCCTTCCCCACCAGGGTGTAGGGGGTAGGGGTTTGGGTGACCGGAAAGACCCACCGAGAATAAAGCCAACCCCGGGCGAAAAGCCCGGGGTTGGCTTGTATGTGGGCACGATTGGTTGGTGGTGGTGGTTCTCGCAGACCTCAGTGCGCGACAGCCACGCCGGCCAGCACCTCCGCAATGTGTCCCAGCGCCCATTCCAGGTCCGCGCGCTCCACGACGAGCGGGGGTGCGAAGCGCACCACCTGTTCGTGCGTCTCCTTGGCGAGAATGCCGCGCTCCATCAAGGCCTCGCAGAAGGGCCTGGCAGTCCCGCTTTCTTTCTTGATCTCGACCCCGACCATGAGGCCCTTGCCGCGCACTTGGGCCACGTGTGGCGAATCGATCTTGCGGAGCTCATCCATGAACCAGGTGCCCAGCTCCAGCGCACGGTCGGCAAGTCGCTCCTCGACGAGCACGTCGAGGGCCGCCCGTGCAACAGCTGCGCCCAACGGATTACCGCCAAACGTGGACCCGTGGTCTCCCGGCTTGAAGACGCTCATCACGTCGTCGCCGGACAACATGGCGGAGACGGGGTAAAAGCCCCCGGACAGCGCTTTGCCGACGACCATGACGTCGGGCTTCACGCCTTCCCAATCCGAGCAGAAGAGCTTTCCGGTCCGACCAAGGCCGGTCTGAATCTCATCGGCCACGAGAAGGACGTTGTTCGCTTTGCAAAGCTCCGCCGCCGCCTTGAGGAAACCCTCCGGCGGCACGGTCACGCCACCTTCACCCTGGAGGGGTTCCACCAAGAAGGCCGCGGTGTTGCGCGTGATGGCGGCTTCGAGCGCATGGATGTCGCCGTACGGGATGACCTTGAACCCAGCCGTCAATGGTCCGAATCCCGCCTTGTATGCTTCATCGGTAGAAAAGGAAACGATCGTGGTGGTCCGTCCGTGAAAGTTGTTCTCACAGACGATGATCTCAGCCTGGTCGGCGGGAATCCCTTTCACCTGGTATCCCCAGCGCCGAACCGCTTTGACCGCGGTCTCGACGGCTTCGGCGCCGGAGTTCATGGGAAGCGCCTTCTCGTAACCCGCCAACTCGCAGAGCTGGCGGAGAAACGGCCCCATCTGATCGTTGTGGAATGCCCTCGACGTCAGCGTCAGGCGGTCGAGTTGCTCCTTGGCAGCCTGAACGATCTTGGGATGC
>JBDHFY010000348.1:0-4344 GCA_039590195.1 Gemmatimonadota bacterium | reverse complement strand
AAAGTCGATGGTGCCGTTGGCCCAAGCCGCTGAAGGGTCGTACGACGCGACGCGAGGTGCGCTGTTCTTCACCAGGCTGTCCAAACAGGGCAGTACCGTCAAGCGTTACCAGGGCGGCACCGCACAGAATCTCTGGAAATTCGACGGCAACAGCGAAGCGGCGCCGCTCACTACCGACTACCCGGGCACCAGCCGCTGGCCCATGTGGTGGAATGAGAGAGTGTATTTCGTGAGCGATCGCGACGGCCACATGAATCTTTGGTCGATGACCGAAGACGGAGGCGATCTCGTTCAGCACACGCAACATACGGGGTGGGACATTCAGACGCCGACTCTCCACGAGGGCCGCGTCGTGTATCAGCTCGGCGCCGACCTCTGGCTGTTTGACAGCCGAACGGACGAGAACCGAATCATCCCCCTCACGTTGCCGTCGGACTTCGAGCAGATGCGGGAGCGCTGGATCACGGATCCCATGGACTACCTCTCCTCGGCGCACCTCTCACCGAACGGCGATCGCGTAGTACTGACTGCTCACGGCGAGGGGTTCGTTGCTCCCGTCGAGCAAGGACGGTTCGTAGAGGTGACCAGGGCGGCCGATGTGCGGTACCGGTCGGCGCGGTTTCTCGACGAGGAGACGCTTGCCGTGCTCTCTGACGAGAGTGGTGAGGTGGAGTGGTGGACGACCTCGGCGCTTGGCGTCGGTGACCGGCGGCAAACGACCACCGACGGCACGATCCTGCGATTCGACGGCGAGCCATCTCCCGACGGGGAATGGATCGTCCACTGGAATCAGGACGATGAGTTGTGGATCTCAAGTGTTGCCAACGGCTCGTCTCGCAAGATCGCGTTTTCCCAGGGTGGGTTTGGTGGCCCGGCCTGGTCTCCGGACAGCAGGTGGATCGCATACGCTGGATCAGCCGCTAACCAGTTCTCGCAACTGTTCGTATACGATGTCGAGAGCGGCACGTCGACATCGATCACGACGGACCGCTTCAACGATACGAGCCCCCAGTGGAGCAAGGATGGGAAGTGGATCTACTTCCTCTCCGACCGGAACTTCGAGTCTCTCGTGAGGAGCCCCTGGGGCTCTCGGGCGCCGGAACCGTATTTGGACAGACAGTGGAAGCTCTACGGGATCCCTCTGGTCGAGGGGCTGCGATCGCCGTTCCAGCCGGATGACGAATTTGTGAGGGATCAGGACGACGACGACACGCAGGGCCAGGACGAACAGGTCGACGTCGCCATCGACTTCGAGGGGATCGAACGGCGGCTCATCGAGTTGCCGATAGAGCCCGGTAACTACCGTGGCCTCTCAGTGGGGGAAAAGCGCCTTTTCTGGATCAGTCGAGAGACTGCCATGCCGCGGTCGTCGGACCTCGTGTTCAAGGAGATCAACAACGAGACAGATGACCCGGAAACGTTGGTCGAGGGGATCAACAGCTATGAGCTGTCCGCCGATGGCAAGAAGTTACTCGTGCGAAAGGGTGACGCCATCCATGTCATCGACGCATCGTCCGGCGCTCCCGCCAAGCTCGAGGATACGCGCGTCGATCTTTCGGACTGGACGTTCTCCCTCGATCCCCGAGAAGAGTGGCGGCAGCTCTTCGTGGATGCCTGGCGTCTGGAGCGAGACTATTTCTACGACCGCAACATGCACGGCGTGGACTGGGACGGCATGCTGGGCAAGTACACACCACTGCTCGATCGGGTCCGCAGTCGTGCCGAGCTGAGCGATCTCATGACGCAGATGGCCGGCGAGATCTCGGCGCTCCACACGCGCGTCCGGGGTGGCGACCTCCGGGAAGGCTCGGATCAGGTGGCGCCGGCATCCCTCGGAGCGGTGCTCGCCAGGGCCGAAAACGGCGGTGGCTACCGGGTAAATCACATCTATCGTTCGGACCCCGACATCCCCACTGAGCTGTCACCGCTTGCGCAACACGGCGTGAATGTGCGCGAGGGGGATGTGATCACCCACATCAACGGCACAGAGGTACTCTCGGTGCTCGACCCGGGAGCGCTGCTCAGGAATCGGGCGGGCAAGCAAACCCGACTCACGGTCAAGACGGCCAACGGGCAGACCCGCGACGTCATCGTGACACCCATCAGTCAAGAGCGGGACAGCGATCTGCGGTACGACGAGTGGGAGTACACCCGCCGGCTCGCTGCCGAGGAGATGGGCGGTGGCGACATCGGCTACGTGCACTTGCGCGCCATGGGGCGGAATAACATTCACGAGTGGTTCCGGGAGTATTACCCGGTATTCAACCGCAGGGGACTCATTCTCGACGCCCGGAACAACCGGGGCGGCAACATTGACGCGTGGATTCTGTCGCGGCTGCTACGAAAGGCTTGGATGTACTGGAAACCCCGGGCCGGCGACGTGTACTGGAACATGCACCATGCGTTTCGGGGCCATATGGTGGTGTTGGTGAACGAGTGGACCGCGTCGGACGGCGAGGCGTTTGCCGAGGGGTTCAAGCGCTTGGGGCTCGGCCAGGTGATCGGCACCAGAACGTGGGGCGGTGAGATCTGGCTCTCGAACAACAACAGGCTGGCGGATCGGGGTCTCATGTCCGCCGCCGAGACGGGGGTCTACGGACCGGAGGGCATCTGGCTCATCGAGGGCTACGGTGTCGATCCGGACATCATCGTGGACAACCTGCCTCACGCCACGTTCAACGGTGACGACGCACAACTTCGCGCCGGAGTGGAACATCTACTGCGACTGATCCGGGAAGATCCCCGCGACGTGCCGGTGGCGCCGGACTATCCGGACAAGTCGGCGCCGGACAACCGGCGACGCACGGTTTCGAATCGGTAGGGCGGTGGGGGGCTGCCGCGGATAAACGCGGTTCTTTTTGAGGTTCGCCTCCCCCTTCCACAGGGCTCAGCGTAGCGCTTATTAACGGAAGGAGCCGCGCGAAACTCCACGCGGCTCCCATGGCGCGGCAAAACTGCCGCAGAAGATGACAAGCTTCACCTACCAAGCTACGGGCACGTCGATCGAGAATCAAGTGCCGCTACGGTGGGTGCCGGCGGTGAGAGTTGAACTCACAAGGACTTGCGTCCAGAAGCTTGTCATACTTCCGCGTTTACCAGTTTCGCCACGCCGGCACCCCAAAGACGGCGGCGAGCCCTGGCAAGCCCTTCGGCCGAGACGCAGACCCGTAACAGCTCCCCGTACCGCAGTTGCAGCATAGCACGTGGAGAGGAGCCTGGTGTCATCGTTTTGTTGCGGGAATGTGCGGTTTATTGCAGAGGTGAGCGAAAGAAGGCGCAAATCCGCAAGCGGCTCTATGAAGTCGCCATGGAGCTGTTTGAAGAACAGGGGTCTTCCCAGACCACGATCGAACAGATCACCGAGCGGGTGGATGTCTCACCCGCGACGTTCTTCAACTGCTTCCCGACGAAGGAGGCGGTGCTCGGAGATTACTACCGAGCCAATCACCAAGAGCTCTTACGCCGTGCCGGCGAGCTAGAGGGAAGGAGCGTGCGCGATCGGTTCCTCGAGCTTTCGAAGTGGCAAGAAGATCGGGCCCAGAAAAAGGGCCGCCTGTTCAAGATCTTGTTACAGGAATTCCTGTCTCGCCCCGAGTTGCTGGCGGCTACCAAGGAGACAGCCATGGCCTCGTTTCAGCCACTGTTGGGCTGGGTGGAAGAGGGGAAGAAACGGGGCGAGGTTCGCGGTGATCTGGACGCGCTGCTCGTGGTCAAGACGATTTCCAACGTGTGGAACGGGACCATGCTGGAATGGGCAGCAGCTCCGGAGTGGATGGAGGGCTGCTGTGACCTATGCGATCGAACCGCACTCTTGTTTGACGGGCTCACGTCGCAGGATTGAGGGCGCCTCGAGACACGTCCCCCTGCGCACGAACTTCCATGAGCACCACCCCGTCTTGCCCCCACTCCGGCCCCGCCCGCCGCCCCGCGCCCGGGCGGACCGGCTGACCGTTCTCCACCCTACCTCCCCCCGCCCGGCGGACCCCTTCCCCGGCCCACCACCACCCGGGCGGACCGGCGGACTGACCTCCCCGCCTCCCCTATATTGCCACGGATGAACGCGGCTCTTTCTGAGGTTCCCTTCGATCCGCAGCACTGAATAACCGCTTACCCTACACCCTACACCCTCTCCACCCTACACCCTGGTGGGGTTCGGGCTGGTGGTGGACGGCCCGCCTGTTCGCCTGTCCGCCGGTCCGCCCAGGGTGGTGGGGCAAGTGGGGCTGCTTGATGAAGCCGGCATCACATAAAGTTCATGAAGAATTCATGCCGTCGGAGCACATTCATGATTTGAAAGCGGATATTGGCATGCGCTTATCCACAAAATTCTGCGTCTCACAATGT
>JBDHFY010000347.1:0-6673 GCA_039590195.1 Gemmatimonadota bacterium | reverse complement strand
CCCGATCACGCTGAGCGAGGGTACCAACCGGATGGCGCCGTGGCCGTTGACCGCCGAGGGAGTCCGGTCCGCGTTCGAGGCGGCGCTGGCCGCGGGGCGGAGTCCCGCGGGTCACCCTGTGCCCGAGGGGTGGGACGGTCGTGCGGCAGATCGCATCGTTGCGGCGCTCGAGCTTGCCTCGACGTAATGCCGGTTGACGATGAACCGATGACGTCCAAGCCGGGGACGATCGGGCGCCTGTTCGGATTGACCCGGGGGGAGGGACCGAGCGGGTACGGTATCTATGCTGCGGTGATGGCCGTGGTCACTCTGCTTGGCGTTCCGGCTCAACTGGGGCTGCAAAACCTCCTGGTGCGCGAAGTCGCCGCCTACGAACTCCGTGAAGAATGGGCGCTCTTGCGAGGCGTCCTCCACTTCAGCTTTCTCGTGGTGGTCGGGATGACCGTAGTCGTCCTCGTTGGCGCCGGGCTCTTCGCATTGGGCTATGGGAGCTGGTTCAAACATGAAGAGGTCACGACCATGCTGTGGGGTCTGACCTTGCTACCGTTTCTCGCGCTAGGTGGTTTGCGAGGGGCGGCCCTTCGCGGCTTGCGGCGCGTTACTCAGGGTCAGGTTCCGGAATTTCTTTTTGTGCCGGGACTCACGGTGGCGTTTGTTGCCACCTATCTCCTGCTAAGAGAATCCCTCACGCCGTCCCGGGCTATGGCTTTTCGCGCGATGGCGACTGTCATCGCTTTCGCCGTGGGCGCGTGGTTGCTGGCCCGCGCCCTGCCAGCCTCGTGGCGTCGCTTCCCCGCAGAATACCACGCGCGCCGCTGGTTGATGAGTACACTTCCCTTGTCATTCGCTGCGGGCGTTCAGGTACTGCATGCACAAACGGGAATCATCATGTTGGGGATCTTCCGGAGCTCGGCAGACGTGGGGCTCTACCGTGTGGCCGTCCAAGGGGCCGCCCTCGTGGCGTTCACATTGAGCGCCGCGGGCATGGTGCTGGGACCGCACATTGCGCGGCTCTTCGTGGCTGGGGAACGGGGACGGTTGCAGCGCATGATGACCTGGAGCACGCGGTTGATGCTGATCGCGGCTCTACCCACTGCTGTCATTTTCATCGCATTCGGAGAGGAGGCGCTCCAACTTCTGTTCGGCGAACCTTACCAGGCGGCTAGTCCGGCACTGGCCATTCTCTGCATCGGGCAGCTGTTCCACGCAGCGACTGGTGCAGCCGGCTTGTTCCTGATCATGACCGGTCATGAAACCGATATGGCCATGGCGACGGCAGTGACTGCGGCGCTGAACATCGTTCTGAACGTGATCCTCGTCCCGGCCTACGGCATTACCGGGGCCGCGATTGCGACGGCTGTTGCCCTAGCAACGCTCAAAGTACTGTTATATCGAACGGCCGTCAGGAGAACCGGGATCGACAGTTTGGCGATCCGATTGGTGCGGTGAAAGCTCGTGACGTAGGAGGTCTGATCTCTTGAGGGCAGAAGGTTCCTCGGCGGCCGCTTTCCCGCTCCGCTGGTGTTGTCTCCGAGCTGGCAATCCTGGCACTGGGTGGGTATCCCTACGTGTGCGATACTCGAAGCATTCTCTGAATGTCTTGGGATTCTACGTTCGAGACGTGTCCTAGATCCTTCAACGGACCCAGATCAGAAACGGCGAGCTTGTTCTTCAAACACATGTCGGCATAGAAGTCGAGGGAACGCCAGACAACTGGAAAGCCTTGCCAACTTCCCTCTTGGTGTGAGCCGACATTAACATTGGCGAAGAATGTTCCTTCGTCGGCCAAGTGACGGCTCACAAAGTTGAGAGTCTCGTTCAAGATATCGTCGCTCAGGTGGATCAGCACGGAAAACGCCCATATGAAGCTGAACTTCTGGTCGAGGTTGAGCTGCGACATATCTGGAGACGCAAGCAGCGTGGGGCGCCTACCCTCTAGGCCGGCATCCCTCAGTTCCTCTCGGCCTTCATCCAGGACATCGGCCCGGGCCTCAATGCCGAAGTAGTGGCCATCTTGAAGGTGGGCAATCAAGGGGATGCCGCCTCTCAGTGTGCCACACCCGATGTCAAGCAGATAGTGGTGTGGGAGTAGTCCTGCCTTTTTCAGAAAGCCGACTTGAAAGTCGCGTTTCATATTCCACAACTCGGCCGGCCCGACCAACGAGTGACGACGCTCTGCCTTGGAGAGCGTCAAGGACTTTACGCGGTGCTTTAGGAGTCTCACGAGATTCTTTATCATCTCCACTCACTCTCGATCCGGTGCGCTGTTCTACGTGGTTGCTTCCGACAAACTAGCAAGGAATCAATGTGCGCCCGATCCCAACGCGGGCCGGGTAACTCTTGCGTCGAAGTTCGTATGCCGGTGAGTGCCCAATACACTCCGTGGTGACGGGGCTTCCGTGCTTGCCAGTGGCCGATCGATTGCTGTCCAGGTGCCCTGCCCCCGTCGCTGCCATGGAGGTCGCTTCGAGGCCGGGATTCATGGTGCGGCTCCCGTTCCTGGCGCGGTCATCGCAGCGTGCCAGCCATTCTCCAGCGTGGCACAAGGCCCCTGCGGGGGCCTTGGATTCACCTTCCCGTGTCGTCCCGTTCCCACTATTCTTCCCGTGCTTGATGGGATGTATCAGAGCGTCTGTGCGGCGTCCGTGTCACGCGGACCGGTGTGCCGTGCGCTGGCTTATCGATCTCGACTCTGGGCTGGGCCCTTCGGGAAGGGGCCGCCTTGGCAGGGTAACATGCAGAACCCAACGCTCTATCGCAAAGTAGTCGTTCCGGTCCACAAGGCTGTGCAGGATGTTTCCGAGATGGTCTCACAGTTACTCGGTGGGATTCCTTTGTGCGATGAGGCCACGAAACAGGTGTCGCCGGTTCTGATCATCGGCTGTGGGCGTTCAGGGAGTACGCTGTTGCGAAGCATGCTCGTCGCCGGGGGCCACGTTGCCATTCCCCCCGAGTCGTACGTGTGGCCACAGGTTCTCCGCCGGTTTGCGCTCTTGAGATTCGCCAGATGGGACCGGCTTTCCAAGACTGTGATTGATGCGTTCGAGATGCACCCGGAGTTCTACACCTGGGACTTTGATTTGCAGGAGGTCCGATCGCGGGCGACGCAGCTACCCCCAGCGCGCCGCTCTCTTGCGTCCCTGATCGACGTCATCTATGGTGGGTATGCGGCGCAGCACGGACAGCCTGGCCAGAGGTGGGGCGACAAAACGCCGGTCAACACGCTGTTCCTACCGCTCGTGGCACAGGTGTTTCCAGAAGCCCAATATGTTCATGTCATCCGTGACCCACGAGCGGTTGCGCTATCGTACGTTCAGGCGGCGAAGGGGTCTCGTGGGATCGGGGTCAGCACCTACCAGGCTGCGGCAGACCGTTGGGTCGAGGCGGTTTCCCGATCGAGGGCGTTGGGGCGGCGCCTTGGGTCGGGGCGTTATGTGGAAGTTCTCTATGAAGATCTCGTGCGAACCCCGGAATCGGAATTGAAGAAAGTGTGCGCGTTTCTTGACCTGCCGTTCACGCCTGGCATGCTCGAATTCTACGGTCATGCTGACAAGCTGGGAGATACCCGCCACCACGAACACCACCGTGGCGTTCGGGGACCTCTTGACATATCGCGAATTGATCAGTGGGAGCAAGACCTCGATCTTGGAGCGAGGAGACTGGTTGAGGATCGTACGCGGATGTTGGCGTGGGAGTATGGGTACGGGCTGACGGCAGGCCCGAACGGGTCCTGAATGCACCTCCTTATTCTTCCCTCGTCGTATCCAGCCCCGTACGGGCCGACAGCAGGGATTTTCTTTAAGGAGCAGGCCGAAGCACTGGCCACTGCCGGACACCGGGTAGGGGTGATCTATCCAGAGTTCCGGTCGGTTCGGACGCTGGCGCAGGGGAAGGTGTCGTTCGGCTATCGGAACGGGCCGGAAGGTCTTCTGGCGGTATATCGATATCGCGGGTTACGCCCTCCCAAGTTGCATCGCCTGAACAGGCGGCGCTGGGCGGTCTGTGCCGAGCGCCTCTACCACCGCTATATCTTGGAGCGCGGTGCGCCCGATCTCATTCATGCACACAGTGCCGTGTGGGCGGGCACGGCAGCGGCGCGCATTTCCCGAGGAAGTGGCACTCCCTACGTGCTTACCGAGCATTCGAGCGGCTTCGCCAGGGGCCGGTACCGAGCCTGGTACGAGACGTTTCTGCGAGATGCCTTCGAAAACGCGAGCGCCGTGATCGCCGTGAGCGAGGCGCTGCGACAGCAGCTCGCAGCATACCGATCGCTCGGCTCGGTTCACATCGTTCCTAACTTGGTGGATACCGAGAAGTTCTGCTTGCCCCCCGAGCCGAGGCCAGAAGTGCCGCTTCGTTTTGTGTGCATAGCAGCCTCATTGGACGACAACAAAGCCACCGACGTGCTGCTGCGCGCGTTCGCGGCCGCGTTCGCGGGCGCTGAGTCCGTCCGTCTCGACATCGTCGGTGATGGGCCTGAGCGAACCCGCCTCGAGCATCTGGCGCGAGCCGTGTCGAGACCTTCGGCGTCACACTGATTGAAGCACTCGCGACGGGGCTGCCCAGTATTGCCACGCGCTCGGGCGGGCCGGAAGACATCGTGACCCCGGAGAGCGGTCATCTGGTTCCCGTCGACGATGTACCTGCGCTGGCGGAGGCGATGCGTGGCGTGTTTGCCGCGAGAGCGCTGTGGGGACAGCGCACCGCCGCGCTCCGTGCCCTCGCCGAGCGGCGCTACAGCACGGCAGCCATCGTCGAGGAGCTGGGAGAGGTCTATCGTGCCGCGTTGGAAACCCTGGAGGCGAAACGTAGTATGAGCAACGTAGAAATGGATAGGCCGTGAGTCGCCGTGGTCTCATCCGGATCGACCGGGCACGGAGAGAAACCGGAGCACCGGCTGCGGCGTTGCCGACGAATCCGTTCATCGATGTTCCACTATGGTTGTGGAGCACAGCATGAGGACGACGGTGTCGGTCAGCGACTCAAGGGCTATGTCGTCGCAGTGTTGGTCGCGATGTTGCTCACCCCATCGTTCCCGACGCTGTCCGGGCTGCCGTCGGTTCGTCTTGACGATGTGTTGTTGCTTCTCGCTCCGGTATACGTAGCCGTCGTCGTTGGCCGGATCATTATCGATGTCCGCGTGTTTGTGCTTTTCGTCATCACCTGGTGGATCGCGCTGTCGATTTTGTGGGGAGCGGTACTAGGGTTTGGTGCCGCTCTGGGAGATCTGTTCGTCATTGTCCGGCTGATGAAGTATGTCGGGGCCGTGGTCCTGGCGTCGACATTGGTGTCGGTGTGCGGATCCCGTGACGATGCGTTGGACTGGTTCCTGGAACGGTTCGTACTCGTTGGGATCGCCCTTGGGCTGATTGTCGTGCAGCAGTACTACGACTTGCTTGGATTGAATGCGTCCTATGTCTCGTTGGTAGCGCCGACACAGTATGAGACGTTAGTCGGCGGCTATCCTTGGCCTAGACCCGTGGGCATGATCGGGAACCCCAACGAACTCGGTTTCCTTTTGGGGCTGCTGGGCCTGTCGTCCTTGTGGCTGTTCCTCGTCCACGAGACGCGGGCGGCCACCTGGAGCGTACTGGTGGCGTGTTATGTGACCCTCATGCTCCTGACCCTGTCCCGCTCTGCCACCCTCAGCATTGTCATCGGGGCGATGGTGTTGCTGTTCCTGGTCGTGGTACGAGGGCCAATACAAATCGACGGTGTACCCCATCCACGAAGGCTCCGGATGAAGGTCTTCGCGATCGTTCTTCTCGCTGGCGTTGCCGCAGGGGTGGCCGTTTCGACTACCGGCGTGATTGACAGCTTCTTGTGGCGATACTCGACAGAGTTGGCCATCACAGCGGCGGAGACACGGGTATCCTATTGGGGTGAGAATCTCGAGATCATCAACCGGTCGCCGGTGTTTGGCGTGGGAACGCTGAAGCATGATGGCGGTTTGCAGTATGCCGCCGATAACGAGTGGATCTTACTGATGCGGATGGGAGGCGTGCTACTTCCAGTGCTGGTCGCAATCCTGTTCCTGATTGGGATGTTCCGTGGAGGGGGACCCTTCGGCAGACTATCGCGGGCACTGATAGCGGCGATTGCGGCTGCGAGTTTCGTTTACATGGTCCCGGCTGCGCTCTTTTTTAGCCTTGTCATGATGCCGCTGGTGCTGTTGATTCTAGTCGTCGCATCGCCGCGCAGCGTCCTCAGTGTTCGGAGCGTATGATGACCATACGCCGGGCGCATTCGGTCCTCCTGCTAGTTGGTGTATCCCTCGTCTCTTCCTGGTGTGGTACGTGCCATCCTCGTTAGGCGGCGGTCTGTGCCATTTCTCGACTGTCCATTCGCGGCACGATATCCGGATCCGTGTCAAGGAGGTTGCGACACTCGTCGAACGCTATGGCTCGGTAACACTGGTGGTACAAGACGGGCTGGGCGATGCGGTAGAGGACGAGGGGCGGGTTCTTATCCGTGACATTGGCACCGCTGGGGGACGACTGCGACGCGCGTTCCTGGGCGGTTGGCGCATGTGGCGGACGGTGCAGGAGATTCGTCCCACCGTCGCCCACTTCCATGACCCGGAACTGATTCCCGTCGGCCTGGCGCTGAAGCTCTCAGGCAGCTCAGTGGTTTATGACGTCCACGAGGATCTACCCCGGCAGATCTTGAGCAA
>JBDHFY010000346.1:0-4347 GCA_039590195.1 Gemmatimonadota bacterium | reverse complement strand
GGCGCCGCCACGGCGTCGTCCTACGCGGAGTTTGACGCAGTGGGAACGCCCCAGGCCATTGGCCTTGTTTTCTCCTCGAATTTCTTCGACGAATTGCCCACCGAGAATTCCGACCTTCACCGGTGCTTTGACCGGGATAACAACGGAACGGTCGACCGACCTGCCGAGTGTAACCTGTGGCACGAGTGGGCAATTCCACTGCCGAGCGACGTGGCGTCCCGCTCCGACATCCCATTCAAATGGTCACTGTTGAACTACAACCCACTCGGTCACATTCCGCCGGGTGTGTATGACGTCCCCCACTTCGACATTCATTTCTACATCGAGTCCATCGAAAACGTATTCGCGCTGGAGCCCGGACCGTGCGGCCCGGAGTTCATTCGATGCGATCAGTTTGAGATCGGCAAGAAGCCCGTGCCGCCCAACTATGTTGCGCCCGACTATCAAGACGTCGAGGCGGTGGCTCCGGCGATGGGGAACCATCTAGTCGACCTGACCTCGTCCGAGTTCCAGGGCGAGCCCTTCACGCGCACCTGGATTTACGGTGTCTACGACGGCCGAGTCACGTACTACGAAGAGATGGTGACGCGAGCGTTTCTGCTGAGCCGGCCCCAGGAGTGTTTCGACATCAAATCGCCACCGGCAGTAGCGGTCGCAGGTTATTACCCGACCTCGTCCTGCCTCCGATTCGACGAGGAGGCCGGTGAGTACACCGTCTCCATCGAGAACTTCAGGTTCCGCGAGGCGAGCCCCCCGGCGGAAACGATGGCGGACAGGTAGGCGGGTCCCAACCCCACCCCGCCCGGTGGGGAGGCGGGAAGGGTGTGGCATCCGTACCGCAGAGGAGAGTAGCGATGGCAGATAAGAAGATCATTGCGGTGGTAGGAGCAACCGGCGCCCAGGGCGGCGGAATGGTTCGTGCCATCATGCAACACGCAGACGGCCCCTACACGGCTCGCGCCCTTACGAGAGACGTGACCTCAGACAAGGCAAAGGCATTGGCAGCGCTGGGTGCAGAGGTGGTCGCTGCCGATGTCGATGATGTGGAAAGCCTGAAGCAGGCGTTTGCCAACGCCTACGGCGCGTTCTGCGTCACATTCTTTTGGGAACATTTCTCGCCTGAAACGGAACTTGCCCAGGCGGCGGCCATGGCCGACGCGGCCAAGAGCACAGGGCTGCAACACGTCATCTGGTCCACCCTCGACGACACGCGCCTGCATGTGCCGCTCGACGACGACCGGATGCCCACGTTGATGGGTAAGTACAAGGTGCCGCACTTTGACGCGAAGGGTGAAGCCAACGCCCTGTTCACGGATCGCGGTGTCCCCACCACCTTTCTCTTGACGTCCTTCTACTGGGAGAACCTGATCTATTTCGGTTCGGGTCCCAAGCCGGGCCCAGACGGCAAGCTGGCCCTCACGTTCCCCATGGGTACCAAGAAACTGCCGGGCATGGCGGCTTCGGATATCGGCAAATGTGCGTACGGCATATTCAAGAAGGGCCAAGACTTGATCGGCAAGACCGTCGGCATCGCCGGCGAGCACTTGACCGGCGCACAAATGGCCGCTGCGCTCACCAAAGCCCTGGGTCGAGACGTGCACTACAACGACGTCCCTCCCGAGGTGTACCGGGGCTTTGGATTTCCCGGTGCCGAGGACATGGGCAATATGTTCCAGTTCAAGCGGGACTTCGAAGAAGTGTACTGCGGGGCGCGTGACCTCGATGCCACTCGCGCTCTCAACCCCTCGCTGCAGTCCTTCGACGCGTGGCTTGTTGAGAATGGGAGCCGCATTCCGCTGGAGTAGCCGCCCCGCCCACCCGCCTTTGGGGGCGGGCGAGGCTGGGGCCTACCGCCCTTCCGCCCTTCCGCCCTCCCGCCTTTCCGCCTGACTCTAGATACCTGAGTCCCTTAGTCCCATTTTAGTACCGCCCCCAGACCCAGGTCGCGGCACTATGCCTGAAACCTCCGAGCGCCTCATAGCATCCCTGGCCGGCCGCTACGAGATCGGGCGGGAACTCGGCCGTGGCGGGATGGCTACGGTTCATCTCGCGCACGACGTCAAGCATGACCGCAAGGTCGCCATCAAGGTCCTGCTCCCCGAGCTGGCTGCGGTGTTGGGCGGCGAGCGGTTCCTGAACGAGATCAAAGTCACCGCGAATCTGCAGCATCCCCACATCCTGCCGCTGTTCGAATCGGGCGAAGCAGAGGGATTCCTCTATTACGTGATGCCGTACGTCGAGGGCGAGACGCTGCGGGACCGCCTCAATCGGGAAAGGCAGCTCCCCCTTGACGACGCCCTCCAGATCGCACGCGAGGTGGCCGACGGCCTGGGCCACGCGCACAGCCTTGGGGTGGTGCACCGCGACATCAAACCGGAGAACATCTTGCTGTCGGGCGGACATGCGACCATCGCCGACTTCGGGATCGCGCGAGCCATCACGGCCGCCGGCGGGGAGCGGATGACCGAGACAGGGCTCTCACTCGGCACGCCGCAGTACATGAGCCCGGAGCAGGCAACAGCCGACCAACAAATCGACGCTCGCAGCGACATCTACTCGCTGGCCTGCGTCGTCTACGAGATGCTCGCGGGCGAGACTCCCCACACCGGACCGACGACACAATCGATCATTGCAAAGCTGATGACTGAGCGGCCGGTGCGTTTGCGAACGGTGCGCGAAACGGTCCCGGAGCCGATGGAGCAGGCGATCATGAAGGCGCTGGCGAGGGTGCCGGCCGATCGGTTCTCCAGTGCCGCCGAGTTCAGCGCTGCCCTGAGCCCGGAGCGCGCTGTTGAGCCGCCCGGTGATGTCGCCGCTCCGGTGCCGGTTGCTCCGTCGCGCGACGTGACTGTGCCGTCCGGGGAGGCTCCCGCAGTCTCGCGGCCGTCGACCGCCCAGGACCTTGGGAGGCTGGTAAGGAGACCTGTCGTTGCGCTACCAGCCATCGTTGTTCTGCTCTTGTTGGCGGCCGTGGTGATCGTGCCGAATTGGCTTCGGGTGCGACGCGAGCAGGCTCGGGCGCTGCTCCCGCGCGTCGGGCAACTCGCGAGTGAGGGCCGTTATCAGGAAGCGTATGTGTTGGCCGTTCGAGCCGAAAATCGACTCGGGTCAGATTCGTCGTTGGCCAGACTAATGCCGGTGGTGTCCGACAAGCTCTCGGTGACGACCGAGCCCGACGGTGCCGACGTGTATCTCCAACCAATCGGGCCAACTGAAGAAGGAAAGCTCCAGGATGCCGTGCTCATAGGAGTCACGCCGATCCAGGATCACCGAATCGCTCGCGGTGACTACGCTATGCGTATCGAGAAAGCAGGGTTTGTTGCGGCGGAGCGCATCGCATCCTCCGCGCTCCAACGGGTGCAAGTCTTCGTAGGAGCGTCTCCCGACATCGACTTAAACGTCACGTTGCTGCCATCGGGAGAGGTTCCGGAAGATATGGTGTTCGTGCCGGGAGGCGACTACGCGCTCGTCAGCTCGCAAGCCCCGTTAGATACGGTTGTGCAGCTCGACGATTATTTCATAGACACCTACGAAGTGAGCAACGAACAGTACAAGACGTTCGTCTTGGGCGGGGGGTACTCCAACCCCTCATACTGGAAACACGCCTTCGTACTTGAGGGCCGGGAGCTGTCCTGGGATGAGGCGATGCAGCAGCTGACCGATCGGACGGGGCTGCCCGGCCCGCGTACGTGGGTGGGTCAGGAGTACCCCGAGGGTAAGGGTCGACACCCGGTCACCGACATCACCTGGTACGAGGCGGCGGCGTACGCCGAGTTCGTTGGGAAAAGTCTTCCCACTGTCTCCCAGTGGGAAAAAGCCGCGCGGGACGGCGCGATCACGAACTACATGGGCTTGGTGCTGCCGTGGGGATGGGTTGGGCCAAGCGAGAATAGTGAGGGCAGGGCAAACTTCACTGGCGCCGGCACGGCACCGGTGGATGCGTATCCGGCCGGCATCAGCCCTTTCGGTGCCCACGCCATGGCTGGGAACGTCAAGGAATGGTTGCTCAACGAGATGGGCAGCGGCCACGCCGCGACGGGAGGCTCATGGGAAGACCCCATCTATATGTTTGCCGCGTCCGGATCGTTCTCGGACTTCTCCTCGTCGCCCGCGGTCGGGTTCCGCTTGGTCGGCAACTCACCGGATGCCGTCGGCGATCAAGGGGCCATGCGGATCGACGTTGAGGAGCGAACGCCCTCGTACACCCCAGTCGATGAAGCCACATATCGCACATTGCTGACCCACTATCGATATGACCCGCGGCCACTCGAACCGGAGGTCGTGGAGACCGTTGAGACGGAAGATTGGATTCGCGAGAAGGTCAGGTTGGCGGGCGTGAACGGCGAT
>JBDHFY010000345.1:0-4377 GCA_039590195.1 Gemmatimonadota bacterium | reverse complement strand
GCACCGCGGACCGGGTCGGAAGAGATCTTGGCGCAGCTGTGGGCCGACGTGCTCGGCGTGGAACGCGTCGGCGTGCACGACAATTTCTTCGAGCTCGGCGGAGATTCGATCCTGGCGATACAGGTGACGGCGCGGGCGAACGCTGCAGGGCTGCGCCTCACGCCGCGGCAGCTCTTCCAATTCCCGACGATATCCGATCTAGCCGCTGTATCAGGTTCTGGTCCGGTGGTGGACGCAGAACAGGGCATCGTGGAAGGTCCAGTTCCGCTCACACCAATTCAACGTTGGTTTGTCGACTTGAACCTTCCCCAGCCGCATCATTGGAACCAGGCATTGCTGCTCCGATCGCGTGACCGGCTCGAACCGCGAACTCTCGAGGCAGCGGTTTCGGCACTGTTGCAGCATCACGATGCGCTGCGGCTGCGCCTGGAGCCGCGTCAGTCTGAGTGGATCCAGACGAACTCAGGGGTCGACGGCGTTACGCCATTCTCGTCCTGTGACCTGTCGCATCTATCTCCGACCGCTCAGACAGCGCAAATCGAATCGATGGCTCTCGATACACAGGCAAGCCTGGATCTCCGTGAAGGACCGCTGATTCGAGTTGCCCACTTCGACCTCGGGCCCGGACGCGGTGATCGCCTCATGTTTGCCATCCATCATTTGGCCGTCGATGGGGTATCGTGGCGCATCCTTCTCGAAGACTTTCAGACTGCCTACGAGCTCGTCAGTGCTCATGAAACCGTTGTGTTGCCGGCCAAGACAACGTCGTTCAAGCAGTGGGCGGAGCGATTATCACAGGCTGCGGAAGCAGGTGAGTTTGCGAAAGAGCGCGGGTACTGGGCCCAGGTATGTGAGGGGACCGAGCATGAGCTGCCAGTGGATTTCGCAGACGGCGCGAATAGCCAGGCCTCAGAGCAGCGCGTTGTCGTTGCTCTGACGCCTGACGAAACGCGTGCACTGATCAGAGATGTGCCGCCGATCTATGGAACGGAAATCGTCGACGCGCTGCTGGCCGCGCTTGCACAGGCGTTCGCCCAGTGGACGGGCTCTCGAACATTGTTCATTGACGTCGAGGGTCACGGCCGAGAGCCGCTCTTCGAAGAGCTGGATGTTTCACGAACGGTTGGGTGGTTCACGACAATTTATCCGGTCCGGCTGGAGTTGGAGGGTATCGAATGGCCGGGCGAGGCCTTGAAAGCGGTAAAGGAACATCTCCGGCGTGTACCGCAGCGCGGCATCGGATACGGTGTTCTACAGCATCTGAGTTCCGAGCCGGCGAATGTGCGGCACTTAGGCTCGCCGTCCCAGCCGCTGGTTTCGTTCAACTACCTCGGCCAATTCAACGAGCTGATAGAAGCCAATGCAGCATTGACACTGGCGCCGGAATTACCTGGTCCCTCTCGCGCTCCAACCGGAGAGCGACCGTACTTGCTCAACATCGACGGGGGTGTCATAGCCGGACGCCTCGAGATGACGTGGAGCTACAGCGATGCCGTGCACCACCAAGAGACGATAAAGCAAGTTGCTGATGCTTTTATCGAAGGCCTCCGGCATATCATCGAGCACTGTCGCACGCGCGAGAGCGTTGGCTACACGCCGTCGGATTTCCCCGACGTTGAGCTCAGCCAAGCGGAACTGGACATGGTCATGAGTGAGATCAGTGAACTTCCGAGCGATGGAGACATGTAAGTGATGAACGCGGTCGGATACGACGCCGCTCCGAGATTGTAACGGGTCGGTACTGATGACGAAGCGGAACATCGAGGCAATGTACCCGCTGTCTCCGATGCAGCAGGGGATGGTCTTTCACAGCCTGCACAGACCGGGCTGCGGCGTGTACTGTGTGCAGTTCCACTGCACGTTGCGCGGATCGCTCGATGTGAACGCGTTTCGGATGGCGTGGCAACTTGTCGTTGATCGTCATGCGTCACTCCGTACCGCGTTCGTGTGGAAGCGGGTAGAGCAAATGCTCCAGGTCGTTCATCGCAGCGTCGAAGTGCCATTGACCCGCGAGGACTGGCGAGACTATCGCCCAGCGGAGCAGGAAGAGCGCCTCGATCAGCTGCTGGAGCAGGATCGCAGAGAAGGTTTCAATCTTTCGAAAGCCCCTCTGATCCGGCTGACGCTCAAGCAAGTCGCAGACGACGCGTACTTCCTCGTCTGGACCAACCATCACGCGGTTCTGGATGGATGGTCGCTCGCGATTGTGATGAAAGAGCTGTTCGCGTGCTACGAAGCCTTCCGCCGCGGTGAGGAGCCGCCCCTGGAGAAGCCAGAATCGTATCAGTCGTACATCCGATGGTTGCAGCGCCAGGACATGGAGCGCGCAGAGGAGTTTTGGCGACAGACGCTGCGCGGCTTCACGGAACCCACTCCACTGACGTTCGATGGCGGCTCAATGCGAGCGCCTTCCATGTCAGATCATTACGAAGAATCGGCCATTGAGCTGTCAACGACGTTGACGGGTGATCTCGAGTCTTTGGCCCGGCAGCACCGTGTCACCATGAACACGGTGGTGCAGGCAGCCTGGGGGCTTCTGCTGTCTCGCTACAGTGGTGAGGACGACGTGCTGTTTGGAGCAACCGTCGCGGGGCGACCGGCGGAGCTTCCTAGTGTCGAAACGATGGTTGGTCTGTTCATCAACACGCTGCCGGTTCGGCTTCGGTTGCCGAGAGACATGCCGGTGGGTGAGTGGCTGACACAGATCCAGGGGCGGTTTACGGAGATCTGCAACTTCGAGTATAGCCCGCTGGTGCACATCCATGGGTGGAGTGAGGTACCTCGTGGCGTCCCGATGTTCGACAGCATCGTTGTGTTCGAGAATTATCCAGTCGATGAACGTGTGCGCTCGTTGAGCTCCGACCTCACGATCGAACGATTCAGAGCGATCGAACAGACAAACTACCCCCTCACCATCGTATCGGCACCTGGGGAGAGACTGCCGCTTAAGGTGCTCTATGATGCGGATCGCTTCGCATCGAATTCCATGGATCGACTCCTTCAGCATCTGCGCGTGTTGCTGGCGGGAATGGTCAGTGATCCGACACAACACGTGGCCACGCTACCGCTGCTCACGAACGAAGAACGCGAGCAGCTCGTCGTCGGGCTGAACCACACAGAGAGCGACTATCCACGGGAGCGGTCTGTCCACGAGTTAATCGAGGCATGGGTGGAGGAGGAGCCGGGGGCGGTGGCGGTGCGGTTTGAGGGGACGGAGGTGGGGTATGGGGAGTTGGATCGGCGGGCGAATCAGCTGGCACGGTATCTGGCGCGTCTGGGGGTCGGCCGGGGGGATGTGGTGGCGCTGAGTGTGGAGCGGGGGGTGGAGATGGTGGTGGGGGTGTTGGGGGTGTTGAAGGTGGGGGCGGCGTACGTGCCGGTGGATCCGGGGTATCCGGCGGAGCGGGTGAGGTACATGCTGGCGGATTCGGGGGCGGCGGTGGTGGTGACGCAGGCGCGGCTGGCGGAGACGCTGCCGGTGGGGGAGGCGCGGGTGGTGTGTGTGGATGCGGACTGGGCGGAGATTGCCAAGGAAGCGGAGAGCAAACCGGGGGTGGCGGTGGGGCCGGAGGATGTGGCGTACGTGATTTACACGTCGGGCTCGACGGGCCGGCCGAAGGGGACGGTGGTGCGGCATGGGGGGTTGGTGAATTTGGTGGAGGCGCAACGGGTGGCGTTTGGGATTGGGTCGGGGAGTCGGGTGCTGCAGTTTGCGCCGTTGAGTTTTGATGCGTCGGTGTGGGAGATGTTCATGGCGTTGGGGAACGGGGGGACGTTGTGTGTGGTGCGGCAGGAGGTGCTGGCGTCGGCGCCGGAGCTACGGGGCGTGCTGCAGGCAGAGGGGGTGACGACGGTGACGTTGCCGCCGTCGGTATTGGCGGTGTTGGAGGCGGGGGAGCTGCCGGCGTTGCAGACGGTGGTGGCGGCGGGCGAGGCGTGCTCGCTGGAGTTGGTGCGGCGCTGGGGAGTCGCGGGGCGGCAGTTTTTCAACGCGTATGGGCCGACGGAGACGACGGTGTGCGCGTCGATGTATCGCTGTCGGGGGGACGAGATGGCGGCGCCGCCGATTGGGCGGCCGGTGGCGAACCTGCGGGTGTATGTGGTGGACGGGCAGCAGCGGCTAGTGCCGGTGGGGGTGCCGGGGGAGTTGTGTGTGGGGGGGGTGGGTGTGGCGCAGGGGTATCTGCGGCGGCCGGCGCTGACGGCGGCGAAGTTCATCCCGGACCCGTTCAGCGGAGACGCGGGCGCGCGGTTGTATCGCACGGGCGACCGGGTGCGCTACCGGGCCGATGGGAACTTGGAATTCCTCGGCCGGATCGACCATCAGGTGAAGGTCCGCGGCTTCCGCATCGAACTCGGCGAAATCGAAGCCGTGCT
>JBDHFY010000344.1:0-4414 GCA_039590195.1 Gemmatimonadota bacterium | reverse complement strand
CGGGCCGTCTCGTGACGGCTAGCCCAACGATCGAGCCAGGTCGACAGGGACTGGGCAAGCCCCCGCCGCGGTGGATTGACCACCACGGCCACCGGCTCCGGAAGTCGATGGACAGCTTCCTCAGCCCGAGCCGTCAGGTGGGTAATCGTGCCATTGCCGGGCGGATTCCGCCTGTTTCGCTCCTCTGCCCATTCTTTGCTGCCCCGGTCCACATCCACGGACCACACCTCCGCCCCCTGCTTGGCCAACAGCCGGGCCGTGTCGCCCACGCCCCCGTACAGATCCCACACGGCCTGTCCCTCTCCCACCGCAAGGGCTGCTACCGCCTCCTGCCGGATTTGCTCGGCGAACTCCGGATTAGACTGCTCGAACGCCAGCGGAGGAAACCCGCCTTGCGGACCGGCAACGACACGCGCTACTCCCCCTCTCTCTCGGCACCAGATGGATACGTTCGCATCTCCTACAGCCTGCGCCAGCGGTTGACCGTCCCACCGCTCCTCGCCACACGTCACAAACAGATGGACCCCCCCTTCCCGATCCTCCTTGAGCACCAGCGACTCGAGGGACCGGGGCAGCAGCTCCACGTAGTTATGCACCGCGGCCCAGAGCTCCATCAGACGCTCTCGCACAATCAGGCAATCCTCCAGCTCGTAAACGGATTCCGGCTCCTTGTGCCGGTGAAGGCCGATGAGAGGACTACCAGGGCCGGGCTTGGCGGAGAGCGTAATCTTGCTTCGATACCGCCACTGGGAGGGTGATGGCACGATGTCGGGATCCTCAACGTCGAGCTTGCCGATTCTCCGAAGCGAATCGCCGACGATGCCACGCTTCGCTGCTTGCTGCGTCGCGGCATCCATATGCTGGAATTGGCACCCACCACACATGTCCCGCTTATAGTGGATACAACGGGGCTCGGACCGGCCCGCACCGTCAGCCTCTACCTCCAGGAGCTTTCCCCGGGCAAAGCGACGTTTGCGGACGGTCACCTCGACCCGGACCCGGTCACCTGGCACGGTCCGAGGCACGAACACGGTCATCCCATCCTCCAGTCGCCCGATGCCATCTCCCCCCGCCACGATGCGGTCAATCGTCAGGGTGCTCATCTCAGACCCCCGAGGCGCGCTGCCCTCAGCCAAGGGGTCATGCCATCCGTCGGTGGCGACTGCGCATACACCACCGTGGTGGCGACCCGGCGCTCCTCCTCCGCGAGGGCCGCCGCGATGGCGGCCTGTTCGAGAAGCAGATCGTCCGGCTTGGCCGCGAGAAGGGCCTCTCCATGTTCTTCCAGATAGCCGATGTGGTAGTTGCCCTCAACAAACGTCGGTTCCGACAATACCCTCGCGTGGAAGGGCTGTGATGTCGGGATGCCGACGATCACCAACTCCGCGAGGGCTCGTTGCATGCGTCGCACGGCGATCGCACGTTGCTCTCCCCAAACAATGAGCTTGGCAAGCAACGGGTCGTAAAAGAGCCCCACTTCCGTCCCGGCCTCGACCCCGGCGTCCCACCTCACACCTGGTCCCGCCGGGATGTTGAGGAACTCGATGCGGCCCGTTGCCGGCAGGAAGTCATCGAACGGATTCTCGCTCGTGATCCGACATTCAATGGCGTGACCGCGCGGCGTCATGGGGCGGCCCGGCGGCGTCATCGGGTGCCCTGCCGCGATACGCAGCTGTTCTCGAACGAGATCGGTGCCGTAGACCATCTCGGTCACCGGATGCTCAACCTGAATTCGGGTGTTCATTTCTAGGAAATAGAACCGACCGGTGAGATCCAATAGGAACTCGACAGTCCCCGCTCCCAAATAGCCAACGGACTTCGCCGCCTTCACAGCAGCACTACCCATCGCCAAGCGCAGGTCGATGTCCACCGCCGGCGAGGGAGCCTCCTCGATGAGTTTCTGATGCCGCCGCTGGATCGAGCACTCCCGCTCACCCAGATGGATCGTATTGCCAAACCTATCGGCCAGCACTTGGATTTCCACATGGCGCGGTCGGTCTATGAGCCGCTCGACGTACAGCGCACCGTCACCAAAAGCCTTCCGAGCCTCCGACGCAGCGAGCCCAAATCCGGTCCGAAGCTCCTCGTCCGTATCGGCGCGGCGCATGCCTTTCCCACCCCCCCCGGCCACAGCCTTGAGCAAGACCGGATAGCCAATCTCCCGAGCCGCTCCCAGGGCCGCCTCGACGTCGGCCACGGGTTCCGTCGTGCCCGGAACCACCGGGACACCGGCAGCCTGCATCCGTTGCCTCGCCTCGGTTTTGACACCCATCGCCTCGATCGCCTTGGCCGGTGGCCCGATGAACGTCAGCTCCGCCGCTTCCACGGCGCGGGCAAATTCTGCCCGTTCGGCCAGGAAGCCGTACCCCGGATGAATCGCATCCGCGCCAGTTTGTTGAGCGACCTCCACAAGACGGGGGATGTTAAGGTAGGATGCCTCAGCAGGCGCCGGTCCGAGCTCCACGGCATCGTCCGCACGCCGCACGTGAGGACTGTGGCGGTCGGCTTCAGAATACACGGCTACCGCCTCCAATTGCTCCTCACGACAGGCCCGCAAGATCCGGAGGGCAATCTCGCCTCGGTTGGCAATGAGAACGCGCTTCACAACCGCCCCCGACACCGCCCACTCCCAACCACCCCGGGCGGACAGGCGGACAGGCCCTTCGAGACGGACGCCGCCTCCCTGAGGAGCCCTGCGAAGCAGGGCGTCTCGAAGGGCGGCGTCCTCCTCAGGACAAGGCGGCCCGCCTGACTACAGAGGGATGTTCCCATGCTTCTTCGGCGGGACCTTATCCCGCTTGGTTATGAGCGTCTCGAGCGCTGAAATCAACCGAGGACGCGTTTCCCTGGGATCGATCACGTCATCGAGATATCCGCGGGCCGCAGCCAGATACGGATGAGCGAATTTCTCCCGATACTCCTCTTCGAGCTCCGAGAGTCGGGCGTCGGAATCGTCGGCCGCCGCAATGTCACGCTTAAACAGAATCTCCACTGCCCCCTTTGGTCCCATCACCGCAATCTCGGCCGTAGGCCATCCGACATTGAAATCGCCGCGAACGTGCTTCGAGCTCATCACGTCGTATGCTCCGCCATAGGCCTTGCGTGTGATGACCGTCAACTTGGGAACTGTGGCCTCACAATATGCGTACAACAGTTTCGCCCCGTGTTTGATGATGCCACCGTGTTCTTGCTCGACGCCCGGAAGAAAACCAGGAACGTCCTCAAAAGTTATCAGTGGGATGTTGAATGCGTCACAAAACCGAATGAATCGTGCCCCCTTCGCGGACGCCGCGATGTCGAGCACTCCCGCCAACACTGCAGGTTGATTCGCGATGACTCCCACCGGCCGACCGGCTAGGCGGGCAAACCCCACAATGATATTCTGCGCATAATCCGCGTGCACCTCAAACAACTCGCCGTCGTCCACCACTCGACGGATGACCTCCTGCATGTCGTACGGCAAGTTGGGATTGTCTGGCACGAGTGTCAGCAAGTCCTCGTCGCGACGATCTGGAGGATCGGTCGTCTCCTGCGCCGGCGGGGCGTCCAAGTTGTTGCTCGGCAGGTACGCAAGCAAGCGTCGGACGTTCGCAAGGCATTCGGCCTCAGAATCGTCCACGAACTGGGCCACCCCGGACTTCGATCCGTGGATATCGGCACCGCCCAACTCGTCGGGGCTGACGTCCTCGTGGGTCACCGTCCGCACCACATTCGGACCCGTCACAAACATGTACGAGGCCCCGCGGACCATGAACACGAAATCAGTGATCGCCGGACTATACACGGCTCCACCTGCACAGGGTCCGAGAATCGCGCTGATCTGCGGTACGACGCCTGAGGCGAGGGTGTTCCGAAGAAAGATGTTCGCATAACCGCCAAGCGAGATCACACCTTCTTGGATTCGCGCACCGCCCGAGTCGTTCAATCCGATGACGGGCGCGCCGTTTCGGACCGCCAGGTCCATGATCTTGCAGATCTTCTCCGCGTGCGCCTCAGCCAGCGATCCACCAAACACCGTGAAATCTTGAGCGAAGACATAAACGGTGCGCCCGTCTACGCGACCGTACCCGGTCACCACTCCGTCGCCGAGAACGCGCTGCTGATCCAGCCCAAAATCCGTTGATCGGTGCGTGACAAAACGATCCAGTTCCACGAAAGAGTCCGGATCGAGCAACAGGTCGAGTCGCTCCCGTGCGGTGAGCTTTCCCTTGGCGTGCTGGGCGTCGACGCGGTCTGGGCCACCTCCCTGCTCGGCCGCTTCGCGCATCTGGTGTAGTTTTTCGAGTTTTTTCTGGTGGCTCATGATCGACGGGTTGGTCGTAGTGAGTTCAAGACAATGCCAATGGAGCGACGAACAAACCGGGGATACGAAAAACGCCGGCGATCCCACCGCTGCGGGACCGCCGGCAACCCT
>JBDHFY010000343.1:0-4414 GCA_039590195.1 Gemmatimonadota bacterium | reverse complement strand
CTCGAAAAACCCCGTCCCGCCCTGGTCGGAGCGGTTCCTGAAAGCGATGTAGCCGTTTGCCCGGAGCCAAGTGTTCAGGTTGAACGCCCGCGTCCAAGAAGTGAACCCGTGGTCGGACATGACGATGAGCGTTGCATCGTGGTCCATGGACTGCAACGTCTCACCGACGATTTCATCGGCCTCGACGTAAAGCTCCTCGATTACGTTCCGATACGGCGCGTCTGCGACGGGATCGTGTGCCGGATGGGTGGAATCCATGGTGCGCCACATCATGTGGGATACCAGATCCAGGTTGCCGAAGTAGTAAAAGAGCAATCCGTCCTCGAAGTGCTCAAGCACGTGTCGGTACTGGCGCCGGTTCTCCTCGGCAGCAAGCGTCGCCTGCCGCAAGAAATCTTCACTGTCGAACACCCCCGACGAGAGCGCGCTGGTTTCCTCGGGCATCCCTTGCGAATAGAAACGCCCCGTGCCACGAGCGAGCTCGGCTGCAAAGCCTGACGGCGTGGAGATCGGCATCGCCGGACTCAGGGGATCGATGTTGATCGGCGTGACGTACAACTCGAACTCGGGGTGCACCTGCTTGAGATAGAACCGGACGATCCCATGCAGGCTCTGGACGTACGGCAGCAGCGTGAAATCGACCGTGACCCATTGGCTCCACTCGCCTGCTTGGAGAACGATCTCTTGATCGTCGATGACGATCTTGGCAATCGGCCGTGTGGGATCGGTGTAGACTTTGAAATCGGCCCTGACGGAGTCCCCTTCTAAAAGGAAAGGGTTTGGGGGTCCGACGAGCGTGGCGTCCAAGACATTGTCCACCAATTCGGCCGGATACACGACCCCGCCGCTGACATCCTCGGTAATGCGCTCGGAAACGGTGGTAAAAAAGGAAAACGTGCCGTACGTGCCTAGCAGGTCGGGCGTGCCCATGCCGCTCAGCTCGCGGCTGGCCGTTCCCGAGGGCGGATAGTTGGCGGGCATGCGCATCACGGTCGTGGGAATGCCGTGCTGCTCGAGCACCTCCCAGAAGGGGATACCGTAGCGCAACAACTCCACCTTGCCGCCCTTCAACGGAAGTTTCCAGCGTCCCAGCTTGATGACCCTGCTAGGACCGCCCGACCGAGTCGTCGACAGGTACGGAACCATGGTGGTGGTGTCTCGGTGCATGAAGTCGTAAATGCCGTGCCCTCCGGCATCCATCCCCGTAATGAACTCGGACCAGGCCACCGGGCTCTGAGGCGGAATCGAGGTCCCCAGCGGCGAGAAGCCACCCGACTCGGCGAGACGCTGAAGGTTGGGGAGCTTCCCCTCCGACATCAGTCGCCGGGTGAGTTTGTAGTCCATACCGTCGAAGCCGAGCACGATCACCCGTCTCACGTTTTCCTGCGGCGGGGCGCAGCCGGCGCTCAACGTTGCGGCCGCTAGGGCGCCGAGGATGAGCCAGCCAGACGGCCTACACCACCGCAGCATCGGCGTCCTCCAAAAAGAGCGGTCTGCCGTCCATGTAGGCTGGGGGGTCGATACCGAACTGTTGCAGCGCGGTCGGGGCAATGTCGATCAGGGCAGGATCGTCGCGATCAATGGGACGGCTGCAGAAGAGCACGCCGGGCACCAAGCGCGGATCGATACAATGGTCGCCGCTCCACGGCTTGAGGTTGTCCTCAAACACCGGACCCGACACGACGCCGGTCGCGCCATCCCACGAAGCCCGGTACCCGGCGTTGTAGCCGATGATCATGTCGGGGGCGTTCTCCAGATACGGACCGGCGTAGAGGCTCGATGTGTCGAAGGCCTTCCGGATACCTACCTGGCCGGTGTCCTCGTCCACCAGGCCGCTCAGCTTCTCCACGAGTTCTGTCTTCAGCGCGACCGCCTCATCGCCCGGCTCAACCGTGCCTTTCGCCTCACGGCCTCTCAGGTTGAGAAACAGGCCGGTCAAGCCGAGGGCGTAGGCCCTCGTTCTCGACCAGTCCACGTCCCGCAGCCACTCACTGCTACCGTCCCTTCCTTCCTTTAACATGAGGTAGCCGTTGGCGTGCAACCACGTGTTGACGTTGACGCCGCGTCGGAACGAATTGAAGCCGTGGTCCGAGATCACAATGAGCAAGTCACCCTCCCCAATCTTCTCCATCACCCGACCCACCAACGCGTCGTTGTGAACGTACAGCCGTTCGATGGCATCCCGGTGCTCGGCCTTTTCGGGGTGCGGTGCGGCAGGATGGCCTTTTTCCAGATAGCGCCAAAACATGTGTTGTATCCGGTCGGTGGCGTCGAACACGCACACCGCCACACCGCGGCGGAGTTTCTCGATAGCGGCGAACAACATGGATTCGCGCTCGCGGTCGATGTCGTACGTTTGCTGGAGGAAGGTCCCGTCGTCGATGACGCCCTCGTTGGGCGCCCAGGTGTCTTCGGCGAGGCCGAGCGTGGAGTACTGGCCCAACTTCTTCGCGAGGTAGACCGCATAGTAGGATGGATGCGAGATCGGCATCGCCGGCCTTTCCGGATTCATGTTGAGCGGTGTCATATATAAGGAAAAGTGTTCGTCCATCTCGGTGATCATCATGCGGCAGATGCCTCGCACCGAGATCCCCGGGGCGACCCGAAACTTCATGCTGGCCCAGTCGCTCAGTTTACCCTTCTGTAACCGTACTCGAACGCCATTGAGGCTCAGGTCGGCGCAACCGTTGGCTCGATCCAGATCGATGCGCAGAGGAATACTCAGCGGCGGGTTGCCCTCCACCAGTTCGTTCCCGGGTCCTTCGATCGCCGTATCGATGCGGTCGCCGTTGCGCTCGAGAACGACGCGTTTTCCCCCTTCCTTGAATTTCTCATTCGACTGGCGCGTGGTGAACAGCAAGAACGTTCCCTGCGTGCCGAGCAGGTCGGGCACCGACATGGCGCTGAGCTGCGCGCCGTAGAACCGGTCCGGCGGGAATGTGATGGGAACCCGCAGAATCGTACTCCAGATGTTGTACTCGCCGAGGATCGACCAGAACGGTTTCGACTTTCGCAGCAACCGCAGTTCGGGACGTTTCAGTGGGATGCGAAAACGCCCCAGCTTGAGGGTCTTCTCGACCTTGCCGATGCGAGTGGACGACAACAAGGGCAAGTACGTGTGACGGTCGCGGTCGAGGAAGTCGAAGATGTTGTGACGTGCCGGATGCGTGCCCGTGCTGAACGACGACCATGCCACCGGCGAGACCGAGGGGAATGTCGTAGCCAGCCGATGGTAACACCCCTGTTCCGCCAACCGCTGGAAGTTTGGGAGCTTCCCCTCTTTCATAAAGCGATCGGTGAGGTTGGGATCCTGTCCGTCGAGTCCCACCACGATCAAGCGTTTGATCTTTACCTTGGGGCGGCGCGCGTGACGGATGAAGCGCCACGCCGTGCGGAATGGCCACAGGAGCAGGGAAAAGAACGCCAGCACGCCGGTGGTCAGCATCACCAGGAAGGAGGAGAGGAAGGCGATACCGGCACCCGGGCCGACGTAGGCGGCGGCGGGCGAAGGCGCCACGAGAAGCAGGAGGACTACTAGCGCCGCGACCCAACGTGTTCGCGTCATCTCTCCGTACTACTGGATGTAGCCCAGCGCCCGCAGCGTTCGGAGCTGCTCCGGCGTCAGTGCCACCGGGTCTGAGCGGGTGAAGAGCTGCGCCAACGATTGATGCGCCTCAAACTGCGCCTCCAGAAACTCAGTGTACTTCTCCACGAGGTCGGGCCGCTCCTCGTGCAGGCTGTGCTGGGTATACGGGTCGTTCCACAGGTCGTAGAGCAGCAGGGGGACCGTGCGCTGCGTCTCCGGCGCACGGTCCGGATGCGGATTGATCTCCAGCGACGCGCCCCAGCGCCCATCGACGACCTCGATCACGCCCCTGAGCTCACCGGTCTCCTCGTCCACGTAAAACTCATCGAGGATCACCGGCCGCGCCTCCCAGCCTTCCTCGCCCAGCAGCAAGGGCGCCAGGGACTGCCCCTGCATGACTTCGGGCATCGGCAAGTCGAGAAGATCGAGGATGGTGGGTAGCACGTCGATCATCGACACCGGCTGGCTGAAGCGCTGGCCACCAGCGATGCGACCGGGCCAGAAGACGAGCAGCGGGATGCGGGTCACCCGCCTCCGGAACATCGGGTCATGGTCGGTCCCCGACGGGTCGCGGTGACCAGCGTGCCAGGAGCCATGATCGGCGGCGACGATGAGCAGCGTGTACTCCCACTCCCCCGCTTCCTTCAGCCGTTCCACCAGTTGCCCGAGCTGGTAATCTTGGTGCGCCATCGCCTCGTCGTAGAGGCCGCGTCGGGCGTGAGCGTGCACGACCGGGTCGATGCCGGTAGTCGCCAAGGCTGCTGAGTCCGCGAGCCAAGCCAAACGGCCAAGTGCGGCTTCTATCTGGCGCTCCCACTCGGAGTAACG
>JBDHFY010000342.1:0-4428 GCA_039590195.1 Gemmatimonadota bacterium | reverse complement strand
CGTGGCGAATGCCAGGATGATCGCCACGGCCGGCGGAAGGACCGACCAGAAGCCGTAGTGATCGCCCTGCTGGGGAAACTTCCCGGTCGCGGCGAGGGCCGCGACCACGATCAGGCCGCTGGCGAGGAGCATGATGCGGCGCTTGTTCACCTCATTCCTCCCGTGATCGGCAAGGCTCACTCCCGCGTGTCCGTGAAAGCATCTACTGGATGGTGGCGGAAACTAATGTGTGGCGCCGCAGGCGGCAAAGCCGCCGAGAGCCACACTACCCGCTCAACGCCGCTGCCGGCTCCGCCGGTGTTTGCCGCGGCGGCAGCACGTCCTCCCCGTCCAGCTTGGCCACGACCACTGCACCGCACGAATCGCTGAGCACGTTTACCGTAGTGCGGAACATGTCCAGCACCCGATCCACGGCGAGAATGATCGCGACCCCTTCCAGCGGCAAACCGACGGCGCCCAATATGATGGACATCATCACCAGTCCCGACATGGGCACGCTGGCCGCTCCAATGGACGCCAATAAAGCCGTGAAGACAATGACCAACTGTTGGTCGAACGACAATGCAAACCCGTAGATCTGCGCGATGAAGACGACGGCAACGCACTCGTAGAGCGCCGTCCCGTCCATGTTCACCGTCGCGCCGATCGGAAGCACGAACGACGAAATCTTCTCCGATACCTTGGAGTTGTCGGTGACGGCTTCCATGGTGAGCGGTAGCGTGACGATGGTTGAACAGGTCGAGAATGCCGTGACGAGCGGTGGGGGCATCCCCCTGTAATGCCGGAACGGGTTCTTTCGTGTCACGATGTACACGATGAGCGGTAGCGTAACGGTGGCGTGGATAAAGAGCCCGATCAACACGACAACGAAGTAGAAACCCAACGACCGAAAGGCATCAAATCCGATCGTCGCAACGATCTTGGCGTTGATCCCGAACACGCCCACCGGCGCCGTCCAGATGACCATTTTGGTCAGGCTCATCATGACTCGGAATGCGCCCTGGAAGAAATCCCCCAGCTGCGTTTTGTAAGGATCTTTGAGCCGCGTCACGAAGTAACCGAACAGGATGCAAAAGAAGATGACCGGGAGGACCTGTCCTTCGGCGAGCGCCTGAAACGGATTTTCCGGAATGATGTTCAAGAGCAGTTCGGTGAAGCTCTGCTGCGTTGCCGGTATGTCCACCACCGTCTCCGCGAGCGTGATCGTCGAGCCGACGCCGGGTCGGAGGATGTTGACCAACGCCTGCCCGGTCAGGATCGCCAGCAAACTCGTGGTGATGTAGTACGCGAACGTCTTCGCGCCCAGCACTTCAAGATTTCGTCGTCCCCCGACATTGATCACCGCCGCTGTCAGCGAGGTGATGATGAGCGGCATGATGGCCATCCGCAGCAATCGGAGAAAGATCTCCGAGAGTGGGTCGGCAATCGAGACAATGGATTCCCCGAAAGCTCTGCCGGCAATCATGCCACCAAAGAGACCGACGAAAATCCAAAAGGTCAGGGATCGGTAGGGGATTCTCATGGCTGTATATTGTGCATCCCGGGCGCGAACGGCGGAACCACCGGGTTCAACGGAGTGACGCCGCGGTCGGGGAAACGCTCGGCCCGATCAAGCCGGTCCTGAGCTGATGGAGATCTTTGTGTGTAGCTTCCTGGCTGATGGAATTCGAGCCTTCTCTGCTTAGAGCAGTCGTCACGATCGCGTTCGGCGCCCTGGCCGGCGGTTTGACCAATGCCGTAGCCATCTGGATGCTCTTCCATCCCTACACCTCGAGGGGCGTCGGCCGGTTCAAGCTTCAGGGAGCAATCCCCAAGAACAAAGCCCGCCTCGCAAAGACGATTGGACGGACGGTCGGCGAGCGACTCTTGACGTCGCAGGACTTGGCCCGCCAGCTCACCGCTCCCGGAGTCCACGAGGCCTTTCAGAGCACGGTCGAAGGGTTCGTGGAGACGCTGATGGAGACGGAGCGAGAGTCCCTCCGCCAGGAATTGCCGGATGGCGTGCTCGCCGAACTGGACAAAGGCTTCCAACTGCTTGCCCCCGCCATTGCGGAACGCATGTCGGAGTTCGCCGAGACCGATGATTTCAAGACGGCGGTCGCACGCTTCCTCGACCGAACCGACGAGGAGATCGGTGACATGCCCCTCGGTGAGGTCCTCACGGAGGCGCGCCGCCGCGCGATCCGGGAGCAGATCGAGCAGTGGGTGTCCGAGGCCGCCACGAGCCCCGGCCTCGAGGAGGTGATCGGCGACTGGCTCGATCGCCAGGTCGCTCGATGGTCGACGGACCACACACCGTTGCTCGATCGCCTCCCGTCCGCGCTCGTGGCGGCGGTTGAGCGGGAGATCGCAGGATATCTCCCCATGGCCCTCGATCGCATCAACACCGCCATGGGCGATCCCAACACCCGCGCCAACATCCATCGATCGCTCCACCGGCTGTTCGAGGGCTTCGTCAACAACCTCCTGCTCCACGAACGCATCGTCGCGCGAATCGTCGTCACCGAGAAAACCATCAGCCGCATGCTCGACAACTTCGAGGAGGACGGGGTAGAGCAGGTGACGCGCCTCTTCGAGCAGCCGGAAATCCAATCTCAGGTCGCCCGGAGCGTCAATGAGGCGGTGGTGAAATTCCTGCGAAAACCCCTCGCCGACCATTTCGAGGCACTGGGACACGAGCGCCTCGAGGGCGTCAAGGAGACCATCAAGATCCACATGGTCAACGCCCTCCACGACTCAGCCACGCAGCGATACATCATGGAGAAGGTGGATCAGGGGCTGCTGGCCGCCGAACAGCGCACCTGGGGAGACCTTCTCAAGTACGTCCCCCGCGAACACGCCGCCGACCTCGCGGCCGGCGCGATCACGGCAGGGCGCGTCCGCGAATGGGTGACCGAGGGCTCGAATGCAGCTCTCTCGAGCCTTCTGGATCGTCCCATCGGACGGCCAGCGGACTGGTTCCCCGAAGGAGGCCGAAACCGTCTCACCAAGGCGCTCACGCCTCCCTTGTGGGAGTGGATTCAGAGCCAGGTGCCAACCGTGGTCGAACGACTCGACATTCGGGGAATGGTGGAAGAAAAGGTGCTCGGGTTCTCGCTCGAACGCATCGAGCAGATCGTCCGGGCGACGACACAGCGTGAGCTGGACATCATCGTCCGCTTGGGGTACGTGCTGGGCGCCATCGTCGGAACGACGGCATATCTCGTCTCGATCCTGCTGCCCTGAGCTAACGCACCTCAACCCGGGGAGGAGCTATCCGCCCCAACCACCCCCGCGGCGCATCCAACAACAAGACGGCCGGATAGTCCCCAACCGCCGATCTCTCAATCCGATATTCCCGAGGTGTACCCCCATCGCGCCCCCGCCATTCGCGCTCGAGCACGGTGGCAAACCGGCGTGAGGCTTGAGGAGTGTCCCACACCGTCCACCACGCGAGCGCGTGACCGGACCCCGCCTCGAGCACGGCGTATCGGTCCCCTCCCCAGCCTTCGGCCGCTGCCGCTCCCATCGACTCGCTCCCACTCAACACGGAAACCAACACTCGAATCTCAAATTCGCCTAGGCCATCGTCATAGACGATCGCCGCAGCGCTCGAGAACTCGAGCGGCACCGGCATATCCCCGACACGATATCTGGAAGTGTGAAGGATCTGTTCCGTCGATGTGGGCATGCGCGGGCCGAACGGCACGGTATCGGGATACTCGTTGACGAACCACCTGACAAAATCAGCCCCTCCCAGGTAGGGAAAGATCACGGTCTCCCGTATGATGGCCGGGGCCGCGCGAAAGACCGGCATACGCTCCTGCTGCTCTCGAACTCCCTGTCGGTACTCACGCCAGAACTCGGGCATCATGGAGAAATCCTGGTCCGGCATGAGTGCAACCAGCGACGCCAGGATCCCCTGCCCCTCGAGCACTGCTTGGGAGGCCGTACGTCGGTCATTGTCGCCTTTGGCGCTCAGGAGCGAGTCGAGCGGCAGGTATTGGGCCTGTAGTGCGTGCACCAGCTCGTGGGCGACGATGAGACGCAGCTCCACGGGATCCGCCCCCCCTACGACAAATAGGGAGTCAGACACTGGATCGTAGTAACCAACCACCTGTTCGGTGTACAAATCCAGCAGCAACGCTTCGAGGTCCAACGTATCGGGTATCAACCCAAAGAGACGGTACGCAATGGTGAGTCGCTCGACTTCCTCGGGAGGGAGGTCTTTGGCGAGCTGGTCAATCAGGTATTCTCTCACTTCTTCCCTGCTTCGGACGGCTACCGCAGGGGGATACTTGAAGGGCAATCCCACGGCTCGCTCGACGCCCGGTATCACCTCCCGAGCCAGGGTGGGCAGCTGGTCTTCCCACGGTGCCTCGCCACGAGCGCCACACGCGACCGTGGAAGCCGTAAGCAACGTAAGCGACAAGATTCTCATGCGAGCAC
>JBDHFY010000341.1:0-4495 GCA_039590195.1 Gemmatimonadota bacterium | reverse complement strand
CTCGTGAAATTCACCAGTTTGGTGCTCACAAAGAACGAGGCCCCCTTCTCGCGGTAATAGTCGAACGGATCGAACTTCGCGAAGAGAGCCAAGTAGGTGGGGTTTTCCCCGGGGGACACGAACGTCGGGCGGTTCACGACCTGCTCGTGGTACGACGCGCCCACCCAAAGCCGCCGGCGTTCCGACAGGCGATACTGGGCGCCGTAACGATGCTGCCAATCCTCCCGGTCGAAAGCGTAGCCCGCTCGGGCGCGCAGGATCACGTCAGGTGAGAGGCCCCGCCACGTCCATCCCGCTCCCAGATAGGGTCCCTCGACCCGGTTGAAGTGGAAGAAGTCCGGGTTACCGGACAGCGCAATCGTCCCCAGCGCCCCGGTCAGGAGTTTGGTGCCGAACGGCGTGGGCCGGTTCTCGATGGAGTCGATTCGTGTGTAGGCGGCCTGTTCGACGTCGGTGAGCGGTGCGACGCGCCGCTCCCTCCATGTCGTACTGTCGATGTCGTCGGCATCGTCGTCCACCACGACGAGGTATTCGCCCAAGGTGACCGGCGCGTTTCCTTGGTCGAAGCGAAACTCCCGCAGTGATGCGATGTGCTCGAACGAGATGTGCTCTGGGAATCCGGGGAGCGGCACCCCCACGTGCAACTCGCCGGAAAAGCGGATCTCCTCGGGCATCCAGTGGTCATCACCGAAATCCGCCAGACGCTGCCGGTATCGGAGGTTCTCGAAGAAGTCGAAGCGGATGGCCTCGTTCGTCGCCACGTCAACTGCCAGGACGTCGAAGGTGGAGTCGGCCACGTCGATCATGCCGACGAAGAGGGGTGCGGCGTTCGACTTGGGCTCGATCGCCAAGCGGAAGACGGTCCGGCCCGCCACGTCCAGTGTGTCCAGCACATGATACCGGTAGTGATCGAGGGCGTCGTCGGCGGTTGGCGACACGACTGAGTACTTTTGGAGGTCAATGCGGTTGGTGTTGAAATTGACTATCTGTCCTACGGAAACCAGGTTGTTTTCCGCCGGTAGGTTGGTGGACTGGCGGCGGGCGGTGATGACCTCCTGATACCTGTCCGGTTGTTCCCAGTATGCACTGGTTTGTGACTCTGTGATCAGAAAAACCGACTCGGCTGAGTCTCGGTCTTTTGCCAGATCCCGGACTATGAATTTGATGTATGCGTCGTAGTGGTAGTCGTGAATCCGCCCAAAAAGATCGTTCTTGCGAGCGATCGCCTGCCGCATGATCCGCGTGGCGAAATCATCCGCTTCCGCCGTTACGTTGATAGTCGCGAGCTCGAACGGCAGAGGGCTCATGAAGAGGTCGCGCCTGGTGTCCTCACTGGAGATCGCAACGGTCACGGAGGCCATGCGATACCCGATCTTGCGGACCTGCACCTCCCACGTGCCCGCTTCGACCGGCAGCCGATAGCGTCCCCTGGAATCAGTGAGGGTCGACCGCGCCGCCTGTGTGATGCTCACCACGGCAAAGGGAATAGGTCTGCCGGACACCGTGTCGTACACCGCGCCTTCGATGGCCGTGCGAACGGCTGGCCGTTGGGCCGCAACGGGCGAGACCCCGGCGATCAGTCCTATGTGGAGTACACCAAGAACGAGGGCGGCCCGCACAACGTTGCTGCGGTCGATACGGTGAGTCCGTGAGGGAATGTCTCTCATCACGCGGCTACAAGACTATATAAGGAATAGCGCGCTGGGCGGCCCGTATGACGGCTGGATACTGACCCCTGGCGGCAGCCACGGGTGAACGGAATCAAGAGCCTGACCTCCCGTCCGCTTAACCGCCGAGCCCTTCGAGACGCGCTCCTTCGGAGCGCTCCTCAGGGACACGGCACGATATCTCATGCGGTCCCGCTTTTGCATCCCACAGCTAACAGCTAATAGCTAGTAGCTGGCGGAGAGGAGGCAGGGAAGGGCAGTCAGCCCGCCGGACCTGTGGAATGTGGGTGAGCTTTAGCGATCCGGCTCCATGTCGACGGCCGTTGGTTCCACCCTCATCAGGTATGCCGTGTCGATGACAACCGGCACGAGGGGCCAAAACTCGCGGGGCTTGCCCTCCTCAACGACCGACATGGCCCCGATCAGGTCAACCACCGACATCCCCTCCACGACTCTCCCGAACACCGTGTATCCCCAACCTCGGTCGGTCTCCTTATCCGTGAAATCGAGTACCGTGTTGTGAGCCAGGTTGATGAAGAACTGGGTCTTGGCGGTATGCGGTCTACCGGCGACCCGGGCCATGGCGACCGAACCGCGTCGGTTCGAGAGGCCGTTGTTGGCTTCGCTCGCCAGATCGGGGGCAGGGCTCCGGCGCACGTGTCGCTCTTTCGTCATGCGGCCGGCCTGAACGAGAGTCTCCGGAATCACCCGGTGGAACGCCAGCTTGTCGTAGAATCCGGCTCTAACATGCCGGAGAAAATGATTCACGGTATTGGGCGCCCGGTTGGGCCTGAGTTCGAGAACGATCCGACCCATCGTCGTCTCGAGCACGACCGTGGGTGGGTCCTTCTCAGGAAGGTCGGGGCCGTCGTTCTGTTCGTTCCCACTGGGAAATGCGCACGCCGTGATCGACAGCGCCAAGGCCAGCGGGAGGGATGTCTTGGGACCTACACTCACTCTACTATTCCCCTTCAAACGCGTCAGTCCGGCGAACGTCAACCGCCCATTTCGTCGGGTGCTCACCGGCGGTGTCTCTCGAGACCTACGACTGAGTCCGCACCTACCGGAAGGAGCGAAACATAATCACCCATATCCCCAACATGCAGTGATAATGGCCGCATCCTGTGGGCTCATCTAACTGTTCGTATGATACAGAGTTAAGGCTGGATGGGTTCCCGTCTCTCATCTCGCCCCATTGTCTGCCCGTGTGAGCCCGGGGATATTTCGCAGACTGCGGCTTTGCTTTAGGGAGCATACCATGACGGCACGACGCCGCGTCGGCACGGGCACCACTCCATGTTGGGGGGCTGGGGGCATGATCCGGGGACACGCATGAGCACCACAGCCGAATTCGGCGAATCCCGCTTTCCTCTCATCCGCACGATCGCATTGGCGGCAGTGATCTCATGCGGGTTCTTCCACACGAGCGTGGCGCAGGACGCGCCGGGCGCGGTGTCATTCAGCAAAGACGTCGCTCCCATCCTGTATGAGCGGTGCGCGGTGTGTCATCGAGCGACCGGCCCCGCGCCGTTCGACCTGGTGGCGTACCGAGGGGTGAAGGACCGTGCGGCGCTCATCGGGGCCGTCATCGAGACCAGGATGATGCCGCCGTGGCAACCGGAACCCGGTCATGGCGTGTTTGCCGGGGATCGCCGGATGAGTGAGGAAGAGATAGACATGGTGCGGCGATGGGTACAGCAAGGAGCGCCGGAAGGAGATCCGGCAGACCTGCCCCCGACGCCCGAGTGGCCTGAAGAGTGGGAGCTTGGCGAGCCCGACCTCGTGCTCGAAGTGCCGGCGTACACGCTCCGGGGTGAAGGCACAGACGTCTACCGCAACCTCGTCGTGTCCATTCCGGTCTCGCGAACCCGTTACGTCAAAGCGGTGGAGTTGCTGCCGGGACATCCCAAGGTGGTTCACCACGCTCGGATGATGATCGATACGACCCGGTCGTCACGGGTGTTCGATGATCAAGACGCCGAGCCGGGCTTCGATGGCATGGACCTGATCAGTCAAGCGCGTAATGCCCCGGGTTTTTTCTTGGGATGGACACCCGGCAAAGTACCGTACGAGGGTGCAGAGGACATGACCTGGCGGCTCGATCCGGAGACGGACCTCGTGCTGCAGTTGCACTTGCGGCCGTCCGGACAGCCGGCAGTCGTCCAAGCTCGAGTCGGCTTCCACTTCGCCGAGGCGCCACCAACACGGATTCCCACCTTGGTGATGCTCGGTTCCTTCGAGCTCGATATTCCCCCAGGAGAGAAGGACTACTTGGTCACCGATTCGTACGAGCTGCCGGTGGATGTGGACGCACTCAGCATCTACCCGCACGCACATTACCTGGGGAAGGAGATCCAGGGGATAGCGACCCTGCCGGACGGAACGCGGAAGTGGCTGATCCGGATCAACGACTGGGATTTCAACTGGCAAGACGAGTATCGCTTTGCCGAGCCGGTCTTCCTGCCCAAGGGGACGACCGTGACCATGCGGTGGGTTTACGACAACTCCGCCAGCAACCCCCAGAACCCGAATCGCCCTCCCAAGCGGGTCGTATACGGCTCCAAATCGACGGATGAGATGTCAGATCTCGTCGTTCAAGTGCTGCCGCGTAACCGGAACGATCTGGAGATTCTGGAGCGCGACTTCGCGAGGGCGAGCTACGAAAAGGAGATCAACCGGCAGCTGCGCCAGCATTACGGCATCGGCCGGGCCCTCGCCACGCAGGGCAAGTTCGACGAGGCCATCGGCCACTACCGCGAGGCCATTCAGCTCCGCTCGGACGACGCCAGGGTTGTGATCGCCATGGCCCGGGCATTCGCCTCGAAAGG
>JBDHFY010000340.1:0-4496 GCA_039590195.1 Gemmatimonadota bacterium | reverse complement strand
CGGTGCTCATGCTTCGCCTGACCGAGGTGGACCGCATCGACTGAGCAGCTTCCGCCCAGCGGATAGCCGTGACAGATATGGGCTGGTCACACAGGCGGTCCTGAGGGTGGCCTGACCGACAACACTGCCCGTACATTCATCCTTTCCCCACTCCACCGCCTTCCCAGGAGGGGATATGGAACCGCGCAAATCGCCATCCCGCCCATCCGCTCTCTCTCGCCGGCGGTTTCTCGAGTTGACCGGGGGCGCCATCGGTCTCACGGCAGCCGGCTGTGCCTCCTCAACGGCAGCTCGTGAGCCAGTTGGTCCAGCCCGGGCCCGCTCCTCCTTCGCAAACAGCTTCGATCCGTGGATCGAGATCGACCGCAACGCGTACAGGCATAACGTTCGGGAGGCGTCGCGGCTGGCCGGCGGCCGTCCCATCCTTGCCGTCGTCAAGAACAACGCCTACGGCCTGGGGGATCGAGCTGTGGGGCCTCTACTCGCCGACTTTCCCGAAGTGGGCGGCATCGCATGCGTCAGAGTCGAAGAGGCTTTGGCGATGAGGGCAGCCGGTGTGACGAAGCCTATCGTCGTCATGGCTGAGGGATCAGAGGAAGAAATGGAGGAACTGGCCCGCCAGGACGTACTGCCCACCGTCTGGCTGGACGATGCGCCGCAAAGGCTCGAACGAATCTCGCGCCGCATGGGACGACCCGTGCCGGTGCAGCTCTTTCTGGATACGGGGATGGGGAGGGAGGGGATGCCCTACCAGCGGGCACGACCCTGGATCGAAAAACTCTGCCGGAGCGAATCGGTCCAGGTGAATGCCACCTACACGATGTTCGCTCACGACATCGACTTCGATCGGGAGCAGCTCGCCCGGTTCGAGCAGCTCCTCGAATGGGCCCGCCGGAGCGGACTCCCACTGGGGACGCTTCATGCCGCGCCGACCTTCGAGCTCTTCCACCTGCCCGAAGCGCACTTCGACATGGTGCGCCCCGGGAACGCCCTCTTCGGGAACTACCCGAGCGGAGAGGGCGTCCGGGACCAGGCCGATCTGAAAACGGTCTTTCGCCTTAAGGTGCGCGTCGTCCGCGTCGAGCGACTGGAACCGGGAGAGAGCGCGGGCTTCTATCGCACTTTCGTCACCGACAAACCCACCTGGATCGCCCTGCTTCCGGTGGGGCGCACGGACGGATATCCGTCGGCCGCCAACGGCACGTGTGAAGTGCTCATAGGTGGGCGGCTCTATCCCGTCGCGGGTGGCGTCAACTCGGCCCACACGATCCTGGAGATCGGCGCGGACAAGACGGTCGAGGTTGGCGACGTGGCCACCCTCATCGGCCCCGATCACCCGGCCATCCTTCCTCACACTGTCGCCGAGCGAGCCGGTGTGCGGTTCCTGGGCATCATCCAGAGCATGAACCCGCGGCTGCCGAGGAAGGTACTGTAGGGAAAAGGCCGTCATCCACGCGCGAGGGGCCGCGGAATTCCGCGGCCCCTTTCGGTCAGCCAAGGCTACGATCCGCGCTCAGGCGTCGCGCACGGCGCGTTTGACTCCGGTACGCGCCAGCATGGCCATCCTGTTTTGTACTCGCTCCTCTGTGTCTCACATCATGCTCAGAATACAAACGCATATCCGGCTTTGGAGAAGAATGTACGGTCGGCCCACGTCAGCCCGGTGTCATGATCTCCGATGTGGTTGCCCGAATACCCCAGCTAGAGCACAGTCTGCGGGTTGATCTTGTAGGAAGACAGTGGTTGGCTGAACAGACTCTTCGCGATTGGATCGATCTCGAAGGTGTAGATGTCCGTGTTTCGGTTGTGGTGCACGTGCTGTAGGATCGTGCGGAACAACATGCGCCCCGTGAAACAGTATGCTATCCGGGCCTGGCTGCGGAAAGTTGTCAAGTGTCGTGCATCGGCTGGCTTGATCCAAGGTGCCGACGCCAACACCGACTGACAAAATCACTCGCTGTGATACTACACCAATATGAACACGGTGTTCCCGAGGTCGCGCGAGTGGCAGCGACGTGGTACATGCCCCAAAAGCTGAACCAGATTGGTTTAGTTGTTATTGGTCGGGAGTTCGGAAGCTACGAAGCGAACAAGATTTGTTCGGTTTGATGCTCGTGGATAGTGTTCTATTGCCGCGTCATCGACTACCACTTGCGGTACCCTCACAGATCAGCGATTTTTGTCGCGTATGGAGATTGAAACACAGCCGTAGCACGCCGGTGGCTGTGCTGGCCCCGCCGCCAGAGTGACGCCGTATTAGACGCCGTAGTAAGACGCCGCAATAGACGCCCGCCGGACGACGAGACCCTCAGACCATCGACGCGGAAAAGCACTCTATGTGCAGGACTGGAGGTGCTTCGATGTCCCGTGTTCGATTTCTTGCTATCCGGTGCCACGGCCGCTGGTGGTGTGTTCATCCTCCTGCCACTGCGCTGGTTCTGTGTGCCCTCCTCATGACGGCAGTTCACGCCGTCGCCCAAGAGAAGACAACAAACAGACAAGGCCGCTCGGGAGCGGCTTGCACGGTCGTTCCGGGCGCCCAGCTCGTGGAGCTCTCTCCGGGAGGTACACTCACGCAGGCACTCAAGGGACGGGTTGCAGGTCTGCAAATCAATACTGCCGATGGTTGGGCCGGCAGTGGTAGCACGATCTCCTCACGTGGCATTAGCAGCGTCATGGGGCCGTTCGAACCGCTCGTGTTTGTGGATGGCGTGCGGCTCACTCCGCTCAACCGTACCAACACGGGAGACCATTCGGCGACACAGGTTCTCGATCTGATTGATCCGGAAGACGTGGCCCGAGTCGAAGTCCTCCGCGGACCCGCGGCGACGGCTATGTACGGCACGCAAGCGAGCGGTGGCGTAATACATGTTTTCACAAAACTGGGTAATGCCAAACTCGCAACGGTGACCGATCCGAAGAGAGGCTGCCCGTAGGAGGGGGCGGCCGCACACGGATGGTAGAGGATAACCGGTGCGTTTCTTCTCAACCTTCCGCTTAACCTTCCGCGACTTAGGAGAAGACCGATGAAATTAGGCCTGTCGACAACACTTAGGTGGTTGTTCGGGGGCATAGTCGGTGTAGTTATAGCGCTCCTGTTTGCGGTCCCGGCTCAGGCACAGACCGGAACGATTCAGGGCGTGGTGACCGACCGAGTCTCCGGTACCACGGTCGTAGGGGCACAAATGGAGGTATTGGGCACCAATCTCCGGACCCGCACAAGGGTCGATGGTACCTATGTCCTAACCGATGTGCCGGTGGGGAGACACCGGGTTCAGGTGCTCGTCGTTGGCTATTCGTCGATCATCGGCGAAACCGACGTCGTAGCTGGTGGTCCAGTACCCCTCGACTTCGAACTCACGCGACTCACGATTGTGATGGACGCTATAATGGTGACCGGTACGGCGGGCGAAACCAAACGCCGGGCAATCGGCAACGCCATATCGTCAGTGTCTTCGCAAGAGCTGGAACTAGTGCCGGCCCACACTCTCAACGAGGTCCTGGCCGGCCAAGCCACGGGTACCGTGGTGATCAACAACTCGGGCCAAGTGGGGACCGGATCCACCATCCGGTTGCGTGGTAACAGTTCCTTCACCCAGAGCCAGATCCCACTCATTTATGTGGACGGTGTGCGGATGCAGAACAGGCCGATTGCAGCCTCGGACGAGTCCGACCAGGCGGCGTCGCCCTTGAACGACATTAACCCGGAAGATATCGAGAGCATCGAGATCGTGAAGGGCGCCGCAGCGACTACGTTGTATGGCACGGAAGCCGCGTCGGGCGTGATTCAGATCATCACCAAGAAGGGAACGGCCGGTCGCGCATCGTGGTCGTTCTCCATGGATCAGGGCTTCCATAGGCTGGGCCACGTGGGTCCCGACAAGGACATCAACCCAACCGGCTTACACCTGAACGACTGCACCGGAGTCGACCCGGGCTGTCCAGAGAGCGGCACGTACCTTCGCACGGGCCACCTGCAGCGCTACAACACGTCGGTCCGCGGCGGCAGCGAGAACACCAACTATTTCCTCTCCGGCAGGTGGGCCAGTGAGAACGGCGTGATCGCGCCGCAGGGGAGTGATGACTGGGGGATCCGGGGCAACTTCGGATTCCAGCCCAGCGACAAGCTCGCCATTCAGTACAACAGCTCCTACTCGCATCGGGATATCGTCTGGATCCCCGACGGCAACAACGCCGAGGGGTTTCTACTGAACGTGTTCCGCGGCCAAACCGACTACACTTCGGACCATGACGACGGTCAGATTCTCGACATGGAATTGGATCAGGCGATCGACCACTTCACCACGGGTGTCCAGTTTGTCTGGACACCGGTACCGGCTCTGCCGCAGCGGGTGAGCGTCGGTCTCGACTGGAACCGTTCGGAGTACACCGAGGAGCACCCGTTCGAGTTCTATAGCGAGCCGCTGGGCTCCCGCGAGAACGACACTTACCAGACCCAGAACCTGACGTTGGACTACGCGGGAACTTGGGAGACC
>JBDHFY010000339.1:0-4543 GCA_039590195.1 Gemmatimonadota bacterium | reverse complement strand
CGAAGGCTCGGACATCGTGGAGATGATCGCCTGGGGCTGCTTCGGCGTTCCGGGGCTGCTCTACTGCTGGTGGCGTCACGCGCTGCGCATCAAAGTGTGCAGCGCCTGCGGCAGCGGCGAACTCGTTCGCGAGGCTCGGGCGGCCGCGGCGCGCTCCCTCCCGCAGGCGCCGCCGGCGGCCGAACCCGGAGTGTGCAACCTCTCCGGTCCGGTTCGCTGGCCGCGCCCGTTCGCCGTACCCAGGGAGCGCTTGCGCCACGGGTTCGTGTTGGCATCGCTCGCCGGAACGCTCTTCGTCTGCCTGGCGCTGGTCGGGCTCGGAGTCGCCTCCCACGCCTCGATGACCGCGGTGATCCCCTGGATCGCGAGCGCTTGCGGCGGGTGGATTCTATACGAAGTGATCCGCGTTTCACGCGTAAGCGCGAGCTGGTCGAGCTGCAAGGCCTGGGACCGCTACGGTCGCCCACTCCGGATCGAACGGGTCTGCTAGAACTCATCTGAACGGCGGAGTGGCAGAACCGGGACCCCCCGCCAGCTCGGCCGCGCCACGCATAGGATCCTCTTGATTCGGTCAAATAGAGTCAGGCGCCCTGACGGGGCCAGGCGCGCCCCGTTCGGTCGATCCTCTCCTCAGCTCTCCCCGCCGGCCTGCCTGGCAGCCTTCTCCGCTTCCTTGGCTGCTTTCTTGGCAGCCTTCGCGGCTTCCTTGGCGGCCTTCTTTGCGGCCTTTGCAGCCGCCTTGGCCGCCTTCTTGGCCGCCTTTTCGGCCATCTTGATTGCCTTCTTGGCGGCCTTCGCGGCCTTCTTGGCGGCCTTCATGTCCCTCTGGTCGTGGGGAACCAAGACCTGTGCGACGGCGTTCGTCAAGTTTCCGGAATCGTCCGTGGCGGTGTAGGTCGCCGTATAGCTGCGTCCGGAGCCGGCGCCCTTGCGCTCCGATCGCAGCAGGAAGCCGCGATCATCGGTACCCAGATCGGCCTCCTGCACGTCGTCTACAGTGTTGCCGTCGCCCGTATCGTTGTCCGGCTCGTTGCTCACGAGGGAGGTGAGAACCACGTCCGGGTCGGGATCGCAGGCATCGTCCACGAGAAGTGCGATGTCGATTTCGTACAGCTCGTGGTTGGGCGGCCAGAGGTACATCGGGTTGGCGAGCACCGACAGCGTCGGCGGCGTGGTGTCTTCGATCGTCACGTCCACGCTGTCCACACCAATCTCTACGACTCCAGTCAAAGGATTGGTATGGGTCACCGTGAGCGTTACCGTGGTTGCGCCCAGGAGAAAGCTGCCAGTTGGCGTCGGGCTCGTATCGTCGTCGAACGCGATTCCAGCGGCCATCCACTGAAACACGGTGTCGACGTTCGCCGCTGCCGGGCCGCCGTCGACCGTGGAGGCCGTGCCGTCCAGAGTCACATCGGTTCCGGGGGCTGCGCATTCGAGCGCGAGGTCATCGCCGGCATCGGCGACGACCTGGGCCGATGCAGAGGCTGCCGCAAAGAGGCATGCAAGCGCACAAACGACCGCACGCGCAGGATATCGAATCTGATGGTCTCGCCGCATCTGAAGCTCCCTTGCCCCCGCGCGAGCACGCTACAGCCTACGCCCCGCCAAATCAATCGTCGATTTCGACGCACCCCTCTATCCGATATGCAACGGCGCCGGAAACTCTTTTGCCGGCCTGAGAAATCCCGAATTGCAGGTTTGTGTTCCCTCCGGGCTGGGGAATTCGGTGCTGGCCGTGCGCGCGTTGCCGATGTCACGCGGTCCTGGGATCGCCTGCGCCGAAAGGCACACCCTTTCTTCCGACCCACACAACCGCCGGAAGGACGAAGGCGACCCAGTAGCCGCCGCCACAGGGGACCGTGGCGCTGATGGCGTCGCAGCCCTTGAAGGGCGTGCCGTCCAGCGTTTCGCCGGTGAGGCAAGCGTCCGTATCCCCCATGACGATGCCGGTCTGCTGGGTCCGGTAGTGCGAGAGCAGATCGGTGAAGCCATCGTCGTTGACGTCTTGGATGTGTCCACCTGCCGGGTGCGCTGGCGCAGCTCCGTCCGGCCCGAAGGCCAGCGTCGTCACGTCCACTTCGGCCACGTCGAAGGTGTCGGACCCCAGGATGGCGACCGGGATGACCCCCCGGCTGTATGGGTTGACCGGGTTGGGATCGCTGCCGGGTTTGATGTCGATTTCCGTGGGGAGCACGGGCACCTCCTCGATGGCGAAGCGAGACAACCCGTACGCCGGATCTGCGAATCCGTCGACCACACCGAGGTACGTGAAGGTCCCGGTGATCGGATCGTAGGCTTCGGGAGGGCGGAGGTCGGTCGGCAGGCACTCTCCGGCTGGGATGCTCGCGGCCGTGGAGCATGCGACGGCGATCGTCTGCCCAGCGACTTCCTGGTAGAAGAACCCATCCGCGGCGACGTCGGGCTCCCTGGCGGTCAGGTTCAGCGTGGAGCCGCCCGCGATCAACTGCCCGGTCCAGTAGCCCTGGGTTGGAACGGCGAGGTTGTCGTTCAGATCGATTGCGATCGTGTAGTCGCTCACGGAATCGCAGATGAGGCCGTCGCTGCCGGCCACCGAGCATCCACCAAAGCCTTCGGCCACAACCGGCGCCCAGGCTCCTCCCGGGATCGTGATCGCTGCCTTGTTGTTCGCGCGATCGAATCTGAGCGTGGCTCCTCCCGGGATCTCGAGCAAAGCGGCGAGTGGGTCACTCGCATAGACCGCTTCGCCGCCGCACGGCTGGCCGGATTCTACCCCCAGCAGGTAGCGCCATACGTCCTTGAAGATGGGGGTCCCGTCGGGCGCGCGCGGGGCGCGGTTGACCATCGAGCCGTGAGTAGCCCATGTAGGCACGTCGACGTCGGTCTCCAGGTAGTGGCTCCCCTCGTAGGGGGGCGAGCTGTTCTCGACGAGGACGGGCGGGCCAGGCAGTCCCATGGCGTCCCACAACCACGGGCGAAGCCACGGATTGTAATCGACGTGGCCAAATCCGAAGTAGCGCTCGATCGGCGTGGCCTTCGGGTCCGTGAGGAATGCGGCGGGGGCGCCATAATTCTTGGTGGTTTCATACGGGCCATCGAGCATGATCGCACGCGTCAGCTCGTGGTCGCGCCCGAGGAGGGCGCTGATCGCGGCGCCCTGGGAGTGACCCGAAAACACGATCCGGTCCCAGTCCGGAGCGCCTCCGTCCAGATAGTGGCCCCAACCGCGCTCGGGCTGCTCGGCATCGAGATATTCCAACAGCTTCACGAGCCGGCTCACCAATGAGTTCGGCTGGTTCACGGAGACCAGCAGCGAGAGATCGCCGCCGTACGTGCGCTCGGCCAACACGTCCTCCATGCAATCCGGGTACGGGAAATAGGGGTAGGCCGCCCAGAAATCAAGGCACAATCCCATATCATGGTTCGGGCCGTTGACGTACTGCAGCCCGATGGTCTTCATGCCGCGACCGGCCGCTTCCTGCATGAACTCTCTCGCGTATTCCGGCTTGGTGCCCGTGCCCGGCAGAAAGACGTGCAGCTCGTCCCGCTCGAGGACGTGGGCGTTGTAGTAGACGCGGTGGTCTCCGCCGCCCCCACCGAAGTTGTCGATATTCGGGTCGGTGAGCTCCGGCGCCACGCGCTTGACCGCAGCCGTCGCACAGTCATTGGCGACGACATGGATTCCGATTTTCCGGCTGGTCGTGTCGCTGAGGTTGACCGGCCGGCGCGGACCCGACCGAAAGAAGCGGAAGACAGCTCTCGAATCAGCGGCCCGCTGTCCAAACAACCCCAGAGTTCCGACCCCGGGTTGGCTCGTGTCCGTCACCCAAAGCTGCGGCATGACCGGCCGGGGTTTCCCCTCCGCCCAGGCCGTCAAGGCGAGCGTATCTCCAAACACGTCGAACTGCAGATGGATGTCGCTGCTGAGCACATCGAGGCCCGTCACCATCGAAGCCAACACGACATCGTCAAATGGCTCTTGGCTCAGCGTAATCGCGATTTCTCCGTTCGGCATGATTCGCGCGGCGTAGCTCATCCCATCGCTGAGCCGGGCAAAGAGGCCGACACCTCCCTCGAGTCCACCGGGATGCTGGTCCTCCAGGAGTCGAACCCGAGTTCGAATGGAGACGTCCGCATCAAAAGGGCGGCCCCAAAGTGGCCAAGCAGAGCTTGTGGTGGGCGCTGATGTCACAACCAGATCGCCGCTGGTCGCATCAAGGATCACACCCGCGCTCGATCTCCAGGCGTAGCCATACGTATCACTGAAGTCATCAAAGTAGCCGCGATCTGCTGCCGCGGCGCGCTGTGTTCCGATGACGATCGCAATTGCAGAGACAACGACGACCGCGAGTGCCAGCGCGCCGATTCGATTCGAATCCATGACGGTCCTCCTCTCGAGGATGCTGCGCTTGAAGTCCAACTTCCGTGAGTCAACTGTTTTTCCTTGATTACACGGACGACCATACCCGTGAGAGCCGCGGCGTAGTTGCTCGCGGGGTCTCTGGACGCAACTCGCAGGTGATCAAGTGCCCGGTCAGCGAGAGAGCGAAAGGATCGGTGCGGA
>JBDHFY010000338.1:0-4770 GCA_039590195.1 Gemmatimonadota bacterium | reverse complement strand
ATGGCGCCAAAGAGCCCGAGTTTGTGCTTTCGCAACAACTCAACCGTTTCTCCCGGCAGCGGGTTGCCCTCGTTGATCCAGTAATCCCAGCCGATGTTGGCGTTCACGTATGTGGCATCGAACCCGACCGCGTCGAGCACCTTGAGCGCTTCGCGAAGAACGATCTCACCGATGCCGTCTCCCGGCATCGTGACTACGGTGTATTGTGCCATTGGACCTCTGCACGGCCGCGTCCCTGAGGAGTCTTGCGAAGCAAGGCGTCTCGAAGGGCGCGGCTCGTCAACGGGTTATCATGTGTGACATTCAGATGATTGTGAACGTCTCATGCCTCTCATGGTAGTGGATGGTTCCCTCGTCGACCGCCGCGCCCTTCGAGACGGACCCATCTGGTCCTCCTCAGGGACGCGGCTTAACGCCGTGTCCGATTACGCTACGTTGACTCCCCGCTCCCTGCTCCCCGCTCCGGCGTGGGGAGGGGTGGTGTAGCCTCCCTCCTCCCTCACTCCATCTGCTTCCGCACCAGGTTCTCGATCCCACCAGCCACGACCAGTGACTGCGGCACCGCGCCGAGTGGTGGGAAGTGAACGGTCTCGCCTCGGTACGTCGCTGCTCCCGTGCTGAAATCCACTTCGAGTTGATCGCCTGGAATGACGGTGAGTTCGCCGAGACCCACAGCCTCAGCTAAGTGCTCCTTGACGCGTCGCGAGAGGGCGGGGCATTCGATACACACGAACCCGTTGTTGTACGCATTGCGAAGGTATGTCTGTGAAAAGCTCGCGGCGATCACCAAGGCAATGCCCTTCGCCTGAAGTGCTGTGGCCGCCTGCTCGCGACTCGAGCCGGTTCCGAAGTTCATGCCACCTACCAGCACGTCCCCCGCTGCCGTCCTCTCGGCGAATGACGGGTCGTAGTTCTCCATGACCACACGAGCCATCTCGTCGCGGGTCATTCCTTCCCGGTACGTGTAGTCCTTACCGTAGATCCCGTCCGTGTTGAGGTTGTCCTGCGGCACGAGGACCATGCGGCCGCGAATCTTCTCGGGGAACCCGGACTGGATCTCCACGGTCTCCTCGTCGGCAGCCGGAAGAGCCTGCTCGGTGAAGTTTCGCGACGGGCGGATACCGTCCGATGTACGGGGGCCGGTGATGTGACCGGCGACGGCCGATGCCGCCACCACCTCCGGACTGGCCAGGTAGCACTTGGCGTCCCGCGAGCCCATCCGCCCCTTGAAGTTGCGGTTCGTGGCGGAGATCCCGATCTCTCCGGGTTCCAACAGTCCCGTGCCGAGGCCGATACATGGCCCGCAACCGGGCGGCAGCGGCCGCGCACCGGCATCGAGGAGATCGGCCCAGGCGCCCGACGTCTCCGCTCGATCCTGAATCTCCCGACTGGCCGCGGCGACGTAGAACTGAACGTTGCCTGCGATCTTCTGATCCTTTACGATGCGGGCGGCCGCTTCCAAATCTTCCGGTCGGCTGTTGACGCAAGAGACGAGATAGGCCTTCTGGATCTCGATCTTCTCCTTCTCGATGTCCGCCAGCGACTGGATGACCTGTACGGTATCGGGCCCCGCCACGTGCGGGCTCACGTCCTGAAGATCCATGACGATCTTGCCGGCATAGGCGGCGTCCGAGTCCGGCCGCGGCGGGTCGGCAACCCACGCCACCAGCTCCTCGTCGGTAAACCGAGACGTGTTTAGAGCATCCGTGAAGATCTTCCGTTCAGACAGATAACGAATCGTGACATCGTCGATCGGGAACCAACCGCCCAGCGCTCCCCATTCCGTGGTCATGTTCGCGATGGTCATCCGCGCATCCATGCTCAGGCTGGCGACGCCGGGGCCGGCGAACTCCACGACGGCATTCAGCACTTCGCCCTTGTTGTACAGTCCGCACAGCGTGATGATGACGTCCTTTCCACTTACGCCCTCACGCAACTCCCCCTCCAGAACGACACGGATGGTTCGCGGCAGCTGCCACCAGAACTCGCCGGTGGCCCAGATCGCGGCGGCGTCGGTTCGCACCACGGGCGTTCCCAGGGCTCCCACGGCGCCGTACATATTGGAGTGAGAGTCGGAGGCAACCACGAGAGAGCCCGGCACGACATAACCCTGTGAGACCATGATCTGATGGCCGATGCCGGTTCCCGCTGGGTGGAAGTCGATCCCGTGTTCCCGAGCGAACGCCTCGATCTCCTCGTATTTGGCGAGGTTGGCTTCCGAAGTGTTCTGAATGTCGTGATCCAGGGTGAAGACCGGCTGGCGGGGATCGCAGATCTGCGTTGCCCCGATCGCCTTGAACTTCTTGATGACCGCCGCCGTGTTGTCGTGGGTCATCACATGGTGCGGTCGCAGGGAGACGACGTCTCGCGCGCGTAGCGGCCGCCGGGGACCTTCCGTCATGTAGTGTTGGGCGATCTTCTCGACGATGGTCTGACCCATTTGGTCACCTCCTCGCCCGGTTATTTGTCGGCCCGACAGAGCTCCATCAACGTCGAGATCGACTCGAGCTGGTCGAGCCTCCAGACGGTTTCCTTGAGACGCCCGCGGGCCGCATCGGACAACACGGGAGTCGCCAGCGCGTCGAACTTCTCCTCGACTTCCTGATCGGTGAGCGGATTGCGGGGATCACCCTTGGGGTAGTCGAGCTGTGTCGTGACCTCGCGGCCGTCGGTCGTCTCAATGGTCACGATGACTCGTTGCAGCTTGGGGAAGACCTTTTCGATCTCCGGGTCCGCCACGACCTCGACCTTGTTCAGCTGCTCTCGGATCCTCGGGTTCATGATCTTGTCCGGCTCGAACTGAGCCGGTGTCACCTGACGATCCACCAACGCAGCCGCGATGACGTACGGCAGGCTGTGGTCGGCCGTCTCCTTGCTTTGGGGATCGTATTTCGAGGGATCGGCCAGGATATCCGCCGCGCGGCTCAACGAACGGATGTGGACCTTCTTCACCTGCTCGGGTGCGAGATCGTTGCTGTTGACGAGATCGAGCACCGCGGAGATGGGAGCGTGGGTCAATGCCTCCGTCGGGAAGGCCTTCATTCCGCAGCGCTCGATGCGCCATGAGTCGCCCAAACCGTCCACCAACACCTCGAGCTTCCACTCGGGACCGAAGCAGTGGGCGAGCCCTTCTTTTCCATCGATCACGTGTTCGGGGCCGGTGTAGCCCCTCTCTGCGAGGAGCGCGGCCATGACGCCGCTCTGCGTCGCCATGGGGTCAACCGTGTTCTTCATCATGGTGAGCTTGCCGGCGGTGACGGCGCCGAGCGTCGCGTGGCGGGAGGCGGAGATGCCGATCGCGTGTTGGATCTTCTCCCACGGGAGGCCGAGCATCCACCCCGCCACGATGGGCGACACGAAGGCCGTCAGGGTTGCGTGGTGCCAGCCTCGCTCCCTGATGCCGGGAATCGCCGCCTCGCAGAGCCGCATCTCGAATTCGTGACCCAGCACGATGCCGACGATGAGGTCCCTCCCGTTCTTGTCCGCGCGCTCTCCGCACGCGATGGCCGCCGGGATGATGTCCGACGGGTGCGACGGATCTTGCTGCCAGTAAATGTCGTTGTAGTCCATCACCCGGACCATGAGGGCGTTGGCCAGCGAGGCCGAGACGGGATCGGTCTTCTTGCCGCTGCCGAAGATGGTGGCCTCTCCCGGCCCGCCGGTCTCGTCCAGCACTGCCAGAGCGATACGGGCATCTTCCTGGCGGAATCCCCCCAATGCGCACCCGATGGAGTCCAATAGGTAACGCCGCGCCTCGTGAATCGCCTTGTCTCCAAGGTCGTCGTATTTCAGGTCGGCGGCCCAGCGGGCCATGCGGGCGGTTACGGTCTCCGACATCTCGAAATCTCCTCCCGTCGCCGGTGCACCCTGGGGAGGTGCGACGTCAGCTTGTCAGATTCTTGAACGGCAGATAGCTCATGAAATCGGCGTGGTGGACGATGGTGGCCTCTGTGCTCCGCTGGACCAGGTCCCCCTCGGCCGCGTGGGCCGCGATGATGTGACACACTTTTTCGGGGACTCCGCACGCGAGGGCCAGGGCCACGCCCGTGAACGGATGTCTCAAGCTCTTGCCCCGTTCGCTCTGCCGGGCTTGGCCGTCCACTTTCTCGTACTCCAAGAGCTTCCCCACGTCGGCGAGGATGGCCCCGGCGATCACCGTGTCCATGTCGATTGCCAGGGCCTTCCCGAGAAACTCCCGCATCGCCTCGGCGCTCTTCCGGGCGATGTGGACGACGCACCGCTTGTGCTCCATGAACGTGGCCGGGCAGTTGGGAACGAGGAGCGTGAAAGGGATTTCGTTGAGGTCTTCGGGCTCGAGAGGGCTGGCCTCGAAGGCCTCGATCCAGGTGCGGGTGACGGCCTCCCGTAGGGCGTCACCCTGGATCCACTGGATCTCGGGCCAGAGCTGCTCCACCGCTTCCCGCATAGGATCCTCCAGGAGAGACCAACGCCGACGCCGCCCCTAGGACACGGGCCGGGGGCGGCCCACAACGCCGACGCCGCCCCTAGGACACGGGCCGGGGGCGGCCCACGGACGCCCAATCTTCTGCCCAAGTTCGCAATTTTCTATGAATTTCGCATGAGGGCGGTGCCCCGCCACCCCGCCGCCACCCAGGAGCAGGGAGCGGGGAGTGGGGAGCGGAGCCCAACCCCCACCACCCCCAAGCAGGAAGCGGGCCATCCGCCCGGCCGCACCGCACGGCGGGAAGCGGGAAAGACGGATTGCGATCGTTGGGGGCTCCCGGGGCGCGGCAAGGTTGGCTTCTCACA
>JBDHFY010000337.1:0-4565 GCA_039590195.1 Gemmatimonadota bacterium | reverse complement strand
ATTTGCACACTTGGAGGGAGAAGGGAGAAGGGAGAAGGGAGAAGGGAGATGGGAGATGGGGCAGGGGGGGCAGGAGGGCAGGGGCGGCAGGTCAGCGCTGGGAAGGGGGGAGTGGGGAGCTAACAGCTAGCAGCTAATAGCTGGGGGGGTGTGGGGTGGAGGCGAGGGGAAGGGGGGGCAGCTACCGCCTCAGGACGGCAGTAACCTCGGCAATGCTGTCTCGCAGCGTGACGGCCGAGCCCCCGGCGTCTGACAGGAGGCGCAGCAAATCTGCATAGCTGTTGATGGCGAGTGCCGTATCGCCCGTGGCCAGGGCTGCCGCAGCCTGATTCAACAGCGCGTCGGTCCACGCGACCTGGTCGGTGAACCCTGCCATTCGGCCGAAGGTGGCGGTTGCAGCGAGCACCTCTTCGTAATGCCCGGCGGCGAGTGCTACGCTGGCACGATCGAGGCGGAGGGGCCAGAGCGACGAGACGAAGCCGAACAAGACATCCTCGATGCTGTACCGGGCCGTCGCGAGCCGCCATGCCACGAGCGCTCCCGATGTGTCGCCCGCCGCCAGGAGGTCGACGGCCTCGAGGTCGTCCTCGAGGCTTCGCGCGAGGGGAGACGGTGATGCCGCATCGCTGAAGGCTTCGCGGAACCCTTGCGCCGCCGCCCCAGCGTCATCGGGGGAGTTCTGCTTGTACCACCGCGTGGCGAGCCATCGGGACACGAGCGCTTGGCCGGTGGTGTCGGACAGAAGCCTGTTTGCTGCGGCTCGTGCAGTCGTTTCGTCGGCCAACGGCTCGAGGGGGGTGATAGCGCTCAGAACGATCCAACGGTCGAGCTCGTCTTGCGGGACCCCGAGTCGGCGCCCGTCGTTCAGGAATCGGCGGGCCCGTTCTCTTTGTCCAGCTCCGAGGTATGTGGCCAGGCGCATCCGGAATGCCACAGCGCGTTCGTCGCCGGGGGCGGCCCTGGCAAGCAGCGCATCGACGGCCGATACACCGATGGGTCGGCCTCCGGGAGGCGACCGCAGTTCCCCCGCGAGCAGGGCGAGGTTCTCGAGCACTGGGGTGGATCGTGATGGGAACGTGGCGAGCACGGCCGCCGCTTGCAGGGGCCGGTACAGCAGCGTGTCAGCCACGCGAACCAGGTCGGCCCAGATCGAGGTGCTGTCCAGGCTGAGGTACTGCGCCATGTATCGCTGTGCGGCCGTCTGGTCGTCCTCGAGAATGGCGATCTGAGCCAGTTGGCCGATGGCGGCGGCAAAGGTGGGGTCCCGGTTTACCGCCTGCCGGAACGAAAGCTTGGCTATCGTGATCGGCACGCCCAACGGAGACGCGAAGCGAAACTCGAGGAGTCCCAGGAGGAACCACGCGTCCACGGCGTCAGGATGCTCGTCCACGATGCGGCGGTACGCCTCTTGAGCGGCATTGATGTCACCCTGGCGCAGGAGCAAATCATATCCCTCCAACATGCGTCCGGAGACCGGGTCGAGGCGGGACCGGTACCGTTGACTGGCATCGAGAGCCGCTCGGATCTCGCCTGCCGTTCTGGTCGGCCGCACCCACAGGATGGTCGCCAGCATGCGCTTGAAATGGGCCGGCGCGTACGTGGAGTCGAGCTCGATGACGCGGTCGAAGTTCTCCATCGCCTCGGGGTATGCTCCGCGGCGGAAGGCTCGGTCGCCCTGGAAGTATGCACTGATAGCCGGCAGTCCCGTTGGGAGAGAGGGCGCCGGCGCCCCCGACCGTTCCCTCGCCACGTTCACCGCGAACGTTTCGATGACCAACCCGCCGACCAGAGCATGCAAGCTGTCCGGGGGACCCGAGATCTCGGCGCCGGAGAGGAGGCGTTGGCTGCGGACGTCGTAGACTTCCACGCGAATGGAGAGCGCGCTCCCGGTCACACCGGCTTGCCCGAGGAGCGCGTGCGTGGCCTGCAGGCGAGACGCGAGGGCCAGCAGGGTATCACGAGGCAGAACGCGATTGCCGTATCGACTGACGATCGCCGTGCGGACCGTCGGGGCGGGGATCACCTGGTGTTCGGGCAGGGTCTGCAGCTGCCAAACGAACGCGTCGGGCAACACCGAATCGAGATCGATACCCTGGGCCTCGCCTGAAACCGAGAACGGAAAGACAGCGACGGTCTGCTGCGAGCTGATTGGTCCTGGTGCCGGGCGGAGCATCACCAAGCCAACGACGGCGATCACCGCGGCTGCCGCGATGCTCAAAGCGACCCGGAGTTTGATACCGCGGTGTCCGTGACCCAGCAACTCTAGCCAGTTCTCGACGGAGTCCGGGCGATCATCCCGAGCGAGGGCCAGGGGTGCGGTCAACACGCGCGTGACGGCGCTCGTGATGTCACTTCTCAGCTCGTGAAGCTCCTTGGCGAGAGAGCCGGCACTTTGTTGGGGGGTGGGCCGCTGGCCGCACAATGCTTCGAACGCCACGGCCGCCAAGGCGTATAGATCCGCCCGCCCGTCTACGTCGGCGGCGGATCCCATCTGCTCCGGGGCCATATACGCTGGGGTCCCGATGGCGGCGCCTGTCTGTGTCAGCACCGTGTCCTCGGCCGACGCCACGTGGGCGATACCGAAGTCGGCCACGAGCCATCGACCGGTCTCCGTCTCGAGGAGGAGGTTGGCGGGCTTGATGTCGCGGTGGACGATGCCACGCGCATGAGCAAAGCCGATGGCGCTGCCGACCTCTCGAAGGAGTTTCAGGACCTCGTCCCGCTCGAGCTTCCCCCGCTCACGCAGGAGGGTTTCGAGGGTCACGCCGTCGACGTACGGCATCACGAGGTAGGCGAGGCTGTCGCGAACGTCGAAGGCGAACACTGGGACGATGTTGGGATGTGAGAGGCGAGCGGTTAGGGCGGCTTCCCGCTTGAACCGGGCGAGGAGATCTGGGTTCTCGGCGATCTCAGGAGGCAGCACCTTGATGGCGACGTGCGAGCCGAGCTCCCGGTGCCGCGCCAGAAAGACCATGCCCATCCCTCCCCGTCCGATGAGGGATTCGATCTCATATCGGCCATCGGTTGCGGCCTCGAGTGCTGCGTGGGTGACAGTCTCCATGCGGTGGGCTTTTCGGGGCTGCTATTCGTCCTCGTCTACCAACACGCAGCCGGGGTGTCCGCCCTCGTCTTCGTCCAGATCGGGCCATTCACTGCAGATGGACGGCTTGGCCGTCTTGTCGTTGGGGCGGACACGTCCGTGCAGCGTACAATTAAGCGTACCGTCCTCGAGGTAGCCACAGGCGGATATCACCTCGCACTCGACAGTGTCCTCGTCCTCCCGCTTGACCTTACAGAGATACGGTGCCTTCCTCGATCGCAACAGGGCTTCCAGTCGCTCTTGACGCTCCGGCAGGTGAAGCTCGAGGCTGAGGTCTCGGCAACAGGCGGCGCCCCGCACGTTGTCCGACGTCCGGCATGGGGCCGTGGAGCAAGGATTCTCCGACTGGAGCACGGGCAGCGAGCGGGCGGGCGGGTCTTCGAGCGGCAGCCGTAGCGTGCGTCGCTTGCGTTTGTGAATGATGGAGAACCGTTCGTCGCCGAGTTGGAGACGTCTCCTGGTGGTGTTGTGACCCGTGTCGCGGAGTCGTCCCTTAAACCGGTGGGCCCTGCAGCGCACCTGCCCGCCCGCTCCGTCTTGCTCCAGGTATCGACAGGGGACGTGGATGGTCGCGTCCGTCTGGAGCATCCGCCCCTGGACATAGGGATCACCGAACGTGACCCGTTCGGTGTGACCGGTCATCCAGGTTGCGGCGGCGTCTTGGAGCGTATTGCCGTCGTCGTCGAGGTCGGAGATTCTCACCGTAACCTTGAGTGCTCGGCAGTGTTGTCCGAGGTGACGACAGGGTGGGGGATTGGGCATCGCTCATGCTCGATGGTAGATGGTTGCGGTCACGGCCCGCGGAGGCGCGCCCACGGCCATCGCCGGCATGCGAGCGCCGCATCTCGTCAGGGTCTCACGGAACTTCTGAGGTTTGTGCCAAAACGCAAGGCTTGAGAGCGCGGGGCTTCCCACTGACCCAAAGCTGTGTACATTAGTGGGCGCATTTCCGGGCGGCGGTCGGCCGGCGGCATTCGCTGACGCGCCGCCCTTCGATAGGTGGCCCATTACCCAGGAAGGAATGAAGAACATGCGGTATTTCTTTGCGGCGCTCGCCGCGGTTGGTGTGGCATGCTCTGGTGGCGAGTCCGGGAGCGGCGAGACGAGCGCCAGCGCCGCCGCCGCGGCTCCTGCTGAGGCGGCGACCGCCGCCGGCACGGGTGCTGTGCACGAAGTGAGGATGGTACTGACGGAACAGGGCGAGTACCGGTACATTCCGGACGAGCTTACCATCAAGGTCGGTGACACTGTGCGGTGGCTCAACGAGAGCGGTCCGCCCCACAACGTGGCGTTTTATGCCGATCGGATTCCGGACGGCGCTGCCGCGGTGCTCAACGCGGCTATGCCCGACCGGATGGGCGAACTCACCGGTCCCCTGTTTGTGCAGATCGGCGTGGTCTACGAGGTTTCCTTTGCCGGCGCACCAACAGGCCAGTACGACTATTTCTGCACCCCGCATGAAATG
>JBDHFY010000336.1:0-4609 GCA_039590195.1 Gemmatimonadota bacterium | reverse complement strand
TCCTTCGAAGCCCTCGCAAGTTGCGGCGTCGTCCACCAGGACGGTAACCGCGGGATTCACGTCGAGAACTCCCATGTCATCGGCCACGCAACCCTTGGCGTCGGTGACGGTCACGTAGTACTCGCCGGCCACCGAGACCTCGACCATCTCGGTGTTGGCCGCGAACCCAGCCGGGCCAGTCCACCCGTAGGTGTAGGGCGTGGTACCTCCACTGGCGGCGGCGAACATCTGGGTGGTGAGCCCGTCGCAGACTTCAGCATCGTCCACGACGACGGCCACTGCGGGGTTGACGGCCAGCGTCAAGCAGTCTTCCCCGACGCAGCCCTTCGCATCTGTAATGGTGACGCAGTACTCGCCCGCCACCATCACGTCAACGGTCTCGCCGCTGCCCACGAATCCATCGGGGCCAGACCAGCTGTAGCTGTAGGGAGGCGTGCCGCTCGAGCCGATGGCGGTGAGCTGCGTGGCCACCTCTGCACAGGTCTCGCCATTTCCCTCGATGACAACGGCGGGGTTGGGGTTGACCGCCAGGAAGCCCGAGTCGCCGCCCACGCAACCAGCGGCGTCGGTGACCGTCACGAAGTACTCGCCCTGCTCGAGGGGGTTGATGGTCTGCGCGTTGTCGACGAAGCCACCCGGGCCGGTCCAGCTGTAGCTGTAGGGCGGAATGCCGCCGGACACCACGGCCGACAGCTGGCCGGCGATGCCGGAACAGGTCTCGGCGTCAGCCACCGTGACGATCGGGTTCTCGCTCACCGACACGGTCTTCTGCGCGACGCCCTCGCAACCGTCGGCCGTCACCACGCTGAGGGACAGCGTGAACTCACCGGGACCGCCGGCGTCCACCGTTACAGAGTTCGTACCCTGACCGGAGACGATGCTGGCATTGCCCGAGATGTCCCAGGTGTAGGAGTCGATCAAGCCGTCACAAGAGGCGGTGTAGACCAAGCCCGTGGCCGCCTCGCAGACCGGCATCGGGCCGTCGATGGAGCAGTTGGGCGGCTCGACGATCGAGAACGGGATGATCCGATAGTCCTTGAGCTCGGCCGTAAACTCCTTTGAGGAGCGGGTCTTGGGGGTGAGCGTGGCATTTCCCGCGCACAGCTCGGCGATGGGAATGCCGATGGCGCTGAGATTGAGGGCCGCCTCAACGAACTGCAGCGGCGCGTACTCGCCCACGATGGCAAATTTGGAAGAGGCCTCGGTCGCGCCGCAGGGGGCCTCGGCCGCCTGCGTCACGTTGACCGCCGCAAACACCGCGGTGGCGGGAAGTGTCTCGTCTTCGTACTGGTTGGTGGTGCCGTTCCAGCGGCGCACGCTGATCATCGGCTGGGCGCCGCCGTTCTCGAAGTCGATGCTGATGATGCGGTCGCCGTCGGCACGGCCACAGCTGCCCTCGGAGCCGGGGCCACCATAGATGACACCGTCGTGCCCACCGCTACCGGTGTTGGGAGCCTCGACCAGACCGAGACGGTTGTACTCGAAATCCAGATGGCTGTCGCCGTTGGTCGACCGGGTCGCGGCCGCCAGAAAGAGCCACAGATCCCCGTTCACATCGACCCGCGAGTGGGCGTAAATCTCCGACAGGTCGTTTTTCTGGGGCCCGCTGCCGGGGTCGGTTTGCCACGCCTCTCCAGGCGGCGCCAGAATACAGTCGTTGTTCTTGTTGCTGCCGCCATCAAAGGCGGTCATGTCCGTGACTCCCGAAGCCCATGAGTCGTCGCGCTCGAAGAGCGACGGTAGAAACACCGGATTCGGCAGACACGCATCCGGCTGGTCGCTGCGGAAGATGATGCCGGATCCGTTCAGGGCTCCATTGTTGAACCAATCGAGCCCGGCGGTCTCGGAGACCAGGTTGCCGTCTATCTCAAAGCCCGCGGGTGTGCCCGGACCGGGCTGAGCATTTGCCAGCCCGATGGCTACGACCGCGAGAAACAAGAAAGAGGCAAGGACCATGGCCCCGGCTCTTAGATAGAAACGTTCACACGACATCGCTCGTGCCCCCAGCGAAGACATAGCTTCGCGCTGCGTACGGGCAAGCCGTTCGTCGCGGTCCGTGGCAGAGGGCTGCCCTTTGGCGTCTTTCCTTATGACGGGTGTTTTGATTGGTTACAAATCTGGCGGGACGAGCCGGGACATCGCAGTCCGTGGCGGGAGGCCGCCCAACGAAAATCCTTCCCAGATCGATCTACGAGAACAAGTCTATCAGAGCATTAGGCAGTGCTAACAAATAGATGTCGGTTCCGACGAATTAAATCCGGTGAAGTGGTCCACGTTACTTGCACACTGCAATGAAAACAGTGAGACAGTGCGAATGCCATTGCAAAATGCAATCGGCGCGCCTGTCAACGGAGCAGAACGGTCGTCCGACGCGCTCTTTGATTCGAAGAGATCACCTCGACCCAATAGACGCCGGGTGGGACGGCAATGCCACGATCGTCCGTGCCGGTCCAGGTCAGGGTATGAGGACCCGATGTAAGCTCCTGGTCGATCAACTGTCGGATGATCCGGCCGCGGGGATCGATGATGCGGACCGCGGTTCTGGCTGAACGCGCGAGGGTGAATCGAATCGCGGTCTTGGAGAGGAAGGGATTCGGCGTCGGCGCCAAAAGCCTCAGCCCGGTGGACAGTCCGGATGCAACCGATACCGGCTGTGGCTCGGCGAGATCCAGAATGGAGACAAAGCCGTCGATCCCATCGTCTTTGGGACGGTTGCCGGCGGCGGCGTTGGGGATGAGAGGGAAATTGCCGCTGTCAGTGAAGCCCGCCACCACGGTATGGCCGTCGGCTCGCAAGACGACGGAGCGGCCCTCGTCGCTGCCATCGCCACCCAGATAGCCCGAGTAATCGAGCTGGGATCCGTCCAGAGTGACCCAGGCTGCGTACGAGTCAAATCCGGGGGCTCCGGAGGAGGGAAAGCCGCCGCCAACAACGGGAAAATCCGCGGAGCTGGTCGATCCCGTCAAGCAGATGTCCCCCGCCGACGAAAGAGCCAGGTCATGGGCCAGGTCATCTCCACCTCCACCGAGAAAAGTGCCGAAGAGGAGCGAGGTGCCGTCGGCGCTGAATTTGCCAATCAGGCCATCGTGGTCTCCGCCTCCATAGACGGCCTGGTAGGCACCTGGGGGCAGGCCGAGCGTCACGGAAGAGGTGTGTCCGCAGACGTAGACATCACCCGCGCCGTCGATGGCGACCCCGTGCAGCTCGTCATCACCTGCACCACCCCACAGCGTGGAGAATTCGTATGCGGTGGCATCTTGATGGAGCCGGGTGACGAATCCGTCCCACTCGCCCCCGAAGCTCCGGTCGTAGGCTCCCGGCGTGGTCGGGAAACCCGGCGAGAGGGTGCGGCCGGTCACGGTTACCCGCCCAGCCGAATCCAGAGCCAGTCCGTAGATGATGTCGGTACCCGTGTTGGTTCCCAGATAGGTCGAGTAGATGAGGCCCGCGCCGGACGGATTCAGCTTGGTCACGAAACCGTCGGCGCCGTCGGGGAAGACCGGGGTGCGGCTCTCCTTCACGACGCCGGTAGTGGTGGGGTAGTCGTTCGAGCCGGTGAAGCCGGCGATCACCACCGCGCCCGAGGGATCTAGGGCGATCGCACGCGGAACATCCGTGCCGCCGCCGCCCAGAAACGTCGAATAGAGGAGCTGAGCGCCGTCGGCGGAGAGCTTGGCGACGAATCCATCATGCGGTCCCCCTGAGTGGCTATCGTCAAAAGGATTTGCCGCCATGGGGAAGTCCGGGGACGTGGTCGTACCGCAGAGGTAGATTTCGCCTTGGTCGCCCACGGCGATTGCCCGCGCCTCGTCATCCCCTATGCCGCCCAGGAACCCCGACCAGAGAATCGTATAGCCGTCTGGTGCGAGCTTGGTGATCACGACATCGAGACCGCCAAGTTTGTTTCCTTGATAGACACCGGGTGTGGAGGGGTAGCCGACCGACCCCGAGGAACCGGCCACATAGACATTACCGGACAGGTCGGTAGCAGTGGCGTAGAGGTAGTCCGAGTCCTTGCCACCCAAAAAAGTCGAGCCCACTAGCCCCGGGTAGAGCGTCTCGGAGCCAAAGCACGGCGAAGTCGCCATGGCGAGTACGACCCCAAGCAGCGCGGGGAATAATGTAATCGTGGCGTGACGGTGCAATACCCGGGGTACCTCGCTAAAAGCGAAATCGAGATATCTGCGATCCAAGAACTATTGGGTGGCAAGAGACGTGCCGCCAGCCGGAGGACCAACGGCACGGTTCATTCGTTGGAGCAAATGGCTGACTCGATACGCATTCCGCATGTTCCACGCGCTTCATGTGCAGAATGCGAGGTCGCTCTGCTTGGGCCTCGGTAATACTCACCGAGGCCTGAGCGGTTTTCGCCACAACAATGAGGATTTCTGCGCAGGATAAGAATCGACGGCCAGCGCGGTCGACCCCGACCCCCTCTACTACTTCTCCTCGAAGTAGGCCTTCTTCCCCTCTTCGAAAGCATGGCCGACGCGACCCGCCTGGGTCTTGACCTCACCCAGCACCTGGTCGGTCTGCTCGCGAAGCTTATCGCTCGTCTCGCGCGAACGATCCTTCACTTGCTCGCCGACCTCGCGGGAGCGCTCTCGGA
>JBDHFY010000335.1:0-4612 GCA_039590195.1 Gemmatimonadota bacterium | reverse complement strand
CGTCTACCGCCACACGGATCTGCTGCCGCGGCGCGAGGACTTGAACCTCATCACGACTGCCGCGGCGCGTGATCAGCATGGGCGGCCAGTCTACGGGGAGCTCGTGCAGCAAGGCGCCTTGATCGCTGCCCGGCCGGCCTCCAACCGGCGGTTCGAGAACTTCGATCTGGTGAGTGCGCTCAACGCTGATGGATTCTCCAACTACTTCGGGGTCACGGTGGGGCTCGAGCGGCGGCTCGGGCGCGTAATCCGCCTCGTGGCGAGCTATACCTACTCCCAGACACGGGACAACTGGCTGGTGGGGGGCGGTGGTGTGCCGGAGTTCCAGCTCACGCCGTTCCCGGAGGGACTGCGGGGACTGGACTGGCGTGAATCTCGCTCTGACTTCGATGTGCCTCATCGTGTCACGGTGGGTGCTGAGCTGGACTTCGGGCCCGTTCGGATGGGCGGGTTCTACCGTTACCAGTCGGGACGGCCATTCACGCCGGGCTTCCGAAGAGGCGTCGACGTCAACGGTGACGGGTCGGGCGGTAACGATCCGGCGTTCGTCGATGATCAGATCGCCGGCGTGAGCGACCTGTTTCCCGCGTGGGACTGCCTGCGGATCCAGGCCGGGCGCTTCGCGGAGCGTAACGCCTGTCGGGCGTCTGGGGTCAACACGCTCGATCTGCGCCTGACGGTCGTCCCGCTCCGCGTGAGGGGTGCGCCGCTCGAGTTGGTGGTCGACGCGCTCAATCTGATCGAATCGGACATTGCCGATGTGGACCGGGCGCTGTATTTGGTGGACCGGAACGGGTCCCTGAGCTTGGACGCGGCAACGGGAATCGTCTCCCTCCCGCTCGTCGTGAATCCGGGATTTGGCCAGCCGGTCATCCGGCGCACGCCGGGGCGGGCCGTACGCATAGGTCTGAGGATCAACTATGACTAAGGCCAGACGACTGTGGGGCCTGGCAGCCGTCAGCGGCATGGTCGCGGCTGCATGCGTTACCTCCGCCGACGAGCGCGTGCTGGGGATTGACGCCGCGGGGACCGTGCAGGGATTGGTGTACTGGGATCTGAATGGGAATCGGGAGTTCGAGAGTGGAGACTCGCCACTGGAAGGCGTCTTCGTCACCCTCCAGGTGTCCGAGGTCGGCGGTGTGGTAGCTGGCGACGTGAGCGATCCGGTCGGACAGTTCGAGATGCGCGACGTGCCGGTGGGGCGCTACCACGTCAATGTCGACACCACCAGCTTCGGAGACACGGCCCAGGTCGTCAGGATAGATACGTCGGTCGTTGAGCTCGCACCCAGCGGCTCTGTGCCCGTCGCGGTGGCGGTGAGCTTTCCTATCGTGACCGTTGCCGAAGCTCGGTCGCTCCCCGTGGGGGAGAGCGTGTTCGTCATTGGCATCGCGCTCATGCGGTCCGGGGATTTCGGCGATACGACGGTGCACGTGGCCGACACGTCGGGGGCGATACGGGTGACGAGAGTGCGGGCGCCCGCACTCTTCCCGGGTGACAGTGCGCGGCTTCGGGGCAGGATCTCGACACGTGACGGGCAGCCGACGCTTGACGAGGTGTCACCGTTCATCGTCAGTTTCGGGCCGGATCCGCAAGGCACGGCGGTGTCGACCGAGGAAGCGGCCAGCGCCGATGGCGGCCGACTTGACGCCGCGCTGGTGACGGTGACCGATGCTCTGGTGGGCGATACCGCGACCGTAGGAGATGACTTCACGGCCACGGTCGACGACGGGAGCGGTCCGGTGGAGGTGATCTTCGATGCGAATGTCCCGTTCGATCTCGCGCCCATCGTCCCCGACACGGTCATCTCGGTAAAGGGGGTGCTGGTCCCGAGCCGGGCGGGGGTATGGGCGCAGAAGCCTCGATCTGCGGCCGATGTGAACGTACCGTGAGTGGGGACTAGGCTACGGCAAATCTTCGGGGCGCCGAGGTTTGTTGGGGGTGGGTAACCACACCTGTGGGATGGAGTCTACGCCAGCCACGCTGCCAAGATCGGTTGTGGCGGAGACGCGACATCGTAAGGTGCTGTAAGGGGTCCACTTAGCGAGCGCCCATCTGATGCTCAGCCGAGTCGGACCGCACATTTCTTGCAACGGAGGCCCAGTGGCTGATAACGCGGTCAAAGGAGGGGCTCACAGCGGGGAGATTATCAGCGTCGATGCCGGGCGCCCCAGGCGGTTCCGTTTCCGACTGCGGGACGCTAGCGCCACGGCCGCCACTCTGGCACTGGCCGTGGGCGCGACGTTCACTGTCGTGGGGCTGGTCGACTTGGGGCTGCTCTGGTACCCGGTCAGGCTCGGCAACGCGCCATGGGAATTCGGGACGCTGAGCGCGACGTTTGACAATCTGCCCATGACGGCGCTCGGAGTAGCGCTGGTCACGCTGGGCGTCGTTTGGCATCCGCGGCTCGGCGGGGCGTGGGTCCGAGCGGCGGCAGTGTGTTACTTGGCGGCCGGCGTGGTCCTGCTGGCGATGGCCGGACTCTACGGGCTCGCGGCAGTCGAGGTCGCAGGTCGCGCGCCGGATGAGTCCCTGGGCGCCTTCACGCGGGCCGTCGTGAAGAACGTTGCGGAGATCGTCGCATATGTCGCGGCGAGTGGTTTCATGGCTGTGGTGTGCTGGCGGGGTGTGGAGAGGGAGCGGTAAGGGAGATCATCGGCGGATGGCATCACTACTCCTGGGAGAAAAGCAGATGCAGAAGGTTCCGCACAGACTTGGGACGCTCGCGATAGCCCTGGGGATCACGGTCGTCGGGGCCGATGCCGCGCTCGGGCAAACCTATTGCGGCGGCACGTGGACCGCGGCCTGCGCGAGCGGGACAGTGGTCACGATGGCGGAGACGGGGCACATCAGGTTCGAGTTCAACAACGTCCCCGATGGCCTGGGCTTCGGCGACGCATCGAACTCGGTGATCACGGATATCTACATCCGGTTCACGGATTGGACCGGCAACGCCCTGAGGGACGCCCAGGGCAACTACTACGACCCGACCCTCACCGACTTCGAGGGACAGGGCGGCTCGTCCGATTGGGACATCACGGAGACTCCGAAGCGTGGCGGGAACCCGATGCCCTTCTTCACCCAAGGCTCGAACGACTGGAGCATCGGGCTCTCGTCTGAGGCCAAGAACAAGCTGTGCGGAGGCCTGGTGCCGGAGTCCTACGACCCGGATGCCCTGCCGAACAAGTGCAACGACGACTTCCATACGCAGCTGGTCTTTGAGATCGACTTGAGTGGTGCCGTGACCCCGCTGGAGGACATCCAGTGGGATTGGACGGCGAAAGTGCAGAACGTCTGCGCCGAAGGGGAGACCGAGTGCGAGTACAGCGACTGGGCGGCCGTACCGGAGCCGATCACGACCGTCCTGGTCGGTTCCGGACTCCTCGGGTTGGGCGGCGCCGCGTGGGCCAGGCGGCGCCGGCGGCACCTCGGCGACGGGTGAGCCTGCCAGCAGCAATCCTCTCCCAGGACGAGCCCGGCCCCTTGCGGGGCCGGGCTTCTTGTCCTTCGAACACCATCTGACCGGTGATCATCCCGAGCTGCAGCAGCCACCGAGCGCGCTGCCCACGCCGGACCGCCCGCCGCGCGTGACTGAGAATCCGGTCAATCAGCGCCGGCTCGGTAATGAGGGCCACGATGCGTGTCTCCCCGCCACAGCGGGGACACTTGAGCGGGTCTACCTCGAAGACGCGCCGCAACAGCTCGGCCCAGCGCCGACGCGCTTGCTGCAACGAGACCGGAACTGGTTCGGCAAACCCCACCACTTGTGGCTCAGCGCTTGCCGCCGGATTCCCCGGGTGTGGTTGGAGTGCCACACCACACGCCGAGCTTGATGCGTTGCTTGATGCTCATGGTCTATCTCCAGGTGATACCCGATCGCAGCGTGACCAGCCGAATCCGCTAACCCGAATCAGCGACTCCAGGTGTTCGAAGCCGAGCTTCTCGATCACATGCCGGGAGGCGCCATTGCCGGCAAGTACCGAGATATATACCATGCGCGGGCCGCCGTCGGTGGCCGATTCCCGATCTAGATCCCGCAACATGCACGCCAGCGTACGCTGATACCAGCCCTCGCCGCGCGCATCGGGGTGAGTGAAGAAGTCGTAGAGCACCGCCCCCGGTTCCGGGTAGCGGTATGTCGCGCCGACCTCGGTGAAGAAGGCTTCGCTCTGCTTCCGGACCCGCCAGCCGCAATGCAACAAGACGCCGTTAGCGCGAGCGCTGTATACCCGTTCGCCCCGCTCGATGCGCTGCAACGCGGCCGACAGAAACCCCTGCCGGCTCTGCCAGGATGTGACCGGCGAGTAGTGCACTAGATCATCCAGGGCATCGATGCGGGGCGGCGGCCCGGTGTCCGTCATGGCGGCCGCCGGTGACGCCGCCAGCCGATCCAGATGCATTCGATAGACCCGGAATTCGGTGCGTCGGGGCAAGTTCTTGAGCACCGCGTTCCAGACACTGCGTGGGCGCAATCGCCGCAAACGGGCCAGCCAGCCCCGCAGCTTGCGCGGCGGCAGTCGGATGCCGACCAGCACTCGGCGAATCGCCGCCACCATGCGATAGCGACGCTGGCGGGCGCGCACTGGGGCCGCATCCCGCCAGGCATTGAGAT
>JBDHFY010000334.1:0-4944 GCA_039590195.1 Gemmatimonadota bacterium | reverse complement strand
GAGCCGGCCTCCCTGGAGGATCTCATCCTGTTCACGCCTGATGGGATTCCTATCTTGGAAGCGTGGGCGCAACTTGAGAGAGCCGTGCTCCGCCTCACTGACGGCCGGCGCTCCATACGCGAGATTGCGGCAGAGCTCCGCTCACAGCATCGAGACTTGACCGAGACCGAGGCCGAGCGGCTAGTTATGCAGATACTCAGCGGGCGTGCGCGGTCGGCGCAGCAACCCGCTGTTGGCGTGGCGAGGAGTGAGAGGTGACGCGAGAAGACCGCCGGAAATTCTTGAAGAAGCTGGCCAAGGGAGCCGTGTACGCGGCGCCGGCCATTGTGTCCATGTCGGCGCCCGTGGAGTTGGTGGGCCGGAGGGTCCAGGCGACGCACCACGGCCACGGCTGCGCCAGCTGCCCGCCTCCGCACGGAGGGCACACCGTCCTGCAAAAGGCGCCGTGGGAGCGGCCTCCTCCCTGAGCCGCGGCGACGTGCTTGCCGAGTGACGGGCACCACCTGGGTGGGTGCCCGTTTTGATTTGGCCCCGTTGCCCATCCACGTCCAAGGCTTCCTTCGGCCGAGGGCTGCCGTCGGCGATTTGACCCCGGGGTACTGGTATCCGCCCGCACCTCCGCCTCCTTAGGGGTACTTCTCTTTCCTGCAACTCCTCGCCTCGACGGTTGATGCCGCGGTCTGCAGTGGCTTGCACTCGTGCAGAGAATTGCGTGGGTGTGCGTCCCTCTCCGATGAGCTAAGTACCTTTCAACAAATGGGTTAGATGCTGGTATGCACCTTGCCCCTCAACGCTCGCGGGCACCTCCACATGCTCCTGGCGCCGAGAGAGAAAGAGTGGCACTGCCAGATTTCTTGCCGATACGGGCGGGATGTGGGGCAAGGGAGGACTTGGGACCGCGCGACCCACCGGTGCAGGAGGTCCTTTCCTATGTATCGCGAGACGCCACGGCGACAACACCGCGAACGGAGCGGTTTCACCATCATCGAGGTCGTCACCGTACTCGCCGTGATCGGGGTGCTGGCGGCCATCACTTTCCCGAAGATAGACCTCGCGCGGTACCAGGCCGAGACGGCCATGCAGGGCGTGGGCACGACGCTCCTTGCGGCGCAGCGCCTCGCCGTCACGAGACAACATGACGTGATCGTCAAGCTGGATGCGGCCGGGCACGCGCTCGTGATTCACGAAGATGGCAACAACGATCGAACGGTCGAGAGCGGGGAACGTGAACGGCGAGTGTCTCTGGGAGACCAGGTGGTGTTCGGCCGCGGCTCGGCCCCTCCTCATCCCCTGAGTGGTGACGTCATCGCCTTCACGAAACGGGTGGTCGGGATGCCGGCCGTGACGTTTCACCGCAACGGCAGCGCGAGCGAGGCGGGCGGGTTTTACCTCACCACACGACGCGAGGCCGCCTACGGCGGGCACTCAGATGATACGCGGCTCATCTGGGTCGATCGTGCTACCGGGCGAACGTCCTGGTACAGGCACCTCGATTCCGGGTGGAGACGGGGGTTTTGATGAACGGGAGGACAGGGTTCACGCTGATTGAGGTGATCATTGCCCTCGTAATCCTGACGGTTGTAGTGCTCGGGATGGCGATGGGGACGGGGCGGTTCATGCACACGGTTGCGGAGGCCGACCGTCGAGGGGCCGCTCTGCAACTCGCCGCAGACAGGCTGGACCTGATCCTGTTGGATCTGGACTATAGCGGTCTCGATACCCTCTACGTGGCGAGCGAGTCGGGTTTTGTCACCCTTCCCGGCATGGTCCGGACGACGGAGATCGTACAGGTTGGCGGTCCTCAGCATTCCCGGGACCACAAGAAGATCACGGTGACGGTCAATGGTCCTGGCCTGGTGACCCCGGTCACCCGCTCTGCGACGGTGGCGGCGCCATGACCGGTACCGTGGTGTCCAGCGAGCGCGGTATGTCGCTCCTCGAGATGCTGATAGCGATGCTCGTATTCAGCATCGTCCTGGGCGGAGCATTGTCGAGCTTCCGGGCGCAGAGCCGCGGATTCACACGTGGCGCGAGCGAGATGACCATCCTTCAGAACCTGCGCTACGCCGCCAACATGCTGGAGACCGACCTGCGAACGGTTGGCGCGGGAGTGCCCGACGTGCAACCGTTTCTCCTGTACGCCGGTTCGGACGTCGTTGCATTCAACGCCAACTACACCACCAACGTGGCCAACGACGTGTTCGCCGTGTACTACGAGCCTGATGCACCCACGGGATCGGTCGCCGCGCTGACCGTGGCGCAGCGCGAGGTGATCTCGGGGACGACGTTTTGGTATCCCGACACGTCGTACACGGCCGGTCCGCTTGGGAGCACCGTGAATAGTCCGGCGGAGACCATCACGTTCTACTTCGCGCCGGACGAGACCACGTCGCGGGGCGACGATTACGTGCTCTACCGGAGGGTGAACCTGCTCGCGCCGGAGGTCGTTTCCCGGAACCTACTCAAGACCGCCGGGAAGCCGTTTCTGCAATACTACCAGGTGACGTCATCAGTGAGCGGTACAACCGATGTCGTGCCGGTTCCAGATGATGCGCTCCCACTCATGCATTCCTTGCCGATACACCTGTCGCCGGGTGACACGGGAACAGCGGCGGTCGTTGACAGCGTGCGCGGCGTTCGGGTGAACATCACGGCGACGAGCGGCGAGGTCGGGGCCGGTGAGCAACTGCGGACCATTACTCGACTCATCCGTCTGCCCAACGCCGGCCTGGCGAGCCGGCGGACGTGTGGGGATGGGCCGCTGCTCGGGACGGCGTTGTCCGCGACGCCGGGAGTGCAGGGGCCGGGCGAGTCGATCGTGACCCTCAGTTGGAGTCCTGCAACGGACGAAGCCGGCGGTGAGCGTGACGTCGTGCGTTACGTCGTCTGGCGGCGGTTGGCTGCCTCCCCGGATTGGGGGGATCCCTTCTTGAGTATTCCCTCGGGTAGTGCGCAATACACGTATGTGGACGGAGCCGTGACGTCCGGTGAGACGCTCATGTACGCCCTCGCTGCGCAGGATTGTACACCGTCGCTGTCGCAGACTGTAGAAGCGGGCCCGGTGGCGGTCCCGTAGCTCGGAGGGATGGCTATGTACCCACGGCAGCTACTTCGTGACGAACGCGGCATTGCTCTGGTTGTGGTGCTCATGGTCACGTTGGCCGTTGCGGTTCTCTCGGCTGGCGCCGCCCTTGTGGGGATGAACGCGACTATCATCAACCGCTACAGTGAGCGGCACGGCATGCTCGTTGCCGCGGCAGACGCCGGCTTGGAAGAGGCGCGCTCCCTCGTCAACGGCGACGAGACACTGTATCCAGATTCCCTGTACAGCACGCTCGAGGGCGGCTCCCCGGTTTACGACGCTTCAGGCACGATGATCCCGAATATTCGACGGTCGATCTACGTGGGACCAACAGGCCAAACGTCGGGGCAGTACGGGGTGTTCGGAAGCGTGGTGGTGGCCGTGGAGGACAATTTCCGCAGCCGGGTCGTTCGTCGAAGCGAGATCGTTCAGGAGAGCTTCGCAAAGTATGCCTACTTCACCGACGTCGAGCCGAGCAACATCTCCTTCGGAGGCGGTGACCAGATCCAGGGCCCTGTCCACACCAACGACCACCTCAAAATCTATTCTTCGGGTGCCACGTTTCTCGGGCCCGTAATCACGGCCAAGACCGTCATGGGCGGCCAGTACGGGACATTCGCGCAGGGATACACCGAGAATGGGCCACGCATCGAGATGCCGCAAACGGCCGATCTGAACAGACTGCGAGTGCAGGGCATGGCTGGGGGCACGGCATTCACCGGCAACTCGGGTGGAGGGTCGGGTCAGGCCACGACCCGGATTGAGTTTCTCGCTCTCGACCTCAACGCCGACGGCCAGGTTAATGGTGCCAACGAGGGGTTCGTTCGGGTCTACCAATCGACGAACGCCGGGTATGTCGTAGCGGACGTGCCCACCGACTACTCTCCCCGTGGGCTGCGGAACTCTGAGAACTGCGGCCACTATCATGGAGGCACCTTTGTCGTAGCGGACGATCATCCCACTAACGGCCCCGATTCCTGGGTGGCGTCGGTGTCCAGCTCCACCCGGCGCTGCTACCTCGGTGGGTCGGATGCCCTTTGGGGTGGATTCCAGGCGACCGACCTGTTTGGCAGGTGGCTCCAGTGGACCGGCCCGGTTGATCCGTTGGTGGCGGGACGGCCCGACGCTCAGTACCTGATCCCGATCAACCGAGAGATGAACCCCTCGTTCAAAGGAGTGATCTTCGTCGACGGCAAAGTCGCGGTAAGCGGTGTCGTCCGTGGTCAGGTGACCCTTGCCGCGACCGACGACATCATCATCGCAGACGATCTCGTGTACGCGACGAATCCAGGCGCGGGCACCTGCAACGACATGCTCGGCGTCTTCAGCGGCGACGATATCCTGCTGGCAGACAACACGATCAACGCGCCCGTCCGTCCGGCGACGGGGCAGAATTACTTCACGTACGATGACACGAGGATGAGTTCATCAACGGTGTGATGCTAGCATTGGACATTTTCACCGTCGAGAACTACGCCGGCGGCGCGACGAGGGCGGAGCCCTGCGAGACCCGCCTGTGGGGACGTGGCTGCCTCTATCTTACCGGCGGCATCATTCAGCAAACCCGTGGCGCGGTGGGCACCATTAGGTCACCGGGCGGGACGGGATACCTCAAGCGCTACTCGTATGATCAGTGCGCGATGAGTGCCACCCCTCCCTACTTTCCAACCACGGGACACTTCATGCGGGGCCGGTACTACGAAGTCGATCCCGTGGGCTTCGATGTCGCCAGCTACTGGAAACTCCTAACCCCGTACTGACCTGGGTGCTGGCTATCGAGATGATCCGCTAGGGTCACTGGTGCGTGATCGCTCGCCCGTTCCTATCCGGACCCGCCTCACCCACTCCCTCCCCTTCTTCGC
>JBDHFY010000333.1:0-4623 GCA_039590195.1 Gemmatimonadota bacterium | reverse complement strand
GGCCTTTCGCGCTTGTATGGCTCGGGTACGGGTAGTCCCTGCTGCAGCTCTGGGAGCAGTTGGGCGTACTGCGAGAGTCGCTCGCTCCACTCGCGATCCTTGAGCAATACATAGGCTTCGTGGGCGGCTTTGTAACCGAACAGTTGGTCTTCGTACGTCTCGATGGGACCGATCACGACGTCGATGTTATTGGTCTTCATCTCCATCCACGCCACGTCGCTCTCCCGATACTCGTCTGAGAGGAGCGCGTCCGCGCGGAGCTCGAGGTACCGACGGAATCCGGCATCGTCCGCCAGAGTCGCGGCCTGCTTCAGCTTCTCCGCCGCGCGGGCCGTCGGTTCGGGAAACGCCTCGTGATAGGGGACGGCGGTCAGGCCTCCGTCGGCGCTCGGTCGCACGAGCGTGTAAAGGCTCCGCAGCGCCTCGGCCTCGGCCGAGGTCGCGTCCAAGGCAGCCTCGAACTGCTCACGAGTGAGGTGCGGTGGATAGAGGTTTGCCCCTTGCGGTTTTGGTCCGATCCCTGGAATGAATGGTTCATCCCCCGCCAGACGATCCCACGGGCCGTAGTTGATCTCGACGTAGCGGCGCACAGCGGGATCGTCGATGGTTGCCAGCAGAGAATCCCGGTTCCCGTAAGCCTGAGCCCAGAAGATCTCGTCCATTTCCTCTGCGGCTTCGATGAGGAGCGGAATCATGTCACGCTCCCGTTCGGACAGGGAGCTCAGATCCGCCGTCAATCGGACAGTTGCATACTGAGCAAGCCAATCGGCGGCCGGGCTGCGATCCGGAGCGCAACTGGTTGTGGCAAACAGGACGAACGCAGTTGCTGCGAGAAGGTGGTTGTGTGCAGTCATGGGTCCGATCTCAGCGTTCGTTAGTGTGTCTGTTCCAAGTCACCCGCGTGAGCTCCCAGACCCACGCGTCACAGCGGATGCGCGGTGATCCATTCCGCCAAGGCCCGAAACGCTGCTCCGCGGTGGCTGGCGCCATCCTTTTCCTCCGGCCTTGCCTCTCCAAAGCTCTTTTGCAGTTCCTCGGAAAAGAAGAGCGGGTCATAGCCGAACCCACCGCTCCCCCGTGGTTCGGACAGAACCCTTCCCTGACAGGTTCCCTCGAACACTCGCGGTGTCGCTTTGGCGTGTGCGAGTAAGACCGCGACACAGCGATATTGTGCCCCGCGGCGCTCGGGTGGTGCTCCCGACAACCGCCGCAGCAGCTCGGCGTTGTTGGCCTCGTCCTGATTGGCTGTGGCCATGGCAAATCGGCGAGATCGGACGCCGGGCAACCCTCCCAACAAGCGGACCTCGAGACCTGAATCTTCGGCGACGGTCGGGAGGCGCGACTTACGTTGGAAGTACTCCGCCTTTCGCGTCGCGTTCCCCTCGAACGTGGACTTTGTCTCAAGTCCGGCCTCCACCGAGTCCTCGTACAGTCCGATCTCATCGGGAAACACGATTTGACAATCCAGGCCACTCATCAGGGCACGGATCTCGCGTTGCTTTCCCGGGTTCCGCGTGGCGATGAGGAGTTGGCGGCTCATATTCCCAGGACGCGTCGCTGCTCGGCAAAGAGCTGGTGAAGCCCGCGGTTCGCCAGCGCGAGGAGGTCGTCGAGGAGTTTCTGGTCGAACGTACCCGCTTCTCCCGTTGCCTGCACCTCGACGTACTGATCGGGTTCGGCCATCACGATGTTCGCGTCCACATCGGCGCTCCGATCCTCGGCGTAGCTGAGGTCGAGTCGGGGGACACCGTCTACTACACCCACCGATACGGCGGATACAAGCCGTCCGAACGGATTGGGCACACCGTGCTCGGCTTCAAGCCACGCGCAGGCATCCCACAAGGCGACGGTACCGCCGGTCACGGCGGCCGTTCTGGTACCGCCGTCGGCCTGGAGCACATCGCAGTCGATGCGAATGATGCGATCACCGAAATCGAACGTAGTCATGGCGGCGCGTAAGCTTCGTCCGATCAGGCGTTGGATTTCGGCCGTCCGCCCACTGGTACCCCGCCGCTCTCGCTGGGTCCGCTCCGTCGTGGCACGCGGCAACATGGCGTACTCGGCGGTCACCCAGCCAAGACCGGACGGTTTGCGCCACGGCGGCGCGCCTCCCTCCACCGTCGCGGTGCACAACACGAGCGTGCCCCCCATCCTGGTCAAACACGAGCCTTCGGCGTAGGGGTTTGTGCCGCGCTCCAGCACCACCGGTCGCAGTTCGTCCGCTCGACGCCCGTCAGGCCGTGGCACGGATGCGCTCCACGATGGCCGTCGTCGATTGTCCCGCCTTCAACGAGATACGCACGACTTTCCCTCCGTGGGCCTCCGTCCAATCCCGACCTGGGATTTCATCCAACTCATAGTCGGCCCCCTTCACGAGAACATCCGGTCGGAGTGCCCGGATCAGTGATTCAGGTGTCTCCTCGGAGAAACACACGACGCAGTTCACCGCTTCGAGCGCCGCTACCACCCTGGCCCTTGCCTTAGCGGACATGAACGGGCGACCAGGTCCCTTTCCCAGAGCGCGGGTCGAGGCATCATCGTTCACGCCAACGATCAATGCTGCTCCTTCCGCCCGCGCCAGCTCCAACAACGCGACGTGCCCGGGATGGAGTAGGTCGAATACGCCGTTCGTGAACACGATCGTGCCGCTCACGTTGCGACGCCAACGGAGCGCTTCGGCCAGCGAGCGGATCTTGTCCTGCGTCATGCCTCTAGGTCAACTCCGACGTTCCCCATTGTGTGAACGCCCATTTCAGAAAGACCGGTGCCAAGATCGTCGTTGCCATGACCACGAGGACGACAGCGCTGAACAGCTTTGTAGATAGCACGCCCGCGGCCAGACCGATGTTGGCGAAGATCAAACCAACTTCGCCTCGGGGCATCATGCCGAGCCCGACCGCCGGGCGATTGAATCGCTGCCACGGTACGCCCCATCCCGCCACGACCTTGCCTGTGGCGGCAATCACAAAGAGCACAAGCGCGAGACCCAGTACCTCGAGGTTCTCAGGTATCAGAGGATTGAGCAACCGCAGGTCCATTTGCGCACCGATGCTCAAGAAGAACACCGGGGTGAATATATCCGCTACCGGCTTGATTTGCTGCTCAATGGTGTCGAACTGGTTAGTTCTCGACAGGATGAGTCCGGCGGCAAACGCGCCGATGATCATCGCGGATCCAGCACGGTCTGCCAAACCGGCAATGAGGAGGGTAAACGCAAAGGCCGTCACGAGGAGCACGCCACGGGACCGCATCCGGTCAATGATCTCGAAGAACTTCGGCGCAATGGCAATGCCTACCGCCACGGCTACGACGAGGAAACCAATAGCGACGCCGAGTGAGCGCCCCACGCTCAAAACTGAGACTGTGGCGCCGGCGGCGAGGGCCGACACGAGCCCGAGCAGCACCAAGCCGATGATGTCATCGAACACCGCCGCACCGATGATGAGCTTCGCCTCGAGCGAATGCATGACCTGCATGTCCGTCAGCACCCGTGCGGTGATTCCCACGGAGGTCGCCGTAAGGGTGGCACCGATAAAGGTAGCCGTCGTCCACTGCCCGGTGATGTTGAATTCCGGCCGGACCAGAGGAGAAATCCAATACGCAAACCCGAGACCGAACGGTACCACGACGCCGACTAGCGCGACCGATATGGCAGCCGGACCGGTTCGGATGATCTGCTTGAGATCCGTCTCAATGCCGATCTCGAACAAGAGCACCAACACGCCGATCTCGGCAAGGATTTTGACGACCTCGGTCAGCGAATCATCGGGGGATGTCGGAATGACTCCAAACGCACTCGCACCGAGTAGTGCGCCGGCAATGAGTTCACCCAAAACTGCGGGTTGACCGATGCGCTCGAAGAGCTCACCTGAGAACTTCCCCGCCAAGAGCATCACAGCGAGCACAAAGAGGAAACGAACGATATCTGTTTCCGTGCTCAACCCTATGGCGGCCCAAAGTGGTTCCACGCCCAGCAGCAAGAGCACCGCTGCCAGAGAAAGAACAAAGGGTCGCTTCATTGTTTACAGAGTTTGCCTGACTTCCGGACTCAGGGTAACAATGCGAGTGACCAAAGGCAGCTCGAGGGTGGCTTGGTAGGTCGTTGAAATCGTGATCTGTCGCTGGCGGCGCCGAATGACGAGATTGCCAGCCGCAGCATCGGGGAGATCGAGTTGGTCCATTCTGTTGAGGATCCGTCGTCGGATGACGTCATCGGTGATGCTGGGTGCGAACTCCGCTTGCGCCTTCATGGTGTCGCGCAATTGCCAGTACGGGAAATACACCTCAGCGGCCTGGACTCCCGAATAGATCACAACCACACCGATTAGCACCCACATGAGACAGCCGACGCGCGTGACTCCCCTTCGATTGAACCCTTTCCGCTTCGGTGATTTCACCATTGGGATTGAGCTCCGTCAACGATGTCGGTGACTAGGCGCTCCAGAGCTAGCTCCCGCCCCCTCGTCTCCGCCGGTGGGTCGTACTCTCCTTCCATCCGCAGGCCGGACCGCTGCCACAGCGGACGACCTTCGACCTGATCGAATATTTCAACCGACAGCGTGATCTGCACGAGCCGCCGCGTGACGGAGACATTCCCCGCCGCCGTCTGTTGGAACGACAAGG
>JBDHFY010000332.1:0-7050 GCA_039590195.1 Gemmatimonadota bacterium | reverse complement strand
CACGAGGCTTGCAACGTTGGCGCACACGATGGCCAAAACGAACAGCATCGTTCCCAGCAGGAGATACAGCGGGGCCCGTGTCGCACCCAGGACGAGGTCGTGCCAGACCAAGATCTGGCTGCGCCAATCGCCGTTCGCGTCCGGGTAGGCAGAGCGAAGCTGGGCGTGCAGCCCTTCGATTTCCGTGCGCGCCGCCCCGAGCGTCACGCCGTCTCCCAGCCGCGCCACGGCGCTGTACGAGCGATTGCCGCGCTCCAGGTCGGAATCGACAGCAAACGGTTGCCACAGCGACATGGTGATCCCGGCGCCCATCCACTCACCCGGAGCGTTGAAGCCCTTTGGCATCACGCCCACGACGGTGCGCGGGCTCCCATCCACCGATATCGTGCGGCCTAGGATGGCGGGGTCCATCCCGTATCCGCTTTGCCAGAGCCCGTAGGAAAGGACGACAACCCGATCTCCGCCCTCGCGGGCTTCGTCTGCGGTGAATCCGCGACCGAACTCGGGTGGAACGCCGAATACGTCAAAGAACTCCGGTGTCACGAAGGCGCTGTAAGCGTATTGCGGGTCGCCCTCGGTCCCGACCGAGGCGCTCCTACCCCTGAAGAGTGCCATCGACTCGAACGACCCGGCTCGGTCGCGCCAGTCGAGGTAATTCGGAATCGAGGTCCACCCGGGGGAGATCCGGATGTTCGGGTTGTCCTCACTGACCGAAACCAGGCGGTCGGGCTCAGGATATGGCATCGGCGTCATTAGTACGCCGTCCACCAGGGAATACACCGTCACTGTTGCGCCAATGCCCAATGCCACCAGGAGTATCACTACCGTTGCGAACCCCGGGGCCCGCGCCACTTGCCGCACGCCTGACCGCATCCCGCCGCCCCAACCCGTCAGCGTCCAGCGACTCGAGCCAAGTCTCTCGCGTAAGGCGCTCGGTCCGTACTTCAAGCATGCCCACATCACCTGACCCAGTAGCCACGCATACGCGCGGACCCGCCCGGATTCGCGTACTCGCCGCGAGTACAGCTCCACCAAATCTCCCGCCAGTCCGTCGTGAACGGATTTCGGGAGTAGCAGGCTAAGTGCGCCCAAGAGCCCCCGCCCCCAGAACGGCATCAGGAATCCTCCAACTGCATCTCTATCCCATCCCAGATCCGCAGCAGTGCTCCGCGGTGCATCGCGAGCGCCTTCACACCTTCCCCGGTCACCTCGACGAAACGCTTGGGACGCCCTCCACGCCCGGGCTCCGCTCCGCCCATCCGCAACCTCAAAAACCCCTTCTTCTCGAGTCGCTCCAGCGTTATGTAGAGCGAGCCTGCTTTCACCGTGCGACCGGTGGTGTCTTCAATCTCCTGAATGATCGACGCTCCATAAGCGTCACTGAGCCGCATCGCCGCCGCGAGCACCAAGTGCTCGAACTCACCGAGGAATTCCCGCTCACCCACGTGCCCTCCTAAGTCGTCGTCAGGCCGGAGCCGTTCACCAGCCCTATCCATATGACGCAACTCAGAATAGTTAGGTTTCAATGCCTCAGCCCACTTCAACCCCTCCCGACGAAGGAGGACGATGCCGGCGGCGTTCCTGGGTTGAAACCCGGGCTCGGCCCCTGCGGGGCTGGTTCTGAAGAACGGGCGAGTGTGTCCGCGTTGATCAGCAAGTTTCTGCGTAAATCAGCGGCGTTCCTGGGTTGAAACCCGGGCTCGGCCCCTTCGGGATTGGTTCTGAAGAACGGGTGCGAGTGTCCGCGTTGACCCGCTGGTTTCAGCGCAAATCAGCGGCGTTCCTGGGTCGAAACCCGGGCTCGGCCTGCGGGACACGTTCTGAAGAACGGGTCGCCGGTCAGCCACTTCTATCTTTCTCTGGCGGACTCCCGGAGGCAAGCAGACGCTCTGCGAAGTCGAGGCGTTCCTGCAATTCAGCCACTTGTGCGCGCGTATCGTTGAGATCGTCACACAGCGCGTCGACCACCGGTCGCAACTCCGCATCACTGCCTCCCATCTCAAGCTCTTTTTCTCTGATCTTCAGTTCTTTCATCTTGCGCGTGTGACCCATAGCCAGAGCCAGGAACCCGACAGTCCCAGGGATGCCAATGACAATGGCGGCAATAGGGACCAAAAAAGTAAGATCCATATCTCGTCTCTCTGTGGAACGACCACACCAACCGGTGTGCGTGGAGGTGCCACCGCACCTAACCATCCAACCCCAGACGATGTCAGACGACGGCCCACCCTGCTCCACCACACTCGACGACGTAGGACGACGGTTAGATCGTCTTGGATCGTCTGACTTCGTCTGACATCGTCTTTCTTCGTCCTACATCCTCTTACTTCGTCCTTTCCCTTTAGCCGCCGCCCCTCCTCTCTATGGGCGGCGCTCCCGTGGCCTCCAGCGCTTGCTCGAGTCGTGCTCAGCCCGCGGTAACCTACCGACAGTCGGCTGCCCGGCGTCGGCGGGCTGCGCTCACCGATCTCTCCTTTCGCCTCGCTGCCCCGCATCCGCTCCCGGAGCTCCATCAGCTCGAGCCGGGTTTGGTAGAGCTGGTTGTTCAGGTCGGGAGCCACCGAGTCGGCGCGGCTCAGCGCCGTCTGCATCGCCTCGACCAGCTGGATCTGCTCCTCGAGCAGGTTCGATGTCTCGGTCAAATCTTGGGCAAAGGACTCGACCTCCTCCCGGAACGCGGCCACGACATTGGCAGGGACACGCTCCAGCGCACCCTCGAAGGCCGGCACGACCTCAAATTCCACCGGTCCGGCGAGCTCGGTGACCTGACCCTCCTCGATCTTGATCAGCGTGGCCATGTAGGTGTCGGGCAGCACCCAGAAGCCGCCACCGAACCCGCCACCGCCCTCTAGGCTGATCATCGCGTTGGACGAATACTCCAGGTCCCAGTCAACCCGGTGGACTCCCGCGGACGTCGCGCCGTCCACGCGGTTGACTACCGTGCCGTTCCGGTCCCGGATCACGACCTGGACCGTGGGGCCCTGCTCTCGCTGCTCCGCCTCCAGCGCGTCCCAGCCAGGGAACGGAACGTCCTGGTCCTCCGCCACCTCCTTCTCCCGAGCCTTCCGCTGGGCTTCCAGCGACTCGTAGGAGTCCCGCAGCCAGTAGGTGAACACCGCACCGAAGGGCGGGTTCTCGGCCGTCCACTGATCCGCTCCCTGGTCGTACTGGAGATCCTTTGGCTGGTACCAAAGAGCCGGCCGAGTGTCGAAGAGTTTGGCCTCGTCGGCGAGGCCGTCGGCACCATCCCTGAGCGGCGTGTAGTCGTCGAGGACGAAGATCCCGCGGCCGAACGACGCGGCTACCACGTCCTCCTGCTCGCGCTGGATCACGATATCGCGGAACGAGATCGTGGGAGCCCCGGGCAGTTCGGTCCACTGTTCACCGCCGTTCACGGTGACGAAGACGCCGAACTCAGTGGCGGCGAAGAGGAGGTCCGGGTCGATGTGGTCCTGCACCACCCGCCAGACCAGGTGGCGGTCCGGGATGTCTCCGGCGATGGACGTCCACGTCCGACCCCGGTCCGTGCTCTTCACCAGGTACGGCGCGAAGTCGCCTGATTTGTGGTTGTCGAGCGCCACGTACACGGTGTTGGGATCGTGGTGGCTCGCCTTCACGTCGTTCACGAACGCCATGTCCGGCACGTTCGCCATCTCGCCCGCCTCGATCCGGCGCCAGTTCTCGCCGCCGTCCTCCGTCACCCAGAACAGGCCGTCATCGGTGCCGGCGTAGATCAGGTTCTCGTCCAGCGGGCTCTCGCCGATGGAGGTGACGGTGTTGTAGACAGACATGGCGCCCACGTCCCAGGCGGCATCGAAGCTCTGGACGCGCCCCATTATGGGCAGCTCGATCCGCTCCTGGCTCCGGGTCAGGTCGCCGGAGATGGGCGTCCAACTGTCGCCTCGGTTATCGCTCCGCCAGACCCGGTACGATGCATGGAAGATCCGGGTCGGCAGGTGGAAGCTGACCTCGATGGGCGCGTCCCAGTTGAACCGCTCGAACGGCTCGCCCTCCCGGGCCTGGGGCTGGATGTACACCGCCTCGCCCGTAATCCGGTCGGTTCGCCACATAACGCCCTGCTGGAACTCGCCATAGTGGATATTCGGGTTGCCGGGCTCCACGGCCTGGTCCTGGCCGTCGGCGCCCAGTGTCGTGAACCAGTCCGTGTTCCGGATCCCGTGGTCGAACGGCGTACGTGCGGGCCCGGCGTTGGATCCGTTGTCCTGAGTGCCGCCGTACACGTTGTAGAACGGACCCGAGTCATCCACGGCGATCTTGTAGTACTGCATCACAGGCAGGTTGGCCATGTACCGCCACGTCTTCATGTCGTCGTATGTCTCGTACAGCCCGCCGTCGGAGCCGAAGAGGATGTAGTCCGGGTCGTCCTTGCGGAACGCGATGGCGTGGTCGTCGCCATGCTTGTTTTCGTTGTTGAGTCCTTCGTATGTGGCGAAGTGGTCGTCGCTGACGAGGGTGGTTGCGCTCACTATGAAGAGCCGCCCGAACTTGTGCGGCGAGGCGTAGAGTTCCTGGTAGTAGTGGGGCCCCGTTCCGCCCGAAACTGCATCGGACATCTTGCGCCACGACTCGCCCCGGTCCTCCGACATCCAGACACCGCCGTCCCTGCGGATCGTCTCTATGGTCGCGTAGACTATGTCGGGCTTCTGCGGGGAGATGGCGAGCCCGATCTTGCCCAAGGAACCGCCGGGCAGCCCGGTCTCGAGCCGCTTCCACGTTTCGCCCCCGTCCTCGCTCTTCCAGACGCCGGAGCCGGGGCCGCCGCCCATGTATGCCGCCACCGTCCGGTGCCGGTCCCAAGTGGCGGCGTAGAGCCGGTCGGGGTCGCGAGGGTCGATGACGATGTCGGTGGCACCCGTCCACTGGTCGTTACCCAGCACCTTGCGCCACGTTTCGCCGCCGTCGGTGGTCTTGTACAGACCCCGCTGGTCGCCCGACGTCCAGAGCGGGCCCTGCGCCGCTACCCAGACTACGTCCGAGTTCTTCGGATGCACGATGATGGTGGACAGGTGCTCGGAGTTCTCGAGACCCATGTTCTGCCACGTCCGGCCCCCGTCGGTGCTCCTGTAGATACCGTCACCGAACCCGACGTGACGGCCTCCCACGTCTTCGCCCGTGCCGACCCAGACGATGTCCGGAGCGCTCGGGTCGATGGTCACCGACCCGATGCTGTACGACGACTGGCCGTCGAAGATCGGCTCCCACGTGGTCCCGGCGTTGACCGTCTTCCAGACCCCGCCTGAGCCCACCGCTACGTACATGACGCTCGCGTCGTGCGGGTGAATATCGATATCGGCAATCCGCCCGCTGTTGAGCGCCGGGCCGATCGGTCGCAGCGAGAGGCCGGACAGGCTGGCGTCGTTGAGGGATGTCTGCTGCGCCAGCACCGGGGCGGCGACGAGCAAATAGAGCGTTATCGTGAATAGCGTGGCTTGCTTTCTCATGACAGGACCTCGCGGAATATTTGGGTGCTGCGAAAATGAAGGCCTGGCCATCGTGTGTCTAGCCGTGCGGCCACGGGTCCGCTCCACGCCTCAACCCATCAGAAGAGTCGGTAAGAGAGACGGTAAGAGACGGGAAGAGACGGTAAGGGACGGTAATAAGAGTCGGCAAGAGACGGGCAGTGACGGGAAGAGACGGTAAGAGTCCGCCCTGCCCCGCCCATCCACGTTAATCCGCCAGTTTCCGCGTACATCCGCGGCCGACCATCCGCGTTTTCCTGCCTATGTACTCCCGCTGAACGATCATAGCTTGCCCTACCTCAATGCACCGGGGGAGGCAATGCCATACCTAGCCAATTTCTCGCGCGACTTCTATGAGAAGTTCGGACAAGACGGTGTCGACGAACTCGTGAAGTGGCTGAACCAGGTGTACGACGAGAAGCGCGAGATGGACCTCTTACGTCGCCAGCTAGACGATGTACAGCGAGAGGTGCGAGAACTGGGGCTTCAACTGGTCAAACTCAACTGTCGGTAAGCGACGGCCACAGTGTTCTTCGTCCCACATTTCTCGCACCCTACGTGAAGAGTCGTCTCAACCGCGCCAAGCAGGAGCTGAGACGGATGCTCGAACGAGGAGCAGAGATGGTAAGAGACGGCAAGAGACGGTAAGAGACGGGAAGGGTCCGCCGGCTGCCTATCCGCGTTTATCCTCATCTACTGAAGGGAGAAGTAACTCCACCTTTGCACCCTGCCGCCCTGCCCTCTGCCTCTCACGCTCCGTTTACAGCCTGCCCCAAAACCCTCTGAACTTCCTCGGGCGACGAGCAGAGTAGAATCGCTGCAGTGAACGCGAGCAGTACCGGATCTTTCATCTCCGGCGGCGTGGGTATTCCCGCGAACTGATCTGCCAATGCTCGTGCCACCCTCGCCCGCTTCACAGCGTCTTCCTCGCCGAACAGCTTCGTGCCCGTGAACTCCTTGTCGAATTGCTCGACAACGACACCGTCTTCAGCGACACCGAGCCAAATGCTGTCCCCGCTGTCCAACCGAAACCGCGCCCAACAAGCGACGCCCTCGCGATCCATGAACTCGATTAAGTCGGCCATTAGTTCGGGCGACGCATTGCGTCGCCCCTCCACATCTGCCTCTCTGCACAATAACAACCACATCGCTGCGATATCGTGACGTTCGTCACTGAGGCTCCCATGCCCAACATAGGAACGCCTAATTATCTGTCAACATTGATTTTACGGAAATCGCTTGACACATAGGCCATGCAACATCAAATTGGGCCTGTGCAACGTGATGCGATATGAGCGACATGAACTTACGATCGATGGGACCACGTAATGCCGACCAGCCGTAAACACGCCCTATCTGATTGGGGCACCGACATAGACGCGCGGATTCGCGCCGCACACGTCACCAAGGCCGCCCTGGCACAGCAACTGGGACTCCATCCTTCAACCCTGTTTCGCTGGCTGCAGAGCGAGCCGCCATCGCAGTTCGAGCAGCGGCGCCTGGAAAATGTCCTGGATCAACTCGAGGGGACCAAACCGGGTGCCCTGGCCGACAAGCTCATGGGGCGCGA
>JBDHFY010000331.1:0-4669 GCA_039590195.1 Gemmatimonadota bacterium | reverse complement strand
GTCCCGTGGCCGTGATGTTGCTGCTGTCGATGTCCTTGAGCGCGTGTTACCAGTTCATGGCGGTGGACGATGGTGTGACACCGGACCCGGGACGTACTATTCGCGCTCATCTCTCGCCGCTTCAGTCTTTCGACCTCGGCAGGATCACGATCAACGAGATTGCCCAGGTGGAAGGGGAGGTGTACAGGGACGAGGGAGAGAGTCTGGGGCTCTGGGCGCAATGGCTGCGATCCCGCTACGGAACGCGCCACGAGGCGACCGGATCGGTTTTTTACATTCCCCACGAGCAGATCGAGCGGCTCGACGAGCGACAATTGATGCCCGGAAAGACGGTTCTCGCGGTCATTGGCGTCACCGCTGCCATGATTACCACGTTTGAACTTGTGCGTCGGGCTGCCACTGGGGGTCTGTCGGGCAGTGGCCAGGAGCCAACGCAGCGGAGCATCACCGCACCGATCTCGTTTCCGTGGTAGCCCTTCTACCGAACCCTTCCCCCCGGCTCCCCCCGCTGCCGGCCGCCAGCTGCCGGCTGTGAAGATCTGAGTTCGCCAAGCGGAGTGAGCCTGTCGGCGCTGGCAGCTCGTCGCGGGCAGCGGGGTAGGGTGGGTGGGGTGGCGGGGAAGGGAAGAGGCGAGCCACGAACTGCGTGACTCGCCTCTTTGTTGTCGTACTGACTGCAGTGCCGCCCGACTGCAGCGCCGCGGTGGTCGACTAGACCTCGCGGTTGTGACCTACCCTTAGCATTCGAAGTCCTGATTCAAGTGGCAGTTCGACCGGATCTCGATGATCGTGATCGGGAAGAAGGTGCCTGGCGTTTGGACAGCCGGCGAGGTGGTTTGCCAATTGTCCGACCGCATCCCGAACCGGTACAGGTCGTGGACGCGAACGCCCTGCATGAACAGGTTCACGCCCCGCTCGTGACGGAGAATACTGTCCGCCGTGATCGCCGAGGCGGCAGACCAAGTTCCGGTGACGCCACCCCAACCTCGCACGGTGTTGATGCTGCTGGCGAACGTCGTCATGTCAGCCGGTGTCCCCCGGGCCAACGCATCCTCTGCGATGATGAGGTGCATCAGCCGCCCGGACAGGATGGTGATGTCCAGAAAATCATCACCCGCGAACGTATCCACGAAATCCTCGAGGCGCGGATCGGGCACCCCGTCGATGGGGTCCGTCATCTTCACGCTCTCGACCTCTTTGTCGTCAGCCGTCGGGTTGATCCAGAGGTCGCCGATCCGGTGCTCCAGCCGCTCGTTGAATTGGAATCCCAGGTTGGAGGCCAGGGTCGCCGAGGTATACTCGAACTGGAACACCCAGTCGGTGCCGTCGAGCGCCAGAGCGGCGGCCGCATCGGCTGCAGCCCCCGCGTCCATCACCAACCCCCCGTTGGGCAGGGTGGCGGCCAGGTTGCTGGGCCCGCCGGGATTGGGGAAGCTCCCGATCATGTTCCACACGGCTCTCGCGTGCTGGGTGCGCGCCTTCATGGCCGTGAGGTTCCGGCCGAGATCGCCCGTCGAGGCGATGGCGAGGCCGCTGGTCAGATAGCCGAGCGCCGTGTCGTAGAAGGAGGACATGTTGGCGGCGCCGATGGCTGGGCCGGCTTCCTTGCGGTCCGACAGGGCAAAATCGTCCATCCAGTCGGCGATGGCAGTGTACGAGATCGCCGCCCACAGATAGGCCTCGGCTAGCAGATCCCGCTCGCCGAGCTCACCGTCGGCGTCGAGCCCCTCGAGGATCTTGATCGCCTCGTCGGCCATCCACCGCCCTTGGGCGAAGTTGTCGAACGCCCCATCGATGAACTCGTTGTTGATGTCGGTGGGAATACCGAAATCCAACTCCCGCCAGGCATCCCGCGAGCCGATCCAGTGGCCCTCGTCGCCCAGCACCGTGTAAGGCACCAACATAAAGTCGTACCCGTCCTCGACGGTATAGAGCGCCCCGTTTGCTACGGAAGCGGCGCCCTCGGGTTTGCGGATGTCTTCATCCAGCACGTTGTTGGGGTTCTCCACGTCGATCAGGCTGTCACACCCGGCGACAAAGACCCCCAGACACAAGGCAAGCAGGGGGGCGCTCCAGCGCCCCGCGCTGCTGATATCTCGTAAGGACATGGGTCTTTCTCTCCTCATCGTTTAGAAGCCGAATCGAACGGAGATCGCCCACTGAACCGGAAGTGGGACGCCCCACGCGTCGACGCTCTGCAGGAAGTTGCAATCAAGGTCGGCCTCGCCACCCCCACCACAGCGGGTGGCCTGGTTTGACTCCGGATCGATGCCGCTGTAGCCAGTCCACAACACCAGATTCCGGCCGGTCACGCTGAAGGACATGTTGTCCAGCCCGAGCTTCTCGGCGAACGAGAGTGGCGGGCTGTAAGTCACGGACAGCTCGTTCCAGCGGAGGTAGTTACCGCTCTCGACGAGGTTGAGCCCACTCCACGGGTTCAGGCTCTTCCACTGTGTGGCCCAGTCCAGCGCCGCCTGGAGGCGCGCGTCGGCGTCGTTCTGGGTCGCCGGGTTCATCAGCGTGGACTCGACTATGGTGGATCCCAGTATGTTGCGGCCGATGCCCGGATGCGACTTGCGGAATGCGTCCGTGAGGTTGGAAACCCCGTAGTTGCCCGCCTTGTACTCGAACAGCGTATTGACCTGCAGGTTGCGCGAAATCGTGATCTGGGTGCCGAAGGCACCGGTCCAGTCGGGGTTCGGCTTGCCCAGGTCGTGGTCCAGCCGGTCGCCGTCGCCGTCGTCGTCACGCATCAGCGGGCCCAACTCCGCGTCGTCCAAGTCGTGCGACGGTATGGACGTCAGGTACGCCCTGAACTCGGCTTCCGTGTCCGGCTGGCCATCGCCGTTGCTGTCATAGGGCACGGTCTGCCCAGGCGTGAAGTCGACAAGCTGGGCACCGAAGTACTGCCCAGGGGCAAAGCCTTCCATGAGGAAATTGCGATACCGCGGATAGCTGCCACCCACCTTGAGCGGCGGCGCCGGCCCCATGCTGGTGATCGTCTCCTTGATGTACGACGCATTGGCAAAGAAGGTCACCGTGAGGTTCTCTCGATCCATCACCAGCGCGTCGAACTTGATTTCGAGACCTTCACCCTTGAGCTCGCCGATGTTGTCCAGCTGCTCCTCCTGGAAACCGCCCGTCACCGGGAACTGCCGCGCAACCAGCGCGTCGCGGGTGACCCGGTTCCAGTAGGTGACGTCGACCCCCAAGCGGTTGTTGAGCAGACCGAATTCGGCGCCGGTCTCCCACTCGGTGGACTTCTCGGGCTTGAGCAACGCGTTGCCCAGGTTGTCCGGCTGCACGCCGGGACCGTGGGTCGTCGGCGCGGCCTCGAACGTGGTCAGCTTGTCGAACGCGCCAGGCTGGAGGCCGGACTGCCCGATGGCACCCCGGATGCGGAAGGTGGAGAGCAAACTGCTGGCCCAACCCGACATGTCGCTCGGAATGATCGAGAGACTGGCCTTGGGATAGAACTCGCCGGCCGTCTCTTCACCGAACGCGGAGTTCCGGTCGTAGCGCGCGCCTACGGTGAAGAACACGAAGTCCTTGAAACCGAGCTGCTCCTGGAAGAAGAAGCCCGCGTTCACCTTCTCGAGAATCTCTTCATCCAGGCTCTGGTTGGACGCCGCGCCCGCCACCTCGAGACCGGGGCCGGGGAAGGCCGAACCGAAACCACCCACCACCTTGGTCTTGGAGAGGAAGCCCTGGCCGCCCAAGACGAAATTGGAGGCCCAGATATCAGCAAACCGCTCGTTCCACCGGGTCTTGAGGTCGACCGTGATCTCCCGGTGGTTACGGGTCCCGAGGTCCTTGAAGCCCTCAGTACGGTTGCTGGTGAATTCGTCGACATCATATCCGAACGGCGCGAACTCGCTGGAACGGTCGTTCGTGGCGTCGAGCCCCATGGTGAGCTCGAGATTGACCGACTGGGTTGCCTCATACGACAACGTCACGTTGCCGTTGAAGTGCTCGACGTCCTGCACCGTCTCCTGCTGCATCGCCTCCCGCACGGTCATGAACGCGACGTCGCCGGTGGAGTTGCCCGCACCGGTGCACAACGGGATCGTCTTCCCGAGCACCTCGCCCGAAGGACTCGATGCATCGCAGTTCGCTACCTCGGGCTTGGAGTCCAAGGCGAGGGGAACGACACCAAAAATGTTGTTGCTTCCGTTGGGCAGCTCGAGTCGCGTGTCGGTAAACGAGCCGCTCACCCGGAACTGCAGTCGGTCCCGAGGGAACAGCGTGACCGCCACGTTGCCCTGATAGCGGCGGTTGAAGTCCTGCGCGGGGCCGAGTACGTCGCCGCCGAATATGCCGTCCTCGAAATTGGCGCGGCCGGCCACGTAGTACTGTACGTCCTCCCCGCCGCCCGACACGTTGGCCGAGTAGGTCTGGTTGCGCCCAGTCTCCATTATGTCCTCGACCGGGGTGGTCGAGAAGGGGACGTACGGCGTGATCGACACGCCTTCGAGCGTGAGCGCGCCATTCTGGAACAGCGTGTTCAGCTTGTCGGCCTGGGCTTGATCCCGGGCAAAGCCCGTCTGGGGCTTGTAGCGACCGCCGGGAATGTTCTGGATGCCCTGATCGATCCGGAAGTTGAAGCGCGGCGCCCCGGTTTGGCCCCGCTTGGTGAAGATCTGGATCACGCCGGCCGAGGCCTCACTGC